>CAJQKW010000056.1 GCA_905478975.1 uncultured Pseudomonadales bacterium | reverse complement strand
TAAGCTTGACAGTGTCACTTTACGCGGCCAAGGCACAGTTGTTAATACGCGGCTTGTGACCTGTGCCTTATTGTTAGCTTTGTTTTAGTAACGGTCTTCCCACCAAAGATAGTTCATATCGCTTTGGAATGAGGTTTTTCTTTAGGGGTAATTGGTGGTATTTGAGCAGGCTGCTTAATGGGGTTTTTTCGGGGCGAAGTGGGGTTCTAGGATGATTAATGGGGCAAAAGGGCAGTAAAAAGGGTAGTAGAAAGGAAGCCAGACAAAAAAATGGCGAAAAAATGGCGAAAAAATGGCGAAAAAATGGCGAAAAAAAAGGGCTGCATCTCTGCAACCCTTCTTAAATTTGGCTCCACCTCTTGGATTCGAACCAAGGACCCAATGATTAACAGTCATTTGCTCTACCAACTGAGCTAAGGCGGAATCATGTCTGTGTAACGACAAGGCGCGCATTTTAGGGGGCATAAAGGCTAGAGTCAACAATTTCTGAGCACTTAATTAGGGCTATTTGATGCTTGCAGGCAAACTCCGGTGGCAGATCAATCTGGTGGCGCGGTCGGGGCCATTTGAGCGGTGCTGAAAATGCTTGTCGTGCAGCCAAGTTTTTCAGGCGAATAGCTCGTTTGAAGCCTTGTAGCCTGTATAATCTTGCCCATTGCGGCCTTAGGGCTGGCGCTTTATGGAAGGAACGTCGTTTGAATCACGCTAATTTAGTCAGTAAGTGTCTGCTCGTTGCAGTGCTCTGTTTTGGTGCCCGGGTCGGTGTGGCCGAACAGCAGCCCCCTGGGGATACTGCCAAGAAACAGGTAGTGCAGCAGTTTACGCCGCTGTTTGTTGAGGTGAGCGAGCAGTTGTCGGAGAGTAAGCAGCGCTATCTCAGCGATCCCATGGCCTATCAAGAGTTTATCGATCGCAGCTTGCGGCCGCTCTGGGATGCCTCGTCTACGGCGCGTGCTTTGGTTGGGCGGCAGCATTTTGAGGTGCTGACTGTGCCACAGCAGGGCGCTTTGGTAGAGGCGGTAAGGGATACCCTGATGCGCTATGCCTTTGAGGGCCTGGAAAATTACTCCGGACAGCAGTTTCGTGTGGTCGATGTGGTGATCAACCCAAAAGCCAGTATGGGTTGGGTTCAGGTGCAGATGGAGTCGACACTGATACCAGATATTGTTTTAGACGTATTGATCAAACAGACCGACCGCGAGAAAGGTAAGTGGCAGGCGGTGGATGTTCGTTTTAAGGGCATCACCTATGTGTCGGTGAAAAAACACAAATTCCGCGAGACCATTGAAGAGCAGGGCATAGAGACATTGATTACTGACCTAAAGAGCAAAAACCGCGAGTACTTTGCCGATATCTGCACTCAAACCCAGAGCAGCGGCAGGGCACCCTGCGCCCTGAGCCCGGAATAAGCGTGGCCGATATTCTACCCATGCCACCGTTGACGGTGGTTAGCGACTACTCTCCCGCGGGAGATCAGCCTGAGGCGATTAAAAAACTGGTTCAGGGTCTGGAGAATGGCCTCTCTGCTCAGACGCTGTTGGGCGTAACCGGATCCGGTAAAACCTTTACCGTTGCCAAAGTCATGGAAGCGGTGCAGCGCCCCACTATTGTTATGGCTCACAACAAAACCTTGGCGGCCCAGCTCTACGGTGAGTTTAAGAGTTTCTTTCCGAATAATGCGGTGGAATACTTTGTTTCTTATTACGACTATTACCAGCCCGAAGCCTATGTGCCCTCGTCAGACACCTTTATTGAAAAAGACGCGGCGGTAAATTCCCATATTGAGCAGATGCGACTGTCAGCCACCAAAGCGCTGATGGAACGCCGGGATGTCATCGTTGTGGCCACGGTATCTGCTATCTATGGTCTTGGCGACCCCAAAGCCTATATGAAGATGCTGCTGCATCTCTCCCGCGGCGAAAAAATTGATCAGCGAGATATTCTCCGGCGGCTCGCCGAACTGCAATACAAACGCAATGATATTGATTTCGATCGCTCCTCTTACCGGGTGCGCGGCGATGTTATTGATGTCTACCCGGCAGACTCGGACTATGAAGCACTGCGTATCGAGCTGTTCGATGACGAGGTGGAAAACCTTACGCTGTTTGATCCCCTGACCGGCGAAGTGCTGCGCAAAGTGCCACGCTATACGGTCTATCCCAAGTCTCATTACGTAACCCCGCGTCACACCGTGGTTGAAGCCGCGGACAAAATTATTGTCGAGCTGGATGAGCGCCTAACCCAGTTGCGCTCTGTGGATAAGCTGGTTGAAGCCCAGCGCCTCGGCGAGCGGGTGCGTTATGACAGTGAGATGATGCGTGAGCTGGGTTATTGCAACGGCATTGAGAATTACTCCCGCTATCTTTCCGGCCGACCGCCGGGGGATCCGCCACCGACCCTGTTTGATTACCTGCCCGACGATGCACTGCTGATTATCGACGAATCCCACGTTACTGTGCCGCAGATTGGTGGCATGTATAAAGGCGATCGCTCGCGCAAGGAAACGCTGGTTGAATATGGCTTTAGACTGCCCTCGGCCCTCGATAATCGTCCTCTGCGCTTTGATGAGTGGGAAGGCTTGGCGCCACAGATGATTTTTGTCTCGGCGACACCTAGCCGCTACGAGGCCGCTAACGAAGGCCAGGTTGTTGAGCAGGTGGTGCGACCCACCGGTTTACTGGATCCTGAGATTGAAGTGCGTCCGGCGCTCAACCAGGTGGATGATGTACTCTCCGAGATTCATCGCTGCGTCGCCGCCAATGAGCGTATTTTGATCACCGTGCTGACTAAGCGCATGGCTGAAGATCTCACTGATTATCTTGCCGAGCACGGTGTTCGGGTGCGCTATTTGCACTCGGATATTGACACCGTTGAGCGTGTAGAAATTATCCGCGACCTGCGCCTTGGGGAATTCGATGTGCTGGTGGGTATTAACCTGCTGCGAGAAGGCTTGGATATGCCCGAGGTTTCCCTGGTGGCGATCTTTGATGCCGACAAAGAAGGCTTCCTGCGCTCTGATACCTCACTGATTCAGACCATTGGTCGCTCTGCCCGTCATGTGCGCGGTAAGGCGATACTCTATGCCGATAAGATTACCGGTTCTATGGGCCGTGCCATTGATGAAACTAAGCGTCGTCGCGCCAAGCAGATTGAACACAATGCATTGCATGGGCTAACGCCTGTAGGTATCACCAAGTCGGTGGCCGATATTATGGAAGGGGCTTATGCCGGGCAGGGTAAGACTAAGCGCGGTAAAAAGGTTGCTGAGGGCCTTGGGCGCTATGATATTGATGAGGCGCCGGTGGCAATTCGCGATATAGCCAAAGAGCTTAAGCGGCTGGATGAGAAAATGTATCAGCATGCGCGGAATTTGGAGTTTGAAGAAGCGGCTCAGGTGCGCGATGAGATTGGTAAGTTGCGTGAGCGCAGTTTGGCGTCTTAGACGACAGAAAATTTAGAACACCCTCAAAAATTCTGCATAAACATTTTTAAGCCATAGGGTTAAAGTGCTTTTGGAGGGTCTTTTGTGATCTGAGATAAAGATATTTCTATGATTAATAGCCAACAACTACATTTAATCATAGGAATATTTGTTAATATTTGCATTTATTCATAGGAAAATTGCTGCAACTACTAAGGCTTTACGAATAAGCTACCCCTATGAATACCCCAATCCAACGTACAATCAACCAAAAGCTACTAGCCTGGCAGCAATCTAGTGGGCGCAAACCCTTGGTACTCCGAGGTGCTCGCTAAACGGGAAAGTCACACGCCCTAGCGGCCTTTGGTGAGGCGCATTTTGAGGCCTGTCACCATTTGAATTTTCAAGAAAACTCCGACCTGGCAAGCCTGTTCGAAGGCTCTCTTTCGCCGCAAGCCATTGTTCAATCTTTAGAAATTATTCTTGATACGAATATTAACCCTGAGACCGATTTACTCATTTTTGACGAGGTGCAGGATTGTCCCCGGGCCTTAACCAGTGTTAAGTACTTCTATGAAAAAATGCCTGAGCTTGCCCTTTGTTGCGCCGGTTCCTTACTGGGTGTTGTTCACACAGAAGCATCGTTTCCCGTGGGCAAAGTAAACTTTCTTGATCTGCACCCCTTATCATTTACTGAATTTTTAGGTGCGATTAAGGAGACGAAATTATTAGATTTCTTGTTAGACCTTAACTCCGCGAGCAGCATTCCAGAGCCGATACATAACAAGCTTCTCGATCTATTAAAAGAATACTTTATCGTCGGTGGTATGCCAGAGGTAGTTGATGTTTACCGCCATCACCGGGACCAGCGCCTGACTGCATTCAAATTAGTGCGGGAAGTTCAGCAAGACTTGCTCGACGCCTATGTCCGTGACTTCTCCAAATACGCTGACAATGTGCGCTCCGACCGTATTCTAGCCGTGTTCGCTTCCATCCCTTCACAGCTTGCAAAAGAGAATAAAAAGTTTATCGCCTCAAAAGCGCTTTCCGGTGGGCGTTATTCTAATTTGCAAAGCGCTGTGGATTGGCTAGAGGGTACAGGATTGGTTGCGAAGGTACCCATCACCAACTCTGGTGAATTGCCTTTCTCTACATTTACTCAAGAGAATCGTTTTAAGCTATATTTTTTCGATACGGGTTTGCTCGGTGCGTTGGCGCAGCTGTCACCAAATGCGTTGCATAAAGAAACGGATTTATTCGCTACATTCAAAGGCGCATTTTGTGAAAACTATGTTGCTCAAGAGCTCAGGTATACAGATACAAGAACACTGTATAGCTGGATGAATAATACGTCTGAAATCGAATTTATGCGTGAAGTAGATGGCCGAGTGTTGCCCATTGAAGTGAAATCGGGCAAATCTGGAAAGCTTAAGAGTTTAAATGTGTTTGCACAAAAATATGGTGCGGCCTATCGCACGCGTATCAGTGCTCGTAACTTGTAAATTAATACTGACGCGGCAATGCACAGTTATCCGTTGTATTTAAGCGGGTATTTTCCACTGCCTCTGTAACTGAGCTCTAAGGCTTCCGGTTCTACTTAGTCAGAATCTCTCTTATTCTCTCAAGACAGCCTTCCATACTACTGCGAATAAAGGTTTCAAAGGCTACAGGTGTAACAGCCGTTTCCCAAATCAGGCGGCAACCGTCTGCGTTAGCTATCACCTGTATACTGGCATGGTGAGACTCCAGTGGGGCGGGAGTTTCAAAGCACGAATATTCCATGGTTCGCTGCTCAGGGTCACGACTTAGGATTCTTTCTTTAATGTCGCCCGCGCCGGGCAGGGATAGGGAGCGCACTTCGCCGTCAAATGTGCAGCTGGCAGCGCCGGGAACCCAGTCGACTCGATCTGGGGTGCCAACGATGGCCCATAGTGCGTCTGCGGAGGCGTTGAATTGGTGGTCAAATTTTACTGTCATGGTGAGGGTCCGTTGCTTTTTATTATTGTGATTACGGATCAGGAATTGATACTAACTGATTGGCATGTCAGCTACCAAATTTGGATTTTAGGTCTGGCGTGCCTCAATCGGTTGGTTGGCGTTTATTCGATGTCGCTCAGGGTGATGGAGTTGGGTGCAATACGGCGGGAGATCCTTCGGCTTCGCTCAGGATGACAGAGTGTGGAGTGTCATCTCGGCTACCATACCCTGTCATCCCAACCGCCAACTTCTGTCATCCCGACCGCTAACTCCTGTCATCCCGACCGTAGTGGAGGGATCTCATTCAGTCGGCAGTAGTGTTTACGATTTACTGGGGATGATAGGTTTGGGTGCAATGCGGCTGGAGATCCTTCGGCTTCGCTCAGGATGACAGAGTGTGGAGTGTCATCTCGGCTACCATACCCTGTCATCCCAACCGCCAACTTCTGTCATCCCGACCGAAGTGGAGGGATCTCCATCAGATCACTCCAGTCTGGATTCATCCTCTCCACTAGGCGTTCTTTCTTATCACGCCGCCAACGCTTCAGCTGCCGTTCTCGTGCCACGGCTGCAAGCACGTCATTAGTTATTTCAAAGTAGACCAACTTATTGACATTGTATTTGGCAGTGAAGCCTGTGATTAATTTTTGCCTATGCTGCGCGAGCCGACTTTCTAAGTTACTAGTCGAGCCTATATAAAGCACATTGTTGTTTTGATTGGCGAGAATATAAACCGCGTATTGCTTTTCCATGGGGGGGATTACAGCTGGGAGAAGCGTTATTTTAGATTTCTAGAGGCTGAGGTTAGGTTGGCCAGTTCACAGACTGGTGGTTTATCCGGCCGCACCCACTCTGTCATCCCGACTACAGTGGAGGGATCTCAACCAGTTGGCAGCAGTATCTGCGAGTTGCTGGGGATTACGGGGTTGGGTGCAATACGGCGGGAGATCCTTCGGCTTCGCTCAGGATGACAGGGCGGGGTGCCATTCCGCCCGCACCCATTATTCCATTTCGGCCGCACCCATTCTTCCATCTCTACCGCCAAATCCTGTCATCCCGACCGCAGTGGAGGGATCACAACCAGTTGGCTCCGGGCCTTTCGATACACTAAAAACCATCGCCGTCATTTTCCCGCAGACAATAAAAAAGGCCACCTCTTTCGAAGCAGCCTTATCTATTTTAGTGGCGGACCGGACGGGACTCGAACCCGCGACCTCCGGCGTGACAGGCCGGCATTCTAACCAGCTGAACTACCGGTCCGCATAAACTTTCTAAACTTGGTGGGTGGTACAGGGATTGAACCTGTGACCCTCGCCTTGTAAGGGCGATGCTCTACCAGCTGAGCTAACCACCCTCTGAAAGAGGGGCGCATTCTACCGAATTGAGGGGGGCTGTCAAACGTTTTCTACAGCTATATACATATCTCTTCGTCGGCCCTAAGATACGCGCCATCAACAGCCATTTGAAAGCACAAAAATGCAGATTTACAAAGAGTTTAGTATCGAGGCGGCACATCGCTTGCCGAATGTTCCGGTAGGACACAAATGCTCGCGTCTCCACGGCCATTCCTTTCTCGTGACAGTGGCCGTCGAAGGTCCGGTGGGGGAACAATCTGGTTGGATTATGGACTTTGGCGACATTAAAGCGGCTTTTGCACCGATCTATGATCAGCTCGATCACCATTACCTCAATGATATTGAGGGGCTGGAGAATCCCACTAGTGAAAATTTGGCGATCTGGATCTGGCAGCACCTCAAGCCTAAACTGCCATTGCTCAGCTGTATCACTATCAAAGAGACCTGCACCAGCGGCTGTATCTACCGCGGTTAGTGTTGTCTCTTAGAGCACTCTGACTGTTCTTTTAGCTCTAGCCTCACGAGTGAGGTCCCATACCAGTGCCAGCAGCATCAAGCTGATGGGTACTAGGCAGAGTAATAACATCTGCTGCCAGCTGATCAAATTCAATGCCCACCCCGCAGACAGTGACGCCAACGCTTGCAGTGAAAACACTGTGGAGTCATTAAACGCCTGTGCCTTAAACCGATCTGACTCTTTATAGCTGGTCGGCAGCAGCGCTGTCCCCGCCACAAAGAGAAAGTTCCAGCCCACGCCCAACAGCACCAGCTGCAACCAGAAGCCATTGACGCTGATATCGAAATAGCCAATGCCAATGGTGGCGCCATAACAGGCCAGTCCCGCCAGCATCAATCCTCGAGTACCCAGCCACTTAAATAGCAGTGGCGCTATCAGAGACGGCAGAAACATGGCCGCAATATGACTTTGAATCACCCACTTGGTATCCACCAGAGAATGACCATAGGTATGGTGCATGCTGATCGGCGTGCCGGTCATGACAAAGGACATCACCACAAAGGCCACGGCGCCACTGGCCACCGCCAGAATAAAGCCATGGCCGCGCAAAATCGTCCCCAGTGACCCCGCAGCAATGGGCTTGCTGGTGGCTTCAATCTGAGCCGGCTTATAGGCGCTCAAGAGTATGGCGCCACAGACTATGGAGAGGGCGCCGAGCCAGAACGAGCCCTGGTAGTCGACGGCAGTCATATGGGCGCCAAGCACGGCCAGCTCTGGGCCGACAAAAGCCGCCAGAATACCCCCAAGCATTACCAGAGAGGCGGCGTTGGCAGCAGATTTAGGTGATACAGACTCCATTGCCGCAAAGCGTACCTGCTGCAGTGCCGAGTTGGTGGTGCCGAGCAATATCGCGGCCAGGCAAAATAGGCTAAAGCTACGCAGCTCTAAGGCCAGGCTGGCCATTGTGCAGGCGATTATGCCGAGCCCCATAAAGGCCCAGAGGCCGCGTTTGCGGCCTAGGCGCTGCATTATCCGAGTGGCGGGAACAATACCTGCGGCGGTGCCGCAGATGGTCAGTGCCAGTGGCAGTGTCGCCCATTCCGCGGCCGGTGCTAGGTCACTGCCCACTAGGCTGCCCACTAGAATCATCAGGGCCATAATCGATGCGGCCAGGGCATTGCTAAGAGTTAGGATCCAGACATTGGCGAAGCCGCTATTTGCTGTGTTGTGCACATTAATTCTCGTTAGGTAAGAGTCAATCATTAAGGGGTCGGGCAGGTCTGCTAAGCCTGAGTGCTTTTAAGGCGCGCTCCAAAGACTGGTTATTTACTGAGGCCTTGCCCTTACTTAGCGTAGATCATTAAGAAGCTTTGTATATCTACGATGAGCTTAGCATGGCGGTAATCCCGCGGGCATTGTATTTATCTATGCCGAATTGGTTCTAGTGTTGGTTTGATTTTTGCTTCGTTAACGGATTGATTTTTCACTTACGGAAAAAGGCGCGGCACTATGCAAAACCTTAAAAAACCGAGTATTAGCGAAATTGTTTACGATCATATTCTCAATAATCAGGCTGTGGTGGTCGATGTAGTCGATGCCTCCATGTCCCTGGCCAGTTTAAATCTTGATTCACTGGAAAAAATTTCACTGGCGATGGATTTTGAAGAACATTTTGGAATTGATGTGTCAGATCAACAGGTTGAAGCCTTTATTACCATTGGTGACATTATTGACCATATACAGCAGGTTCTTGACGCACAGCCTACATTGCAGGAATTGGCCGATATTCAGCGCTCGGATATCAATGAGTTAGAACACGAGGTCAGCGATGGCTGACCCTCGAGTGAATACTCCGCCTTAACTGCTGTATACTGCCGCCCTCTATTTATACCCACTACTCATTGAGTAGTTTGGGTTTTCGATTATCTAAAGCGCGGTTAATAAAATGGTACAGGTTGGCAGGTTTAATAAATTAGAAGTGGTCAAAGAGGTCGACTTTGGCGTCTATTTGGATGGCGGCGAACTGGGTACGATTTTGTTGCCGCAGCGTTATATGCCAGAGGATTGCGAGTTAGGCGACTGGGTTGATGTGTTTCTTTATTTTGATTCCGAAGATCTGTTAATCGCTACTACTGAAAAGCCCAGAGTCGAAGTGGGCCGCTGCGAAATGCTTAAGGTCATCGATATCAATAACGCCGGTGCCTTTATGGACTGGGGTCTGCCGAAAGATCTGCTGGTGCCATATAGCGAGCAACTCAAGCCGATGGAAGTGGGCTATTCCTATGTTGTCTATGTGTTTCACGATCAGGATAGCGACCGTATCGCCGCCTCGACTCGCCTGCAGGACTATTTGGCTGAAGAGTCGGTGTGGGTTAAGCCTCGCCAAGCAGTTGATTTGTTAATTGCTGGACGCACAGACTTAGGTTACAAAGCGGTAATCAACGACCAGTATTTGGGGCTTATTTTTCGCGATGACGCATTTAGACCACTTAAGGTCGGTGAGCGATTGCCGGGCTTTATTAAGGGAATTCGCTCCGACGGCAAGATCGATCTGGTGATTTCTCAGGGTACACTGCAGGGCGATCACGATTTGGGTGAACAAATTATTGAAGGATTGCGGGCAACAGGCGGTGTCTCTACGTTAACCGATAAAAGCGCCCCAGACGAGATATACCGCGCCTTCAAGGTCTCCAAGAAAAAATATAAACAGGCATTGGGTTCGCTCTATAGAAGCAAAAGAATCTTATTAAGTGCTGAGAAAATTCAACTGGTTGAATGATTTTGTATTTTCTGATCAATCTCTCAAAAATGACTTTACATCCCTTTAAACCGTATTTTAAGCCCGTTTTTGTCCCTGTAAAAAAGGCTATCTGCCCTGATTTTGCCAAATAGCTGTGATATCATCTTTCTGGTTTTTGCACAGGAGCCTGTCGCAAAAAGCCCACCTAAAAAAATCTAGGCCTTAGAGCTTAGTAATCAAAATTAGTCTAAATGGATTTGGTTTTTAAGTAATGTCTCTCTTTATTCTATTGAGTGAGGCATCAGGGAGCTATTTGAAAAAAATGCGCAATCTCCGAAATTTCTTTGGGATTGAGTAGAAAAAATTCATTTTATGGGGAGTATCAGTATGTATAGAAATAATAGGCTAAGTCTGGCTGTTTCGGTTGCTATGGGTGTTTCATTTGCTGGCGTGGCAAATGCAGCGATTGAGGAAGTTATTGTAACAGCAACTAAAACCTCCGCTAGCACTCAGGATATTGCAGTAGCAGTGTCTGCGATCACATCGGAAAAACTGGACCAATTGGGCGTTGCAAATTTCGAAGACTATCTAATTCAACTTCCCGGTGTAACTGCCGGCGGCAGTGGCCCTGGACAAAATACAATTTACATTCGTGGTGTAGCATCGACTACGCCTAATCTGACAACTGCTGGTGTAGCCGGTTTGGCTCCCAACGTAGCACTCTATTTAGATGAGCAGCCGCTCTCGCAGCCTGGCCGTAATCTGGATGTCTACGCAGCGGATATGAACCGTATCGAAGTACTTTCTGGACCACAGGGCACCCTGTTCGGTGCCAGCTCTCAGGCCGGTACAGTTCGTTTGATCACTAATAAGCCAGATCCCACCGATACTTATGGTCGCATCAAAGTAGGTGTCTCCTCGACAGCTAATGGTGATCCTAGCAATAGTATCGAAGCTATGTTCAATATGCCGGTTAACGACAAGTTAACAGTTCGTGGTGTTGCTTATCGCGATCATCAAGGTGGCTATATTGATAACGTTCACGGCACTGTTAATGTGCTTGAGAGCGCGCGCTTCCGTGAAGCTGGCACCATGCGTTCAAATGGCGTTCCAGTTTCTGATCTGCGTGCCGGTTTCCAGACTCAGACTTACATTGACTCTATTCAAGGTCTGTCATACCAGCAAAATCGAGTTCCTTTAGATCCAAATGATCCTGCAAGCTATGCATTGGTTAACTTTGAAGATGCCGATAACAGCGCCTTGGTTAAAGACGATTTTAACGACGCAACCTATGAAGGCTTTAGAATTGGTGCGTTGGTTGATCTCAACGAAGATTGGTCTTTGCTACTAGGTTATGGTCATCAAGACTTAGAGACTGATGGTGTATTCCAGGCTGATCCCGGCCTTGGTAAAGATAGCCTATCTGTTCAGCGCTTTAGCCCAGATACTTTGGAAGATTCCTTTGATAACATCAACTGGAAGCTGGAAGGTCGTATTGGCGAGCTAGATATTGTCTATGCTGGAGCTTATACCAAGCGTGAAACGGATCAGGTAGTGGATTACACCGATTACTTATTTGTCGGTCAGTATCTCCCTTACTACATCTGTGACACTACAGTGACCTATCCTGAGTATAACTATTACAACCCTGGTTATGCCTCCAACATTCCTGCCGGCACTTGCTACGCACCAGATACTTATGTTGAAAGCTACAGTGAAACGACCGTTAGTACTCATGAACTGCGTTTTACCACAGATCAGAGTAAGTCAATACGAGCAACTGGTGGCGCTTTCTACAGCGATCTAGAGCTTCAGGAACGCGTAAACTTCCGCTACCCTGGTATGACTCAAGCTAACTTCTGGAACTTGTATGACGGCGCAGATTCACCGTTGAACATGCCTTTTGATGATGGCTTCCTGTCCCAGACCGGTGCTTTTGAGCGCGATACCATTTTCAGGAATGATATTAAACGTACCGATGAACAGGTCGGCATTTTTGGTGAAGTCACCTTTGATCTCAATGATGAATTCTCCTTTACTGCAGGTGCTCGTTGGTATGACGTCCGTGTTGATATGGAAGGCGGCGCCAACTCTTCGTTCGGTAACTTCTTCCAAGGTACAGACGTTAACGCATTCGGTACTAATATCACCGACCTCTATGATGGCGATGGCAAGCTGACCTTTATTGGTGACAGTAAGCTAGCGACTCGAATCACATTTGAAGACGGTGTTACCTTTGATGAAGTTAAAGCAGCTTTAACTGCTGCTGATAGCTTCAGTGTTGGACGTGGCTCTGTAGCCAATGCGCCCAACGCGATCAGTGATGTAGAAATCACCGGTATCCTCAACGCACTAAAAGCACCTGATGAAGCCAAGACCAGCGGTACTATTGTCAAGGCGACATTGAACTGGACTCCTAGTGAAGACGTGCTGTTCTACGGTACCTATTCCGAGGGCTTCCGTCCTGGACTGCTGAACCGTCCTGGTGGCGCATCAAACGCTGCTGGCTACACAGTTCCGTTTGAGCTGATGACCGATGAAGTAACCAACTATGAATTTGGTTGGAAAACTGACCTGATGGACGGCCAGTTACGCTTCAATGGTAGTGCTTTCTTTGTTGAAATCGAAAACCTACAGACTACGATCTTCGATCCGTCGATTGCTAACCTGTTCTTCTCTGATAACGCAGCAAATGCTGAGGTTACTGGTGTAGAAGCTGACTTTATCCTAGCGCTTGATTCGTTCCAGGGTTTGACAGTTAGTGGTGGTGTATCGATCCTCGACACTGAGATCACCAAGGTACTAACGCCGACAGACGACGTTGTTAAAGGCGATTCGCTGGCCTTTGCTCCTGAATTTCAAGCCAACTTACAGGCGCGTTACGAATGGACTTTGGCCTCTGGTTTTGTTGCTCACGTGATGCCGCATGTTGCCCACTCTGCTGAGTCTTATAGTGATATTATTCGCATGAACCGCGATGAGATCCAAAGTTGGACTATGATGGGTCTTACTGCTGGTATAACCGGTGACACTTGGGGTGCTGAGCTGTTTGTCGACAACCTAACTGATGAGCGTGCGGAACTATCGCGTAACTTCGTAAATGATAGAGAGCGTGTTTCATACGCAAGACCCCGTACTATGGGAATGCGTTTGACTTACAATTTCTAATTGAAAGTAGTCAAATGTTAAATCTATATGCCCCGTCTAGGGGCATATTTTTGCCTGAAGGAAACGTACTTTGAACCAACAAGACAAGATTCAGATTGAACAATTGATGCGTGATAAGCGGTTTGATGATGCCCTTGTAGCCTTAGCGTCTATCTTTGAAACCCAGACTGACAGTGTTGATGCTTTTTATTACAGCGCAGTTTGTCTGAGATACCTCAACCGATTAGATGAGGCTTTGGAGCAGTTAAAGGCATTGCGAAAAATTGCCCCGAGTTATGGACGAGGTCTTCAGGAAGAGGGCCACATTTATCGTGCCAAGGGCAATTTAAAGCAGGCACTGCACCTGTACACCCGTGCTACCCATGCTAATCCCTCATTGCAGGGAAGTTGGCGCGGACAGATTGAGATATTGCTCAAGCAAAATCGAGAACCAGAGGCGCTTCGATTAAAGCCTCATTTGGAACGGGTTTTGAAAATGCCTCCGTCATTGATTGCGGCAATGGACCATATTGCCCAAGGCAAGCTGTCCAATGCAGAGGACCTGTGTCGGGAATTTTTAAAGCAGCGTCCACACCATGTAGAGGCCATGAGGCTTCTGGCAGATGTGGGCATGAAGTTAAATATACTCCATGATGCCGAGTTTTTACTCGAAAGTGCGCTTAAGTTGGAACCTGAGAATGACCTCTTGCGGGTTGACTATATTGAGGCCCTGCGCAAGCGACAAAAGATTGAAGCTGCTCATGCAGAGGTTCTAACGCTCTACAAAGACAACCCTAACAATGTCCATTTTGGATCGCTATATGCGGTTTTATGTATGCAGATGGGCGATTATGACAGGGCTCTAGAGCTGTTTGATAGTGTTCTTGCCAAGATCCCTGGGGATCCGGTAACGCTGACATCAAAAGGGCACGCCCTAAAGACTCGCGGCAATACTCCCGAGGCTATTGTGTCCTACAAAAAGGCCACTCAGAGCAGTGTCGCCTATGGTGAGGCTTGGCATTCTCTGGCGAACCTAAAAACGGTCAAGTTCAATGATGACGATATTGGCAAAATGCTTGCGCAGTTAAAAGGCGATGACTTAAAGTTTATGGATCGGGTCTATATCAACTTTTCACTGGGCAAAGCCTTTGAAGATGCGGAAAAATTTGATCAGGCATTTAGTCATTACGCCGCAGGCAATAAAGCGAAAAAAGCTCAAAGTCGCTATTCTGCAGAGCAGATGACCGATGAGTTTAATCAGCAAAAACAGGTCTTTAGCCCCGAGTTTATTGGCGCCGCCAAGGACTCTGGACACAGTGCCGCTGATCCCATCTTTGTTGTAGGTCTGCCGCGGGCCGGATCGACCCTATTAGAGCAGATATTGTCCTCTCACAGCCAAGTGGACGGCACCCTTGAATTGCCCAATGTTCTCTCGTTGGTAAACGAGCTGCGCAGAGGCGGCAATATGACCGGGGACAATTTATACCCGGGCATTTTAGAAACCCTAGATAGCGACAAATACCGTGAGTTTGGCGAAGCGTATATTGCTGATACTCAGGTTCACCGTCAGAGTGCGCCATTCTTTATTGACAAGATGCCGAACAATTTTAGGCATATTGGCTTGATTAAACTGATGCTGCCCAACGCCAAGATTATCGACGCCCGCCGTCATCCTCTGGGCTGTTGCTTTAGTGGTTACAAACAGCTGTTTGCTGAAGGTCAGGCCTTTAGTTATGACCTTGCTGATGCTGGAACCTATTTCCGCGACTACGAGTCGCTGATGGACTTCTGGCAGACTGCCTTTCCCGAGCAAATACTGCACGTGCAGTACGAGGATGTGGTCAACGACTTTGAGACCCAGGTACGTCGAATTTTGAACTACTGTGGACTGCCCTTTGAAGAGGCCTGCTTAAGTTTTTATAAAACCGAGCGCGCGGTGCGAACACCCTCTTCTGAGCAGGTACGTCAGCCTATCTATCGTGGCGGTATTGATCAGTGGAAGAATTTTGAGCCTTACTTAGATCCGTTAAAAGAAGCCTTGGGTCCAGTGTTGGATCGATATCCCTCTTAAATAGAGAGTGAGTAAAACCTAAATAAAAAAACAACATCGATTAGTGGGGGTGCAGTGTGACTGAAATAGTAATGACTGAAAGAGAAATTCAGCAGTTGGTAGAGCAATGTTTGGTAGCCAATGGTTGTAACAGCGATAACGCGGAAGCGCTGGGGCGCACCATTGCCTCAGCCGAGCGCGACGGCAGTGCCTCCCACGGTTTATTCCGCATGCCTGGCTATATTGCCTCCCTGCGCAGTGGTAAGGTCAATGGCAATGCCAACCCAAGCGTTACTCGTATCTCCCCAGCAGTGGTCAAGGTTGACGGTGATCATGGCTACGCCCCACTGGCCCTAGAAAAGGGTCGTGAAGCCCTAATTGAAGCGGCTCGGGAGAATGGTATTGCGGCTATGGCACTGGTCAATGTGCATCACTTCGCCGCGCTCTGGGTTGAGGTTGAACCCATTGCCGAAGCCGGATTAGTGGCGATGGCCTTTACTACCTACAAGCCCGCTGTGGTGCCCGCTGGCGCCAAAGAGCCTCTCTTTGGCACTAATCCGATGTGCTTTGGTTGGCCCCGCGGTGACAAACCGCCGATGGTATTTGATCAGGCCTCTGCGTCTATGGCGCGGGGAGAGGTGATGATCGCCGCCCGAGATGGCCATCCTGTGCCAATGGGAACCGGTGTCGATGGGGATGGCAATCAGACCACAGACGCGCAGAAGATTATTGATGGCGGCGCGCTGCTGCCCTTTGGCGGGCATAAGGGCTCTACTATCGCCATGATGATTGAGCTGCTCGTCGCCGGTCTTACCGGTATGGACTTCAGTTACGAAGCTCAGAAGAATGACAATAACGATGGCGGTCCACCGAATGGCGGTGAATTTATGCTCGCCATAGATCCTAGTCGCTTTGGTGACGCCGAGGGATGGTTAAACCACTCCGAGGAATTCTTAGAGCGCTTGGCAGGGATGGAGGGCGCGCGTATTCCGGGCAATCGCCGCTATGCCAATCGCGCCAAAAGCGCTGCGGAAGGGATTACTGTAAGTGCCAAGACTCATGCTAGCTGTGTTGAGTTTATCAATAGTGCCAGCTGATTAAAGAATCGTTAAACCGTACTTCGCCACCTGTTGAGGCGACTCGCGGATAATCGTCTCAATCATTGCCTCAGCGGCTGGAGAAAGAGCCCAGTCGTTGCGCGTAATCAGATAGATCTCACTGGACTCAGTAGGTGTGAGTGGCCTCGATACTAGATCGTCTGATGATTTCGGTATTGCCAGAGAGGGCAGCACCGAAACACCCAGATTAGATCTGAGCATGGCTATCAATGTAGTGATATTAGGGAAATCAAACTTCGATTCTCCCAGATCTTGGCGGGCGCGCAATGCTTTGGTAACGCCAGTGTCGAGAAAGGTCACCTTATTCAGTTGCTCCCAGCCAATCATGCCAGTGCTTTGAGCCAGGGGATGATCTCGGTGACAGATCAATTCAAGCTTGTCGGCAAACAGCGGTGTGAATTCCAGTAGCTTATTCGGGTTCCACATGCTGCCGATACCAAAGTCTACTTCATTGCGCTCGACACGACCCTGAACACCTCGAGAGCTATCATCGTCTAGATGTAAGTTAATGCCAGGGAATTCCGTGGCGAAGGTTTTAATAATATCCGGCAGCAGGTTGGTGGCGACTGAAGGTACCGCCGCCATACTCACATAGCCACTGCGGCCTTCAGCGGTGGCTCTTAAATCATAGATCGCACTGTCAAAATCTCGCAGCAAACGCTCGGCAATGGGCAGAAAATTCTCACCTTCGGCGGTAGTGCTGACATTGCGTGTGGTGCGTTGCAGAAGCTTTAAGCCGACGAACTCTTCAAGCTGTTTTACTGCTAAGGTGATAGCCGGTTGGGTGCGGGAGAGTTTTTCCGCGGCACGGTTAAAGCTGCCTTCATTGGCCACCGCTGTAAAGCTGCGTAGGTGTCGGAGACTGACATTTAAGTGATTGATATCATTACCTTTATGGATTGTTTTAATCCGTATTTGTTTATTTCGTCATGCCGACATAAATTGCAGTCCCGATGACACTCCATACCCTGTCATCCTGAGCAAAGCCGAAGGATCTCCTGCAGCTTTGCACTGACTTATTACAACAATAAGAATAAATTAGTTTAGCTTATATATCTATAGTATTTTTTAATTAGATTTATAGCTGAATAAGCATAAGATTAGCCAGCCGCAGGGCGCTAATCGTTTATAAAAAAGGGGAGTCAGCATGAGTCACGAAGTGTTTCAGAACTATATTAATGGCCAGTGGGTTGGTAGCTCAGCAGTAATCGAAAACATTAACCCGTCAGACACCAGTGATGTAGTAGGACATTACGCCAAAGCCACTCCAGAAGACTGCCTTGCAGCCATAGCCGCAGCCAATACCGCCTTTGCTGGCTGGTCCCAGAGTGGTTTAGAACAGCGCAAACAGGTACTGGATTTTATCGGCGCAGAGCTGATTGCGCGCAGTGCTGAAATCGGTGAAATTCTCGCCCGTGAAGAGGGCAAGACCCGCGCTGAGGGCGTTGGTGAAGTCTATCGCTCCGGTCAATTCTTTCAATACTATGCTGCCGAAGCACTGCGCTTGATGGGTGAAAACACCCAGTCAGTGCGCCCCGGTGTGGATGTAGAAGTGCATCGTGAAGCCCTAGGTGTTATCGGTATTGTCACCCCTTGGAATTTTCCCATGGCAGTAGCCGCATGGAAAGTGGCTCCGGCTCTGGCCTATGGCAATGCTGTCGTGCTCAAGCCCGCAGAATTGGTACCCGCCAGTGCCTGGATCCTCGCTGATATTATTAGCCGCAGTGGTCTGCCCGCAGGTGCCTTTAACCTAGTAATGGGTTCTGGCCGCGATGTCGGTGAAACCCTCTGTACCTCCCCTGATATACAAGCCGTGACCTTTACCGGTTCGGTCGGCGTTGGCCGCCATATTGCGCGCAATGCCATCGATAATATGGCCCGTGTGCAGTTGGAGATGGGCAGTAAGAATGCTCTGGTGGTCCTGGATGACGCGGATATGGATGTGGCGGTTAACTGTGCTCTGGCCGGTGGTTATTTTGGTACCGGACAGAAGTGTACTGCCTCTTCACGAATTATTGTTCAGGCGGGCATCCACGATGCTTTCGTTGAAAAGCTCAGCGCTGCTGTCAGTAAGCTGGTTGTCGGTCATGCTCTGGGTGAAGGCTCACAGATTGGCCCAGTGGTGGATGCCCGGCAGCTGCAGCAGAATCTCGATTTTATTCAGATCGCCAAAGACGAGGGCGCCGAGTTAGTAGTCGGCGGTGAGCGTTTAAATCTGGATACAGAGGGTTTCTTTATGTCTCCCGCACTGTTTGTGAATACCAGCAATCAGATGCGCATTAACCGTGAAGAAGTGTTTGGCCCCATCGCCTGCGTGATCAAGGTGGATAGCTATGAGCAGGCTCTTGAAGTGTCTAACGATTCAGACTTTGGTCTGACCTCAGGCATTATTACCAACTCGCTAAAATACGCCGGCCACTTTAAGCGTCACTCACAGTCTGGCTGTGTGATGGTCAATCTACCAACCGCAGGCACCGATTATCACGTGCCCTTTGGCGGTCGCAAGAACTCAAGCTATGGCCCGCGAGAGCAGGGCAGTTCAGCGCGTGAGTTCTACACCATTGTGAAAACTAACTACAGCAAGCCCTACTAAGCGGGAGTCACTGATGAACAAAGATATGCTCATGATTGACGGCTTACAGTACGTCAATTGGAACCGCGGACTATTCGAACAGGCCCAGCGCTCTGGCTTACATGCTATTCATGTGACCATCGCCTATTGGGAGAACAGTCGCGAGACGCTGGAAAATATTGGTCACTGGAATCGCCATTTTCTCGATCACGGCGATCTGATTATGCCGGTACACCAGGCGGCAGATATCCTTGAAGCCAAGCGTCTCGGCAAAGTGGGCATTATCTTTGGTTTTCAAAATTGCTCGC
>CAJQKW010000055.1 GCA_905478975.1 uncultured Pseudomonadales bacterium | reverse complement strand
AAGTCTGTCGCCGTGGCGAAGCCAGTGGTGCCGATGTCTCTCGAGAAGGTGTGCAGCGGGATCTGCTGCCGCTAATAGAAGGCAGCACCGTCTCCACCAAATACGGCATGATCAAAACCGATCATATTTTGTTTATCGCCTCTGGCGCCTTTCATCTGGCCAAGCCATCGGATCTGATACCCGAGCTCCAGGGCCGACTGCCGATTCGTGTGGAATTGAACTCATTAAAAATCAATGATTTCGAACGTATTCTTACCGAACCCAAAGCCTCTCTTACCAGGCAATACTGCGAGCTAATGGCCACCGAAGGGGTAGAAATCACCTTTACCGAAGACGGCGTGCGACGGATTGCTGAGATCGCCTTTGACGTCAATGAAGGTACCGAGAATATTGGCGCACGACGTCTGCACACCATTATGGAGCGACTGTTGGAAGAAATTTCCTACGACGCCTCCGACCTGGGTGCCAAAGGGGAAACCTTCTCCATTGACAAAGCCTTTGTCGATAAGCAGCTCGGTGAGCTGGCCGCCAATGAAGATCTCACCCGGTTTATTCTCTAATATGAACAATGATCTCAGCAGCACAGTGCCCCGGCGTCTTTCAGTCAATCAAGCCAAAGATTGTCTGAGTATCGACTATGCCGGGGACGTTCGGCACCCACTGCCAGCCGAGTACCTCCGCGTGCACTCCCCCAGCGCCGAAGTGCGCGGCCATGGTAAAGGCCAAGAAGTGCTGCAATTTGGCAAACGTCTGGTGACCATCAACTCAATCACCAAGTCCGGCAACTATGCCATCCAGATCTTCTTTAGTGACGGCCATGACTCGGGGATCTTTACCTGGGATTATCTCTACGATCTCGGCGCCAACTATGACAGCTATTGGGCGACCTATTTGGAAACCCTAAATCAGGCAGGTCAAAGTCGCGATCCAGATACTCAGGTCGTCAAACTGGTATAGGTGAGCTGATATAAGCGGGGATAAATTCAGCGCCTCGCATTTGCTGATAGCCATACCTAAATGGCCGAACTGCCGCTACAATAGCCCTCCCTTATTCAACGATAGCCGGCTCTATGTCTGACAAAACCACCCACTTTGGTTTCCAAACCGTTAATCGCGAAGAAAAGGCCGGCAAAGTTGCCGAAGTCTTTCACTCCGTCGCCTCCAGCTATGACCTGATGAATGATCTGATGTCCGCGGGCATCCACCGTCTGTGGAAGCGCGTCACCATCGAGATGTCTGGCGTGCGTCGTGGCCACAGGGTATTGGATATAGCCGGTGGCACCGGTGATCTGGCCGCCAAGTTTTCCCGCATTGTCGGCAGCGATGGCCTGGTGGTACTGGCGGATATCAATGACTCCATGCTTAAAGTCGGCCGCGACCGTCTGCTCGATCGCGGTATCGCTAACAATATTCAATTCGCCCAGGCCAACGCCCAGTATCTGCCCTTCCCGGACAATACCTTCGATGTGATTACCATCGCCTTTGGCCTGCGCAACGTCACCGACAAAGAAATGGCCCTGCGCTCCATGCATCGCGTGCTCAAACCAGGCGGTAAGCTGCTGGTACTGGAATTTTCCAAACCACCGAGCACGCTGTTATCGAAGATCTATGACGGCTACTCATTTAATATCCTGCCTAAATTAGGCAAGCTGTTTGCCAGTGATGCCGACAGCTACCAATATCTCGCCGAGTCGATCCGTATGCACCCGGATCAGGAAACCCTGATGGCTATGGTGGAAGACGCTGGCTTCAGTCACTGCGATTACCACAATATGACTGGCGGCATTGTCGCCCTGCACCGCGGGGTTAAGGCCTAGTGTTTTTCTCTGCACTGCAGTCCGGCGCATTTGAAACAGCGGAGTCGCTGATCAATGGCGCACTGAAATATGACCCGGCAACATTGCGCAAGATGGGTGAATTAGAAGGCAAGTTGCTGCTTATTGAAAGCACTATGCCACCGCTTAAGCTGGCCATGGAAACCAATAGCCAGGGCATTATGTTACACAGTAACTGGCAAGATAAAGCCGACACCACAGTCACTGGCTCTCTGGTTTCCATTGCCGGTCTAGCGGCTAACTCAGCCTCTCAGGCATCCTTTTCCGGTAGCGGCGTTAACGTCTCGGGTGACCTTAATTTTCTGATAGAAATCAATAATTTAATGGCTGAACTTAATGTTGACTGGGAAGCTATTTTGGCGGCTGTTATTGGTAATATTCCCGCTCATTTGATGGCTGAAAACCTGCGCAAATCTGCTGCCATGGCCAAAGATGCCGGTCAGCGAGCCAAGTCTGCTGCCGCCGAAGTGGCTCAAGAAGAACTGCGAGTCACACCCACCTCTCCCGAATTTAAGGACTTCTCACAACAGGTTCGGGGACTCTCCAGCGGCGTCGAACGGGCCGCGGCGCGAATCAATAAAAGCCGTCAGATTCTCAGCCAAATATTGGCCGATCAAACCAGCCAAGAGCAACCCCCGACAGAAAAAAAGGGGGCTAACTCTTGATCCGCTTGCGTCGCTTGGCTGCGATTGCCCGAGTTGTTTACCGATACCGCCTCGATACCTTACTCGATAAAAGTAACACGCCATTGCCACTGCGCCTGCTGCTGTCCCCCGCCATTCTCTGGGGCAAGCCAAAAGCCAGCCGCGGAGAACGTCTGCGCAAAGCACTGGAAAGCCTGGGCCCGATCTTTGTTAAATTGGGTCAGCTGCTGTCCACTAGACCGGATCTAGTGCCTGCGGATATCTGTTCGGAACTGGCCCACCTGCAAGACAATGTCGCGCCCTTTGACTCAGCTAAGTTTCGCCAGATTGTCGAAGAGGCTTTAGGTGACAGTGTCGATGAGATATTCCTGAGCTTTGAAAAAGAACCCCTAGCCTCAGCCTCTGTAGCCCAGGTTCACGCCGCAGTGCTAAAAGACGGCAGTGATGTGGTTGTTAAAGCGGTGCGCCCAAATATTGAACAAACCATCAGCAAAGATATAGCGCTGATGTATACCCTGGCGCGACTACTGGCCAAATTTAGCCAGGATGGACGTCGCCTGCGCCCGGTGGAAGTGATAGCGGATTATGAACAGGTTATCTATGACGAGCTCAATTTGCAGGCCGAAGGCGCCAATGCCTCACTGCTGAGACATAATTTTGATGGTTCACCCCTACTCTATGTCCCCAAGATCAACTGGGACTACTCCAACGAGAAGGTGCTGGTGATGGAGCGTATTTACGGCACGCCGGTCACCAATATTGCCGACTTACAAGAAGCAGGCATCGACTTTAAGCTGCTCGCCGAGCGCGGTGTGGAGATCTTTTTCACCCAGGTGTTTGAGCACAACTTCTTCCATGCGGATATGCACCCGGGCAATATCTTTGTCGATACCAGCAATCCGAAGAAGCCCTCCTATATCGGCATCGACTGCGCGATCATGGGTTCTCTGAGCAAAGAAGATCAGTACTATATGGCGCGCAACCTGATCGCCATCTTCCAGCGCGACTACCGCAAGGTGGCCGAGCTGCATATTCGCTCTGGCTGGGTGCCTAAAACCACGCCAGTGAATGAGTTTACCGGTGCCATTCGCGCGGTCTGTGAACCTATCTTCCAGCGTCCGTTAAATGAAATTTCTCTAGGCCATATGCTGATCAGTCTATTTACCACGGCGCGACGCTTTGATATGGAAGTGCAGCCTTCACTGGTGCTGCTGCAAAAGACTCTTTTGAATATTGAAGGCTTGGGTCGTCAACTCTACCCGCAGCTGGATCTCTGGACCACCGCCAAACCATTTTTAGATCGCTGGTTGAAAGAGCGCTACTCGCCGAAGAGTCTGCTTAAACAGTTTAAGCAATTAGTGCCGGACTGGTTGGAGCAGCTACCGGAGATTCCACCGTTGATTTACTCGGCGCTTAAAACTGCCCAGCAGACAGCTGAGAATCAGCCACAGACAGTAGTGGCAACTTCTCCAGCTCCTGAAACAGAAACTCAGCCACTGCGTCGATTGATTCCTTGGCTCAGCGCTGCCACTGTAGGCGTAGGTTTTGGCTTGGCCTTATCCAGCTGGACTGAATCACTGGCACAGGTGCCATTAACCAGCCTAACCTTGGTTGGGGTTGGTCTGCTGGTTCTGCTGCTGCGCTAAGGCTTTTACTGTTGTTGGCGGAAAACAACTGCCATAATTCCCTGACTATTATTAAGGCGCTTTTGCATATGAGTTATCTAGACGACATAACCTGGAACAGCAATGGACTGGTTCCCGCCATTGCCCAAGATGCGGCAACGGGTCGCGTGCTGATGGTTGCCTGGATGAATGCCGAAGCACTGCAACTCAGCGTCGACGAGCAGCGTGCGGTGTACTGGTCACGGTCGCGGAAAAAACTCTGGCGCAAAGGCGAAGAGTCCGGCCATGTGCAGCAGATTAAAGAACTGCGTCTAGACTGTGATAGCGATGTGATTGTGATGCAGATTGAACAGCTCGGCGGTATTGCCTGTCACACCGGCCGCGAGTCGTGCTTTTACCGAGTGCTCGAGAACGGTGAGTGGAAAACCGCAGACGCTGTAATAAAAGATCCTAAGGATATTTACAAATGACTGATAAACGATCAAGTGGGGACGTGCTGGCACAGCTCTGCGCAGTATTAGAAGCGCGTAAAGCAGCTTCAGCGGAAGACTCCTATGTGGCCAGTCTGCACAGCAGTGGTCTGAATAAGATTCTTGAAAAAGTCGGCGAAGAGAGCATTGAGACGATTCTGGCAGCGCGAGACGCGCAGGATAGCGGCGATAATACTAAGCTTATCTATGAGACAGCGGATCTTTGGTTTCATAGTTTGGTTATGCTCTCCCACCTTGGGGAAGATGCCCAATCGGTGCTGACAGAGCTTGAGCGACGCTTTGATTTATCGGGGCTTGAAGAAAAAGCCGCGCGAAACTCAGAAAATAGTTTATAACTAGATATCACTAAATTTTAGCGAAGGAGTATTGAGATGGGTTTTGGATGGCAAGAACTGCTGATTATTTTGGTTATTGTGGCACTGATTTTTGGCACTAAGAAATTGCGCGGCATTGGTTCTGATCTGGGTGGCGCGGTGAAAGGGTTTAAAGATTCTGTGAGCACTGATGACACTGGTGAAGAAAAAATTGTTGGTGATGACGCTAGTGTTAAGAAAGAGAGTGCTGAGAGCGAGAACGCTGAGAAAGTGAGTGATAAGCCGCAGGGTTGATACTGTTGGGCGGTTGGTTCGTTGTTGTCATCCCGACAGAGCGGAGCAACTAGAGATCTCTTGGTTGGGCGCAGGCAAATCCATGCACCCTTTGCGATCGGTCCCATGTGTTTGTTATTTTCAGCGTTCACGCAACTCGCTGTCGCTCAAACAGGGCGCTCTCTCAACCTGAAAAGAACAAACCCATAAGCGGGCCCTGATTGATCGCAAAGGGCCTCCATGGCTTCGCTGAGAGATAACACACCATACTGCCATCCTAAGAGAGCACCTTAATCTGTCATCCTGAGAGAGCGCAGCGAACCGAAGGATCTCACGCAGGATGGCAGCGTAAATGTAAAAGGCAGTACACCACGAAGATCCCTCGACTAGGCTCGGGAGGACACTAAATAAGGCACCACTAAACAATGTTTGATATAGGCTTCTCCGAACTGCTGGTAATCGCCACTGTCGCTCTGATAGTGATGGGGCCCGAGCGCCTGCCAGAAACAGTGCGCAGCATCAGCCTCTGGATCGGCCGATTCAAACAGATGCTCTCCTCTGCGCGAAAGGACTTCGAGCAGGAAGTTGGCATGGATGATATTCGCCAACAGCTGCACAATGAAAAAATCATGCGCGACCTTAGTCAGACCAAGGAAGACCTGCAACAAACTCTCGACGCCACCGCCCTCGAAGCCGCCTCTCTAGAAGAAACCATCAAAAGCCCCCTAGACGATGCCATGACCGCTCTCGACAGCAAGCCACCAGAAACCAAACCCAATTTAACCAAGACCCCAGCCGATGAGTGAAGAGCCCCTAGACAGCCAACCTTTTATGGCCCACCTGATTGAATTCAGAGACCGCATGCTGCGCGCCATCGCCTCTATAGCACTGATATTTATCGGCCTGTTCTCCTTCAGCAACGAGCTCTATCTCTACGTCTCCGAGCCACTGCGTCAGTATCTGCCCGAATCATCAACCATGATCGCCACTGACGTCACCTCACCCTTTTTGACCCCGTTTAAATTAACTCTGGTGCTGTCGCTATTTGCCGCCATGCCCTATGTGCTCTACCAAGTCTGGGCCTTTGTTGCACCGGGACTCTACAAGCGCGAAAAGAAAATCGTGATCCCACTATTCTGCTCCAGCGTAATTCTGTTTTACGCTGGCATGGCCTTCGCCTACTACGTAGTATTTCCTCTGGTATTTATGTTTTTCACCAGCGTCGGCCCCGAAGGCGTGTCGATCATGACCGATATCCGCAGCTATTTGAACTTTGTATTAAAGCTGTTTTTCGCCTTTGGAATTAGCTTTGAAATCCCCATCGCCGTGGTTATCCTCTCCTGGATGGGCGTGGTGGATCCAGACAATCTGGCGAAAAAGCGCCCCTATGTTTTTATCCTCTGCTTTGTCTTTGGCATGCTATTAACACCGCCCGATATAATTTCCCAAACCCTGCTTGCCATACCCATGTGGCTACTGTTTGAAATCGGAATTATGTTTGGTCGACTGATAAAACCCAAGCCAGACAACCACTAAGCCACTCTTGAAAATAGAGTTCCGCACAATGTCTCCGTTCAGACGATGGCTAAGGTTCTAAAACCCTATGCCGCAGGGACGATGCACATGGATGTGCGAGTGTCGCGGGAGGCAGGGACGCCGAGAGCGACCGCATTTACAGCGTGTTTTAGAACCTTAGCCATCATCTGAACCACACCCAAACCCATTTACAACCACAACAAAATCTTTATACTGTTTATCCATACAGTATTTGTGCTCCAGCATGTCCTACGCCGAACTCCACTGCATCAGCAATTTCACCTTCCTCCGCGGTGCCTCCCATCCCCACGAACTGGTCAAACGCGCCAGCGACCTCAACTACAACGCCCTCGCCATCACCGACGAATGCTCCCTCGCCGGTGTCGTCAAAGCCCATGTCGCCGCCATAGATCATGATCTCAAACTGATTATCGGCAGCGAATTCCGCCTCGACGGCCACAAACTTATCGCCCTGGCCCCCAACCGCCAAGCCTATTCAGAACTCTCCGCTCTAATCACCCTAGCTCGCCGCCGCGGCGACAAAGGCAGCTACCAGCTGGATTGGAATGACCTCCAAGGTAACCTACGCAATGCACTACTAATATGGATACCCTCGCAGCAACTTGCGGAAGACCAGCAACGGGGCGAACAACTCAGCAACTGGTTCAAAGACCGGCTCTGGATCGGTGTCACTCACCTACTCAGCGGCCACGATGCCAACGACTATTATTACTACCGCAACCTGGCTGCCATGTGGCAACTGCCCATGGTCGCCTGCGGTGACGTGCATATGCACAGCCGCCAGCGCCAGCCACTGCAAGACACCTTAACCGCGATCCATCATAACTGCTCCGTTATGCAGCTTGGTCAGCGACGCTTTGCCAATGGCGAACGCCACCTGCGCAGCCTCAACCAGCTGGAAAAACTCTATCCCACCGCCCTGCTCCGAGAGACTTTAAATATCGCCAAACGCTGCCACTTCTCACTGGAAGAACTGCGCTACGAATACCCCTCAGAAGTGGTGCCAGAACAGCTCACCGCCACCGAGCAACTGCGCTTTCTGGTTGAGGAAGGTGTCGGCAAGCGCTGGCCCGATGGCATTAGTTCAACCATCCGCAAACAGGTTGAATATGAGTTGCAGGTGGTCGCTGAACTTAACTATGAAAGTTATTTTTTAACCGTCCACGACATAGTCGCTTTTGCCCGCAGCCGCAATATCCTCTGCCAGGGACGCGGCTCAGCCGCTAATTCAGTAGTTTGCTACTGCCTATTTATCACCGAAGTCTCACCGGACCAGATCTCACTCTTGTTCGAACGCTTTATCTCCCGCGAGCGCAACGAGCCGCCGGATATAGATGTGGACTTCGAACACCAGCGCCGGGAAGAAGTGATTCAATATATCTATAAAAAATACAGCCGCGAACGCGCCGCCCTAGCCGCCACCGTAATCAGTTACCGACCCCGCAGTGCCGTGCGCGATGTGGGTAAAGCGCTAGGACTGGATGCACTGTTTATTGAACAGCTCAGCCAATCCATGTCTTGGTGGGATCGACAGGCCGATCTCCAGGCACTGTTTCAACAGCAAGGCGCCGCTAACCAAGGAGTCTGTAACAAAGGGCCTAGCAATCAAAAGGGCCAAGGCCAGATGGCTGAGCACTTTTTTAAACTGCTCAATGAAATCCTCGGCTTTCCCCGCCATCTCTCTCAGCATGTGGGCGGTTTTATTATCACCAAAAGTCCTATCAGCACTCTGGTGCCAGTGGAGAACGCCAGCATGGCGGACCGCACAGTGATTCAATGGGATAAATACGATATCGAAGCACTGGGCCTGCTAAAAATCGATATCCTGGCCCTCGGCATGCTCAGCGCCGTGCATCGCTGTTTTGATCTGATCAGCGACCATCAGCAGATCGATTTAACCATGCAATCTATCCCCAAAGATGATCCCGCCACCTACGATATGCTCTGTGCCGCCGACAGTGTCGGGGTATTTCAGATTGAATCCCGAGCCCAGATGGCCATGTTGCCGCGTCTAAAACCGCGCTGCTTTTATGATCTGGTGATTGAAATTGCTATTGTGCGTCCCGGCCCCATTCAAGGCGGTATGGTGCATCCTTATTTGCGTCGTCGACAGGGCTTGGAAGAAGTAGACTATCCCAGCCAGGAAATTAAATCGGTACTTGAACGGACTCTGGGGATACCGGTATTTCAGGAGCAGGTTATTCGCCTCGCTATGGTTGCGGCGGGATTTGGTGGCGGTCAGGCGGATCAGCTGCGTCGCGCCATGGCCAGTTCGGGTAAAGTCGGATCCAGCTCAGGCAACAACCCTGCCCTCGCCCAGTTTGAACAGAAACTCACCGACGGTATGATGGCGCGAGGCTACTCCCTGGATTTTGCTGAGCGGCTGTTTAAACAGATCCAAGGCTTTGGTGTCTATGGCTTTCCCGAATCTCACTCCGCCAGTTTTGCCCTGCTCGCCTATGTTTCCGCCTGGCTTAAATGCCACCACCCTGCCGCCTTTTGCTGCGCTCTGCTGAATAGCCAGCCGATGGGGTTTTACTCCCCTTCACAGCTATTACAGGACGCCCAGCGGCATCAGATAGAGATTCGCCCCATAGATATCTGCCACAGCAGCTGGGAACACAGTTTGGAAACTGGCAACAGCGCTGAGCCGGCGATACGTTTAGGGCTCTGTTTGATTAAAGGACTCTCCCATCGAGCCGCAGAAAAGATTGCCTCGGCACGCAGCAATAGCCGAGAGGGATTTAATAGCCTTGCAGAATTAAGTCGAGCGGCAGGATTATCCCAAGCTGATTTGGCCTTGCTGAGTAGTGCCGGGGCGCTGCGCTCACTGACCAGCAATCGTCGCCAAGCCCATTGGGATGTCCTGGCTATTGAAGACTATAGACCGCTACTGGAATCGACACAGGACAGTGAATCCCAGCCCGCAATCTTATCCACGCCCTCAGAGGTGGAAGAGCTAAATGCCGATTACAGCAGCACCGGCGTCAGCCTAGGTCGTCACCCTATGGCAATACTGCGGGAGCGATCAAAAGCCCTGCAGCGCTGTAAACGAACCATTGATCTGCCCAGTATGGGCAATCGCCGCTTTGTGCGCATAGCCGGTTTGGTCACTGGACGCCAGCGACCGGGCACGGCTTCGGGAGTGATTTTTTTAACCCTTGAGGATGAAACCGGGAATAGCAATATTGTGGTCTGGACAAGCGTCCAGGAACGCTGCCGTGAAGCCCTACTGAAAGGCAGTCTATTGATGGTTAAAGGCGTGGTAGAGACCGATGGCAATGTGGTCCATGTAATTGCTCAGGAGCTGACCGATTGCAGCTCTCAATTAGTTGAACTTTAAACCAACAGGCTTAAACCAACAGGCCTCAGCCAGGATCCCATTGACCACCAGGCGATTTCGAAGCCTACATTTTGTTACAGGATTCTCTTATCACCAGGGCGCAGGGAATCATTACCCGTTGAAAAGCAGGCGCTTTGCCATCAATATTTTCTAGCAAAAGTTTTGCTGCGGCCATGCCAATTTTGTGTGGATCCTGTTTAACAACCGTAATCGGCACTTTAAAAAACTCAGCCATAGGCAGGTCATCAAAGCCCAGCAGGGAAATATCTTCGGGAATCGAGATATGGGCCTGGTTTAGCTGAGTCAGCAGTTCAGTGGTAATGGCTAAGTGTTGGGTGAAAAATACGGTCGCAGCATTGTCTGCTTGGAGAATGCTCTGGGGGGATTGTTGGAAACCAGTTTCGCGCTGCCAATAGAGAATGGTTTGCTCCTGTAGCGGAATACCATTCTTGGCTAATGCGTCGACAAAACCCTGGTAGCGCTCATGGCGTGATTTCACATCGCTAAAATCTTGGGTCACAAAACAAATTCGTTTATGCCCGAGCTGAATTAAGTATTCGGTCGCCTCAAAGGCAGCCTGCCTATAGTCAGACAGGATAATATTTTTTTCCGCATCATCGTGCTCGATCTGAAATTCTACGACCGGCAGTCCCCGCCCTACCTGTTCTGCAATCAGGTCCGTATTCTGTCCCGTTGAGGTGACAATCAGGCCGTCGATGCGAAGCTGGCTTAGAGCCTGCAGGGAACGGGCTTCGACCTCGGCATCAAAGTCGGTGTTGTAGATCAGAACGTTGTACTCGCTGGATTTACAGAAGTCATCTATGCCCCTGATAGCCTGACTGGAATAAAAGCCGGTTATGTCTCTGACGATAACGCCGATAGTTTTGGTTTTGTTGGTTTTTAGACTGCGCGCAATCGGATTCGGAGCATAGTTCAACTCTTTAACGGCGGCCTCGACACGCTCTTTGGTGGCCTTCGACATATAGTCGAATCTATCGTTCAAATATTGAGAAACGGTGCTCTTTGACACCTTGGCGCGTTTGGCAACATCAATTAACTTTATCTTTTCCATGGAAGGCCTTGGGTCTCGCAACTCATTGCTAGGGACAATTTTGACGTACTGAACCGCTGTGATATTGTAGTGAACTAAATCGGTTTAGTAAATCGATCCAATGTCCATATTAAAAAGAGACATAGCTTGAAAATCAAACAGATCAAAGTCTTTATCTGTAGTCCCGGGAGAAACTTCGTCACGGTCAAAGTGATTACAGACTCCGGTCTATACGGCCTTGGGGATGCAACAGTGAACGGTCGTGAAATGGCTGTTGTCACCTACCTCGAAGAGCATCTCGTGCCCTGCCTTATCGGCAGGAGTGCCCATGATATAGAAGATATTTGGCAGTATCTGTACAAAGGCGTGTACTGGCGCAAAGGGGCCATTAACATGGCCGCTATAGCCGCTATTGATATGGCTCTCTGGGATATCAAAGGGAAAGTTGCCGGATTGCCGGTCTATCAATTGCTGGGCGGCAGAAGCCGGCGCGGTGTAACCCTATACGCTCACGCCAATGGTGAGACTATAGAGACTACCCTGGATATGGCCGAAGAACATATTAAACAGGGATTTAAGGCGATTCGATTGCAATCCGCTGTTCCCGGTTTAAATGTCACTTACGGCGTACTCGGCGACAAAAAGGACTACTACGAGCTGCAGGGCAATAGACCGTTGCCGCCAGAAGAAGACTGGTCGACTCATAAGTACTTCAATATGGTTGAGGATCTGTTTCGGCAAGCTCGAGAGCGCTTTGGCAACGACGTCCAGCTATTGCATGACGTGCATAGTCGGTTAACGCCAATCGAATCCGCGCGACTGGGCAAGCTGTTGGAGAAATACAATTTGCTGTTTTTGGAAGACGCATCAATGGCGGAGAACCAAGACAACTACAAGGTGATTCGACAGCACACCACAATCCCACTGGCTATTGGCGAAACCTACAATACTATCTGGGATTGCAAAGACCTTATTCAAAACCAGCTGATTGATTACATACGCGTTGCCGCCACTCATGCCGGCGGTATCACGGCACTCAGACGAATTACCGACTTCGCCAGTGTCTATAACGTCAAAACAGCACCTCATGGCGCACCCGACCTCTCCCCTATCTGTTTTGCAGCTCATATGCACCTGAATACCTGGGCACCGAATTTTGGCATTCAGGAATTTGTCGGCTTAGGCAATGAACAGATCAGACAGGTATTTCAGCAGGACATTCAGATCAAAGATGGTATGGCGCACCTGAGTGACGCGCCCGGGCTTGGTATCGAGTTTGATGAGTCCGCCGCAAAAGAATACCCCTACAGGCGCTCCTATCTTCCCGTTAGTCGTCTGGAAGATGGAACAGTATGGAACTGGTGACCTGATGGTCGGGTTAAATGGCAGCCTCAACTCAATTAATTACCTCAGACTATAAATATGAATAAAAAAATAAAAGTCCTTATTTGCGGAACCGGATTTGCCGGCCAGGGACATGCAGAAGCCTTTAGATACGTTGATGCCGAGGTTGTTGGCATTGTCGGCAGAACCAAGACCGTCGTAGAACAGGTAGCTACGGAGCTGGCTATTCCCTATGCCGGCACCGACTGGCAACAGGCGCTGGTTGATTGTCAGCCCGATGTGGTGTCCATCGCCACGCCAGGCGGTGCCCATGCAGGGCCGATCAAACAGGCGATTGAATTTGGCTGTCACATATTTTGCGATAAGCCATTAACGGAATCGGGCGAAACTGCCAAAGAGCTCTACCAGCTGTCCCTCGACAAAGGGGTGAAAACCGCCTTTGCCGCCAGCTTTAGATATATGCCGGAAGTGATGCATGCAAAAAAGCTGGTTGCGGCAGGTGTGATTGGCGAGCCTTTGGACGTGGAATGTATTTCTCACTTTAATTTAGAGCGCGATATTCCCTTTGGCTGGTCACACAGAGCGGAACAGGGTGGTGGCCGACTGAACAATAACTTTACCCACAAGCTCTCCATTGTCACCTCCGTACTCGGCGAGAAAATCCTCTCAATTATGGGCGAGGTGCGCGACGATCTGGGCAAGGCACCAATAGTGGAAGGCGTGCATAACTTTAAGACACGACGAGACTTTATCCCGAAAGACCTCAGCGATCCCTCATTGCAATGGGGTGAATCGGATGTCGAGTGGACCTATACCGTGCTGGCCCAGATAGACAGTGAATTGGCCAAAAAGCCGGTATCGGTGATGTTTAAGCATGGCGGATTAAACCCTAGATTCAACGACGACCATATAGTGTTTTATGGCAGCAAAGGCGCCATCTATATCAAAGGCCACTATGGTTCTGGTCCTCTGTATTTGTACGGAGAAGACAAGCAGTGGCAGGAAATTCCTCTGCCGGATGACATTGCCGCTGACGTGCCGGATGTTGAAGGGGATACCGAGCGCAACTGGCGATACCTTATCCGCGAGTTGGTCAGAGATATTCAGGGACAGCCCGTTGCGCCCTATCAGACCTTTAAAGAAGGCAGCCAATATCAGGCGCTTATCGACCTGATTCGTACGAACGGCAATTGGACGGATGTCAGTCATCTGCAATAAAGAGATTACCCTATGTTCTATGAGTATCTAGTAATCGCGGGCTACTTCCTTCTTGTCTTGGGGATCGGCTTTACCTTCAAAAACATGGCTAAAAAATCCACCAGCGACTACTTTCGCGGCGGCGGACGCATGCTCTGGTGGATGGTTGGCTCAACCGCTTTTATGATGCAATTTTCCGCCTGGACATTTACTGGTGCGGCGGGCAAAGCATTCACCGATGGGTTTGCCGTTAGCCTGGTGTTTTTTGCCAATACCTTCGCCTACTTTTGCGGCTGGGCTTACTTTGCCCATCGCTTCCGACAGATGCGCGTAGATACCCCGACAGAGGCGATCAAGCGCCGATTTGGCCACCAAAATGAACTGTTTTTCTCCGTGGCTCTGATCCTGTTCAGCCTGATCAATGCCGGCATCTGGCTCAATGCCCTGGGTATATTTGCCAGTGCGGTATTTGATGCAGATATGAGTATGACCATCATAATTACTGGGCTGACCGTGGTCTTCGTATCGGTAATTGCGGGGGCATGGGGCGTAGTGGCATCGGATTTTGTGCAAACCCTGGTGGTTGCCGTAGTCTCTATTGCCTGTGCCGTAGTTGCTCTGGTCAAGGTGGGAGGCCCTGTTGCGCTGGTGACTAACTTTCCCTCGGGTTTTGTGCTGGGCCCGGATATGAACTACGGCCTGCTGCTGGTCGGCACATTCGTGTTCTTCCTGTGCAAGCAGCTGATTACCATAATGAATCTCCATGATGCATTTCGATTTCTAACCGCCAAGGATTCAATCAATGCCCGCAAAGCCGCGTTGTTGGCTATGACGCTAATGGGCGTAGGTAGCATCATCTGGTTTATCCCCCCCTGGGCGTCGGCCACTCTCTATCCAGATGCGGCAGCCGCCTATCCGGAAATGGGCAACAAGGCTGGCGATGCGATCTACCTTGTATTCGCACGTAATGCCATGCCGGTGGGCACGGTGGGATTATTGTTGGCCGGCCTATTTGCCGCCTCCATGTCATCCATGGATTCTGCGCTCAATAAGAACTCCGGTATCTTTATGCGCAGCATCTACCAGCCTTATTTAGCCAAAAGAGGTAGGCAGGCAGACGATAAAAAACTCCTCAGACTGAGTATGTCACTCAGTTTATTTAGCGGCATCATTGTGATTATCACGGCCCTGTATTTTGGGTCTCTGCGGGAACTGAGTCTGTTTGATTTGATGATGTCAGTCTCGGCGATGATTCAAGTGCCCCTTCTAGTTCCGCTTATATTCGGCCTCTTTATCAAGAAAACACCGCAATGGGCACCCTGGGTGACGGTAATGCTTGGGCTATCTGTTTCCTGGTTTATGAGGGATGTGCTCACGCCACAGGTGTTTGCCAGCTGGATTGGCATAGAAGCCTTTACCGCCCGTGAAGCTGGAGATATGAGCCTGATACTGACACTGGCGGGCCATGTCTTTATCACCGGTGGGTTTTTCTGTTTGACCGGTCTGTTTTACAAGGAAGAAAAAGACAGCTTTGTAGCAGAGAGAGAATATTTCTTTGCCGATCTTGAAACCCCGGTTATTGCCGATAACGACCAGGACCAATACGATCTCCAGCAACGCAAAAAACTGGGCATGATGGTGATGATCATGGGTTCTGGGATGCTGCTGATGTCGCTAATCCCAAACCCATTTTGGGGTCGAATGATTTTTGTAACCTGTGCTCTGGTTATCTTTGGTATAGGATTTTTGTTAAAGCGAAGCACCAGAATTGAACCGGTTTCGGCCTGAGGACATATCCATGCTGTTAAAAAAATTAACACTCATTTTTGTACTGCTACTAGGCGTGACCATTAAGTGCTTTGCGCAGGATGACAAACTGGTACAACTTTCTCATGGTACCGATGAAACCGCCGGAGGTGATCCCGCCTATATCATCAGCACAGCTGCAGCGACCTATTATCTGGAAAAGACCGGTGGGGGTTTGTCGAGCATGATCGACAGGGACGGTGTCGACTGGCTGGGTTTTAAAAAGGAAAAGGGTTCTGGTTGGAAGGGAGAATACAGAGGATTTCCCAACGCCATTCATCGTCAGGATGGCAGTTATTTTCATGCCATGAATGTGGCAACCGACCCAGCTACCTCCAAGGTGGAATTAGTTGCCGATGATCATGTTCGCATTCTATTTAGTTCCGACAACGGACAGTGGCAGGGCCGCTGGGACTTCTACCCAGACCGCTGCGATTTCACCATGAGCCAGGTCAGTGAGGGCTATAAGTACTGGGTGCTCTACGAAGGTGTTCCCAATGGTGAGATCAACGAAACCGATTACTGGTTTGGCTCTATGGACGATAAGGTTCGTGATATTCACGAACCCTTTAGCGGCGACCTTCCCCACCCTGAGTGGATGGCTTTCGGCGATACCAAATCGCCCAGAGTGCTCTATGTTTTGCAGCATGAAGACGATGATTACCTCGATGAATACTATATGAGGCCCTACATGACGGTATTTGGATTCGGTCGCAACGATGGCAATAAATACTTTGATAGCCCCAAAACCTTTTCTATAGGCTTTATTGAGTCGACCCAGTATTCAGAGGTTGAGCTGGTTATCAGAGAAGTTCTGCCCTAGGCCGTAGAGGCCTCAGCCAAGACCTTATAAGCGTCTATAACCGTCTCTGGCGCCTGCACCAACTCAACCAGGACCCCTTCCGCAGAGAGTGGAAACTCTTCATTGGACACCGGATGAACAAAACACACATCGTGCCCCGCCGCACCTTTGCGAATACCACCGGGGGTAAAACGCAAACCCTGTACAGTGAGCCAATCCACAGCCGCAGCCAGATCATCGACCCAGAGCCCAACATGATTCAGTGCCGGCTTATCCACCCGCGGACGTCTTTCAGTATCCAGGGGCTGCATCAGATCCACTTCCACGGCAAAGGCACCGGCACCCATCTCACAGATATCTTCATCGACATTTTCAGATTCACTGACAAAGGTATCGCGATATTTAAGCCCCAACAAGTCGACCCAAAAGCCGCGCAACTTGGCTTTGCTGGCGCCGCCAACGGCGATCTGTTGAATACCTAAAATGGAAAATGGACGTGAATTGGACAAAGTTTTCTCTCCATAACTGATTAAAATATTAACTTGGAATTTAAAATCTCAGACTTAAAATCTCAGACTTAAAATCTCAGACTTAAAATCTCAGACTTAAAA
>CAJQKW010000054.1 GCA_905478975.1 uncultured Pseudomonadales bacterium | reverse complement strand
TTAAACTCTTACTTAAACTCTTACTTAAGCAATGCTAACACAGACTGCGACTGCTGGTTTGCCTGGGCTAACATTGCTGTACCGGCCTGCTGAATAATCTGCGTGCGGGCCAGCTCAGTTGATTCTGTCGCATAGTCTGCATCGAGAATCTGGCTGCGTGACGCTGCGGCATTCTGCGAAACATTGGCGAGATTATCAACGGCGTATTCCAAGCGATTTACCATGGAACCGTAGCTTGCACGTTGGCTGTTAACACCAGCGATTGCAGCATCAAGAGTGGTAATCACTGCGGCAGTATCCACTTCTAGAGCAGATATATCGGCTCCCAGAGCGCCCTTGGAGACACCTGCTGCAGCTGCGGTAGCACCGGCGGCAAGATTGAAGTCACCAAAGTCGATGGCGATAGTTTGAGCATTGTTGGCGCCGATCTGAAAGCTTACAACATTAGTGGCACTGACTGTTGAACCTACAGAGCCGTCGAGAATCGCGGTGCCGTTCCACTCAGTGTTGTCTGCAACAATCTCAATTTGATCGCGCAGTGCGGTAAATTCAGTGTTGAGTGATGTCACATCGGCGGTAGTGTTGGTTCCCGAAGCAGCCTGAACGGACAGTTCACGCATTCTCTGGAGCATATTGCTAATTTCGACCGCAGCACCGTCGGCAGTTTGAATCATGGCGATGGCGTCATTGCCATTGCGAACGGCCTGATCCAGTCCACGAATCTGTGAGGTCATTTTAGATGAGATAGCCAAACCAGCAGCATCGTCTGACGCGGAGTTGATGCGCTGACCGGTTGAAAGGCGCTCCATCGACTCAGACATCGAACGGCTGTTAATGGCCAATGCATTGCTGGTAATCGTTGCAGCAGTATTGGTATTGATAACTGTCATGTGTATTTCCTCTTAAAAAGGTTGTTGTTAAAATATAAGCTTATAAACAGGCTTACCTTATTAATCGTCATTAAATCCAAAAGCTTTAATTGTCAGAAATATATTTTTCAAAAATAAAAAAACCGGCGCAGAGGCCGGTTTTTTTTAATCCACTTATTGTGCTGCTTTTTGCTACTTTTTGCTGGTTATCTAGTTAGCTATTTAATAAAGGCCAGCTAGAAAATACCTAAAATATTATTTAAGCAGTGCTAATACAGACTGAGACTGCTGGTTTGCCTGGGCTAACATTGCTGTACCGGCCTGCTGAATAATCTGCGTGCGGGCCAGCTCAGTTGATTCTGTCGCATAGTCTGCATCGAGAATCTGGCTGCGTGACGCTGCGGCATTCTGCGAAACATTGGCGAGATTATCAACGGCGTATTCCAAGCGATTTACCATGGAACCGTAGCTTGCACGTTGGCTGTTAACACCAGCGATTGCAGCATCAAGAGTGGTAATCACTGCGGCAGTATCCACTTCTAGAGCAGATATATCGGCTCCCAGAGCGCCCTTGGAGACACCTGCTGCAGCTGCGGTAGCACCGGCGGCAAGATTGAAGTCACCAAAGTCGATGGCGATAGTTTGAGCATTGTTGGCGCCGATCTGAAAGCTTACAACATTAGTGGCACTGACTGTTGAACCTACAGAGCCGTCGAGAATTGCGGTGCCGTTCCACTCAGTGTTTTCGGCAACAACGTCAATTTGATCGCGCAGTGCGGCGAACTCAGTGTTGAGTGAGGTGATATCGTCGGTAGTGTTAGTGCCCGAGGCAGCCTGAACGGACAGTTCACGCATTCTCTGTAGCATATTACTAACTTCGATGGCAGCGCCGTCGGCAGTTTGGATCATGGCGATTGCATCATTGCCATTGCGAACTGCCTGATCTAGTCCGCGAATCTGAGAGGTCATCTTAGATGAGATAGCCAGACCGGCGGCATCGTCTGATGCAGAATTGATACGTTGACCGGTTGAAAGACGTTCCATAGCTTGAGACATGGAGCGGCTGTTAGTGGCCATTGCATTACTGGTAATCGTCGCCGCAGTGTTGGTATTGATAACGGTCATAATCTCTTCCTTTTAAAATTCGTTGTTTTAAGTTGTTTGTTCTTTAGCTTGCCTTATAGATCGGCACTACTTCGGAAAGCTTAAGGTCTACGACTGTTTTTTTGATGGGCATAAAAAAACCTGACACGAAGGTCAGGTTTTTAGGCTGTTGCACTGGATACTACTTATAAACAGTGAGGTAGTTTTCCGTTTTAACTGAGGCTGAATTAGGCTCCTTTATTAAAGAATTTATTAAAGACTCTAATAAAAAGTTATTTCAGCAGCGTTAGTACAGACTGAGACTGCTGGTTCGCCTGGGCTAGCATTGCTGTACCGGCCTGCTGAATAATCTGCGTGCGAGCCAGCTCAGTAGATTCAGTTGCATAGTCGGCATCGAGAATGCGGCTGCGTGAAGCGGAGGCATTTTGCGACACATTGGCGAGATTATCGCCGGCGTATTCAAGACGGTTGATCATGGCACCGTAACTTGCGCGCTGACTGTTAACGCCAGCGATGGCCGTATCAAGGGTACTAATGGCACTCGCAGTAGTGACGCTCACAGCGCTTAAGTCAGTTCCCAGCGCGCCTTTGGCGACACCCGCAGCCGCCGCTGTAGCACCGGCCGCAAGATTAAAGTCACCAAAATCAATGGATACAGTTTGCGCATTATTGGCACCGACCTGGAAGCTCACCGCTCTGGTGGCGCCAACGGTCCCGCCGGCAGTGCCGTCGAGGATAGCCATGCCATTCCACTGTGTGTTGTTGGCGATAAAGTCAATCTGTTCCCGCAGCGCGGTAAACTCGACGTCGAGTGAAGCAGTATCCGTTGTGGTGTTGGTTCCTGTGGCGCCCTGAACCGTAAGCTCTCGCATTCTTTGCAGCATGTTGCTGACTTCAATAGCGGCGCCATCAGCTGTTTGAATCATTGAGATGGCGTCATTGGTGTTTCTCACCGCTTGATCCAAGCCGCGAATTTGAGATGTCATTTTTGATGATATTGCTAATCCAGCAGCGTCATCGGATGCGGAGTTAATACGTTGACCCGTCGACAGACGCTCCATAGCTTGGCCCATCGCGCGATCATTTTTAGCCAGTGCATTACTGGTAATTGTTGCCGCAACATTAGTATTAATAATTGTCATGGTAAATGCCTTTCAGTGCAGCCAATTAAGGCCTGTAAATTAGTTGGTTGCGGCTTTTCGGGCTTGGAATTTCTTAACCGGGAACTGCCACTCAGAACTATACAAAGCAAAGACTGTGCCAAGGCTATTTTTATCAGCCATCATTATTGGTTAAACCCAGTGGTTACGGGCTTTAACATCTAATAGATATAAAAATCAGGATGAATTTTATAACAGGGTCTTTTTACAAAGCGGCAAAGTGGCAAGTTATCGCGGAGGACATTTGCCGGTTTGGCGAGCTGTTGGCTGTAAATTAGTTGCGGTGCAGGTGTTGGAACGGAGAGGATGCTTGGGCTGGGGTCTTTGGGCGCTTAATAGCGACTCTGCTCTTGCCCAGGGTAGCGCCGCAAGAGATGCAGCCTGCTATCTATTTGTCTATTTGTCTCTTTGTTCTAATAGGTATCATCAAATAAAACCCCTTTAAGGGATTCCAGATTCTGAGCAAACTTCAAAATCGCATCCCCTGGCAGGGAGCGCAATAGCTCGCCGGTATCTTGATTGGTGACATTGACAATAAAGCGCTGTGAGGCGCTGTCCACAGAAAATTCCAGGCTGGTTGGAGCTTTTCTCATGGCGCTATTCAGTGTTTTAACCGCCGCTTGCACTGCTTCCAAATTGTCGCTGAGTTGCTTGATGCTCTCACCTTTTAACGCCTGGGCATCGCGCCCTAGTTCTTGAGACGATATTGAGGGCGCAGGCACGGGTGCAGGCACGCTGGGCACTGCGTTGGCTGGGCTCGGTATCGGCTTGTACTGCACGGGGGCCGTCGCAAGCTGCGTGTTTGATTTGAGATTAACATCAATCCCAGACATATCTGTCACCACTCTCGGTTAGCGCTCAGGGTCTAGAAGTTGAGCGATCTTAAAATTTATCAGCATAGCCATTAGGTTTTAGCTTTTAGACTTTTTACTGAGGGGGCAATCCCCCTTATCACAGGTTAAGATCGGCAGTTAAAGTGAAAGCTTTAATCTTATTTAGAATTTTTCTACTACTTTTATATTCATGGTCTCTGTGGGTGGCTGTCAGGGACTTTGCCCTGAGGTTATACTGGCCGCTATTTTGAAACTGACAAGTTGGAGCTGTTGTGAAAATTGTTTCGCTGACGATCAGCACAATTGACCGGATCACCGATATGACCGGCCGAATGGTCTCATGGTTGACCCTCGTCATGGTGCTGGTAACCATGGTGACTGTGGTGCTGCGCTACTACTTTGAGAGCGGTTCTATCGCTCTGCAAGAGTCGATCACCTATCTCCATGGGCTGGTATTTATGCTCGGTATTGCATTTACCCTGCAGCGCGGCGGCCATGTGCGGGTGGATATTTTTTACCGTGGCTTTTCGCCCTCAGGTAAAGCGTTAGTGGATCTGATTGGTGGTCTGCTGTTTTTACTGCCGGTGAGTCTGCTGATCTTTTTCTTTTCCTGGGACTATGTGGCGGCTAGCTGGGCGATTGGAGAAACCTCAGAGGAACGCAGTGGTATTGCCGGTATCTACCTGTTGAAGACATTGCTGCTACTGATGCCGGCGACTCTGCTGTTGCAGGGGGTGGCTGAGATTCTTAAAAATGTGCTGGTACTTATGGGTAAGCCTATAAATACTCCGGTCCAAGTTGAACCACATAATATAGAGCCGCGAATCTGATGGTTGAATTTATTCCCCTGTTAATGTTTTTGGCGGTCTGTCTGGTGTTGATGGCCGGCTATCCCGTGGCCCTGTCTCTGTCGGGTACGGCACTATTATTTGCCGTAGTGGGTTTTGCCACCGGCACCTTTGATATGGCTTTTTTGCAGGCCTTGCCCAATAGATTGTTTGGCACGATTAAAAATACCACCCTGATCGCGGTGCCGCTATTTGTGTTTATGGGGGTGATGCTAGAGAAGTCACGTCTCGCGGAAGACCTGCTCGAGAGCATGGCGGATCTATTTAAAGGCTTTCGCAGTGGTCTGGGTATTTCCGTGGTATTGGTGGGTACACTGCTGGCTGCCAGTACCGGTATTGTCGGCGCCACCGTGGTGACCATGGGGCTGATGTCTCTGCCGACGATGCTTAAGCGTGGTTACTCCTCCTCTCAGGCCACCGGTATTATTTGTGCCACTGGTACTCTAGGGCAGATTATTCCGCCGTCGATTGCTTTGGTGCTTCTGGGGGATATTCTCTCCAGTGCCTATCAGCAGGCGCAGTTGAGCATGGGTATTTTCACCCCCAAGGTGGTGTCGATTGGCGACCTATTTGTCGGCGCGATTATTCCCGGTCTTATTTTGGTGGTGCTTTACTGTCTTTATGTGATTCTATTCGTCAGGCCTGAAGCGCCGGCAGAGGGCGATGATGAGCGGCCGGTGCAGGGCCTGTCTCGAGCCATGCTCAACTTGCTGCCGCCAATCTTTTTGATTGTGGCGGTGCTGGGGTCGATTCTGTCCGGTGCGGCAACGCCCACTGAGGCGGCGGGTGTAGGAGCCTTTGGCGCCACGCTGTTGGCGCTGTCTAAACGTCAGCTGTCTGTGGATCGATTGCGGGAAGTGGCCCAGAGCACCACAGAAGTGACGTCCATGGTGTTTCTGATTTTGATCGGTGCGGCGGTATTCTCCCTGGTATTCCGCGGCTTTGGCGGCGAAGAGTTGGTTGAGCAGTTTTTGACTGGACTTCCCGGTGGGCTGGTGGGTGCGACGATTTTAGTGATGCTGGTGATCTTCCTGCTGGGCTTTGTGCTCGACTTTATTGAGATCACCTTTGTGGTGGTGCCTATTGTCGGACCGGTGCTGCTGGCCATGGGATTAGATCCAGTGTGGTTGGGCATTATGATTGCCATCAACTTGCAGACCTCTTTCTTGACCCCACCCTTTGGCTTTGCTCTGTTCTATCTGAGGGGTGTGGCGCCGGCCTCGGTGGAGACCGCGGATATGTATCGCGGCGTGATCCCTTTTATTGTTATTCAGCTACTCTTAATGCTGATGTTATCTGTTTGGCCGGCACTGGCTACCTGGTTACCAGGGTTGATTTATAATTGATGGGAAATTCAAAGGACTAAATATTTATGGAAACTCAGTCGCCGGTACCCTCGGGAAAGTTGATCTCTCAGACCATTGCCATGCCCCGTGAAACCAATGCCAATGGTGATATTTTTGGTGGTTGGCTGCTCAGTCAGATGGATCTGGCTGGCGCTATTTTGGCGGGTAGAATTGGCAAAGGTCGGGTTGCCACAGTGGCGATCAGCAGTATGTCATTCCTTAACCCGGTGCCAGTGGGTGCGGTGGTTGGCTGTTATGCCCAGACCCTCTCTGTGGGCACCAGCTCGATTCGCATTTTGATTGAAGCCTGGATTGATAATGATGCCGAAGGGGAGCAGTGCAAGGTCACCGAGGGTGAGTTTGTCTTTGTTGCTATTGATGATAATGGCAATACTAGAGAGGTGCCCACAGCGGGATAAAGAGGTGCCCACAGCGGGATAAAGAGGTGCCCACAGCGAGATAAAGAGCCGCCCACAGCGGGATAAAGCGCCTGCGGCGAATAAAGAGGTGCCTACAGCGAGATAGAAAGGTGCCCGCAGGTGATTGCTCGGCGACATAAAAGTATCGACTATCCAGCAGGTGCCAATTCAGGAAGGTAGAATCTCTCTGCATGTTCTGGAATTGCCCACCTTAGCGGTGAGCGACTGCTGGTTTCTGTCAGCAGCCCTTCTTCTTTTAATTGCTGTATTAGCTTTCTCGTTACGCTGCGGCTCAAGCCACTAATTTTTTCCATGTCCGCTCTTTCAAACTCGCCAAAGATAAAGGCTCTTTCAATTAACTTAGCGGCTTCAGGCTTAATCTTACCAATGCCTCTCACCAACCCTTTATTGCGGTCGTCTATATAAACGCCAATTCTCTTACTCATCGATTTCAAGTCCAATAAGTCGCCCATATAGTCAACTTGGTCGATGGCGGTCCTAATCATATAGATACAAAAATCAATTAGCGCACTTTCTGAAAGAGCGCCTCTACCATCGCTATCTCCTTGGCGAGGTGAGTCTGCGTTTGCCAGGGCTAATTTGTAGTCCTTATTACTTCGCGCTAAACCTCGACTTAGGCACCATATGCCACAGGCGCCAAGCCCTATAGTATTTAAAAACAACTCTGTATGCAGTCTACCAACCCTTCCGTTGCCGTCTAGAAAGGGGTGTATCCAAGCCAGTCTATGGTGTGCAGCCATAGCCGCTATGACTTTCTTTTCTCCATGCAGATAATCTAATGTATAGGCTTCTGCAAACCGTTTTAAATAGGGGGCCAAGCTCTTTCCTTCTGGGGGTAGATGCTTGCCGACTACTACCTTTTCACCGGCTTGCCTAAACTGCCCAGGTATCACCGGTCGGCTATTCCCCTCTCCATCACTAACCACTCTGAGGCTTTCAGGTAATTCGTCATAAAAAAGCTTATGAATGTGGCTATAGTAATCCGGCTTAAGGAGCGCTCCCTTATTTAGGGGGTTTTCCGCTAACGTATGCTGTACCTTTATGTGGGCCAAAGATTCTAGCTGGAGGTCTCTTTTTGCAGGGTCTTCACTGTACTCGCCCTCCATTGCCTTGCGGATATCTCGTGGCAGGGTAGGGTTGCCTTCAATCAGGTTTGAGTAGTATGAATTAATAACCCTCATGTGCTGTTCAAGAACACCGGCTGAAATAGGGTTCACAGTTCCTGCTAAGGCGGCCGCTTTACGCTCTAAAGCCAAGACTAGTGAAGGTAATTCAGATTCAGATATACCTTTTTCGGACGGAATCATGGGTTCCATGCTGGATGTCATAGCCTGCTCACAGATATCAGTTTAAATATCAGTTGTAATCTCTATAAATGTTTTATTATCTATTTGATTTATATAGAAATAATTTAAACGTCTATAATGATTTGTTATCTAATTTAGATGCAATTTTAGCAGTTCTGGCGTTAATTTAAAGTATCATTTTAATTTATCGGATAAATGAGACTTAACATACTGATATTGTTAGTTATTATAATTTTATACAGGCAGTAAAAGTGGTATTTTTTAGCAGTTTATATATCAGTTCGTTTGTCGGCTAAAGAGGCGGCTAAAAGTGGGCTCTTGGTGATCTCCATGCCTAAAAGGGCAATGGCTGACTTAGTTTCTAGTGGTCATTACCAGCATCTCGTTTCTCAATCGAGTGCCGGTAGCTTGGTAGAAAGGTGCCGGTAGCTTAATAGAGAGCCCAATAGCTAGAATTTCAACGCCGCAAAAATTCCCTCACGCAGCGCTGGGGCCTCATTAACCATATGATGGCCAGCGCCCTGAATCATCTTCAAACGCATATTGGGAAACTTGATCTGCAACAGCTGCACATTATGCTTCCAGTCCAGGGTACTGTCCTGATCCCCTTGAATCACATTAATCGCAAACCCGTTCTCTGAGCAGCGCCCAATCTCCACCACCCATTCGGCCATTGCGGCAACCCAGGCAGCGGGCAATCGATGGGACTGGAAAGGATCCATATAGCGAATAAAGTCTAAAAACTCGGCATCCTGAGAATTTTTCCGAAACACTCTGTTCATAGTTGGTCGAAAGGGCCGGGTCAGTTTAAATAGCCAGCGATCAAGCTTCCATAGTCTTGGCTGCACCAGCGGTGCCAGCAGATTGAGGCTGGCAAAGGGATAGTCTCGGTTGTCACCCTGTTGCAGCAGGTGCTTGAGTAATATGCCACCGCCGGTGCTCTGGCCAATACCGTGAAGGGGGGCAGGGCAGAGGTTGGCTGTGGCTTTAAGGACTTTATTAAGCTGCTCAATATACTCATCAAAGCTATCTATTGAGGCTGGGGCGCCGCTGGAGAGGCCGTGGCCGATCAAGTCAAAACAGACAACCGTAAACTGGCGATCCAGCAGCTGGCGAATCAGGTGGCCATAGAGCCCTGTGTGGTCCAGATAACCATGCACCACCACTGCTGTCGCTTTCGAGTTCGCCGGCTGCCACAGCATCAGGTGGCTTTGTTGATCGCCGCTTATAAGCTTCCCGGCTAGCACCTGTACTGTATCACTGGGCTCTGGCAGTTGATAAAAATCTAGATAGGTTTTTAGCGTTGGGTTTGCTGCGGGGTCGGCTATAGCCTCGGGGCCAAATTCTGGGAGTGTTTGAGCGAGACTTTTAATCTGTTGTTGGGTAAGACTTAAATCTGTCTGCTGCATGAGCTTACTCGCAGGTTATAGGCGGCTTTTTTCTTCAATTGTTCGGGCATCTTGTCACAACATGGCTGAATTACAAGATGGCTGATATCAGTAATCGGTTGTCAATGTGCGGGTGCAAATTTGCAGGTAAAAAAAAGCCCCACAGTCTCCTGTAGGGCTTTCGTTTAATGCACTTGTATTGTTATTCGTCGGTCGATAGTGACACGTCGTAGACGCCGGCTTCCCGCGCCTGATCAGAGATCAATGCAAACATCTCAGTCTTAGACTTCGGGTGAGCACTGACAATCACCTTGGCTTCTGGCTTCTCAGCGTGCATGCGCTCTACGTTTGCACGAACAGCGCGAACATCAATGCGGCGTCCCTCAAAGGTGAGTTCATTACTCTCAGATACGCGAAAAACAATATTGGTGTTTTCAGTTTCTGGTGGCGGCTCATCAGAGGTCGGCGGACGATTGACGTCCAATCCAGACTCATTGACAAACGAGGCCGTTACAATAAAGAAAATAAGCATGATAAATACAACGTCCAACATTGGCGTCATATCAATTGCTGACTCATCCTCTTCCTTACGTCTTCTTCCTAGAGCCATCTAATGTAACCCTTCTGTATTTCTGATGTTAATTGAGACGCGCATTCTACTGATTTCTGTCAGAATTGCTAGCGCCACTACCCCTGCCTGTCAAAGCCGTTTACTCTGCTCCCACTAAGCGCCTTAAGTTTGCCAGAAATAAGGCGATTAAGGAAAACATCATTCAATTCGTCTATGAATAGCAGGGACATAAATGCCCGAATTACCGGAAGTAGAGACTACCCTTCGCGGGGTAGTTCCACACATTGTAGATCAATTTATCGACGATCTCACGATTCACAATGGTTCATTGCGCTGGCCCGTGACCCAGGGCATCTCCAAAATCACCAGGGGGCAACGGGTTTTGGCCATTACTCGCCGAGCCAAATACCTACTGGTGGAACTGGAGCGCGGCACCATGATGATCCACTTGGGTATGAGCGGCAGTCTGCGAGTGGCAGATCCAGCGGCACCACGGCGCAAGCACGACCATATCGAAATGCTGATGAGCAATGGCGCCTGCCTGCGCTATCACGATCCCCGTCGTTTTGGCTCCTGGCTCTGGTCTGACAGTGGATTCCCGCAATTGAATCATCTGGGCCCCGAACCGCTGACTGATGATTTTACCGGTCAGCGCCTATTTGAGCTGTCGCGGAATCGCAAAATGGCGGTAAAGCCTTTTATTATGGATAACCGCACGGTGGTTGGCGTGGGTAATATCTATGCCTCTGAAGCGTTGTTTCGCGGGGGCATTCGACCTGACAGAAGCGCGGGGCGAGTGTCCTTGAAACGCTATGAAGAGCTGGCGGAGTATATTAAAGAGGTACTGTCCAGCGCCATTACTCAGGGCGGCACCACATTGCGTGATTTTGTAAATGGTAATGGCGAGCCGGGATACTTTCAGCAGACACTGATGGTCTATGGTCGTGGTGGTGAGCCCTGTGTTACCTGCGCCAAACCCTTAAAAGATATTCGTCTGGGTCAGCGCAGTTCGGTTTTCTGTCCGGTCTGTCAGCGCTGAGTAAAATCCGTTGAACAGGTTGGGCCTTCTATAAGCGTCGTCTATAAACGCCTTTGACTAAGGGCTATTATTAAGAGCTTTTGTTGAACTTGTGGCTTAACGCGTCCGCCACATTGGCCGGGACAAACTTCGAGACATCACCGTCGAGGGAGGAAATCTCGCGCACCAGTGAAGAAGATATATAAGACAGATGTTCCGCCGGAGTCAAAAATACACTTTCAATATTCGGCGACAGGGCACGATTCATATTGGCCAGCTGAAATTCGTACTCGAAATCCGACACCGCGCGCAGGCCGCGCATAATCGCGTCCGCCTTGCAGTCCTGAACAAAGTTCACCAGCAGATAATCAAAGCCAAGAATTTCAATATTAGGCACATGGGCCAGTGCGTCGGTGGCCAGCTGAATGCGTTCATCGACGCTAAACAGGGGTCCTTTACGCTGGCTGGTGGCGATACCGACAATAATTTTGTCGAACATTCGCGAGGCTCTCTCGACTAAATCGATGTGGCCATTGGTAATTGGATCAAAGGTGCCGGGGTAGACTATTGTCGTCATGCACTGTTTCCGCCATGTTGGAGTGGGCGCATATTACGCAAATATGCGTCCGGGCTCAAATGCGCGAGTAAAGCAGATAGTTTACCCCGCCAGCGGCTTTGCTTTTTTCGATGCGCCAGTTGGCTGGTGGAGCGAAACTATTGTGCCGCGCCGAGAGCTCGCAGTAGATCAGGCTGTCGGCGCTGAGCCACTGGTTTTTCTCCAGCAGGGCGCAGACTTCGGTGAGAATATTGAGATCAAAGGGCGGGTCGACAAAGACGATATCGAAGGGCTTGTCTGGGCTATTACCCAGGTAGGCCACGGTGTCTGTCCGGCGCAGAGTTAACTCCGCAGTGTCGAAAAGGGCTTTATTTTCGTTTAGAGTAGCCAGTGCTTTGGGGCTTTTCTCCAGGGCCAAACAGTCCGCGGCCCCACGGGATAGTGCTTCAAAACACAGCGCACCGGAGCCGCTAAACAGATCCAGACAGCTGGCCCCGGCTATATTGGGTGCCAGCCAGTTAAATAGGGTCTCGCGAATACGGTCACCAGTGGGACGCAGGCCGTCCACGCTGGGAAAGGTCAGCACACGACTGCGCCATTTTCCGGCGATAATACGAACCCGTTGTCTGACGGTCAAAAGCCACTCCTTTTGGTGACATTTAATCACCCTAAATCAATTGAGATGGTAGGATACACCAGAATATAACCACAGTTAGAAATGAACCTTCATGGACGCTAATTCAACTAATACTCCAGAGCCTGAAAAGAAGAAACGCAGTTTTCTCGATCGCTTCAAGCGTAACAAAGCCGAGCCTGCTCCTGCGTCTCCTATTTCTGCCCCGATTGTGGCTTCTTCTACAGATGAAACCGCCTCCCCCCAGTCGAGTGGCCTGCTCGGTAAAATGCAGCGCGCCCTATCGCGCACCAGTCGTGGCCTCGGGGATCTGTTTCTCGGTGCTAAACATATCGACAGCGATCTCTTTGAAGAACTGGAAACATTGCTGTTGATGGCCGATGTGGGTGTCGAGGCGACCACGCAAATTATTGCCCAGCTCACTGAGCACTCCGACAGAGCCATGCTCAAAGATGGCGCCGCTCTCCAGGCGGCCCTCCGTGAGATCTTAATGGCACGACTGGCCCCCTGCGAGCAGCCCCTCAATACCAATAATGCCGAAGGCCCCTTTGTAATCTTGGTGGTGGGTGTTAACGGTGTTGGCAAAACCACCACCATTGGCAAGATGGCGCGACAGTTACAGCAGCAGGGTCGGTCAGTCATGTTAGCGGCAGGGGATACCTTTAGAGCCGCCGCCGTCGAGCAGTTACAAGTTTGGGGTGAGCGCAATCAGATTCCCGTGGTGGCCCAGCATATGGGCGCCGACAGTGCCTCGGTAGTGTTTGATGCGATTGAATCCGCCAGAGCAAAAAATGTCGATGTGATTATTGCCGACACCGCCGGTCGTCTGCACAACAAAAGCAATCTGATGGAAGAACTGAAAAAGGTTCGTCGAGTGGCGGCCAAGCTCGATGCCGCCGCACCCCATGAGGTGTTATTGGTTCTAGATGCAGGAACCGGTCAGAATGCCGTGGCCCAGATGACCGAATTTCACGCTACCGCTGGCGTCACCGGTATTGCCTTAACCAAGCTCGACGGCACCGCCAAAGGCGGGGTTATCTTTGCCCTGGCGGAGAAATTTTCGGTGCCGATTCGCTATATAGGTGTAGGCGAAGGGGCCGACGACTTGCATCCCTTTGTGGCGGAACAGTTTGTCTCCGCGCTATTGGGTTCGGGAGAGTAATGCGATGTCGATGATCCGTTTTGATAATCTTAGCAAACGCTACGAGAGTGGTTACGAAGCCCTGCGCAGCGTCAGTTTTGAAATGGATGCCGGCGAGATGGCTTTCCTTACCGGCCACTCCGGTGCCGGTAAAAGCACCCTGTTAAAATTATTGATGCTTATCGAGCGGCCGACTTCGGGCAACCTGCTGATTAACGGCAAAAACTTAAATCGTCTGCCCGATGCCAAGGTGCCTTTTTATCGCCGCCAGGTGGGTGTGGTATTTCAGAATCACCAGCTGCTGTTTGACCGTTCGGTATTTGACAATGTTGCTCTGCCGCTCCAGGTAGCGGGCTATTCCCAGGGCGATATCGGTCGCCGAGTGCGCGCCGCCCTCGACAGTGTCGGGCTTCTTGACAGAGAGAAGGCCAATCCCATCGCCCTATCTGGGGGTGAACAGCAGCGGGTGGGTATAGCTCGAGCTGTGGTACATAAACCCAAAATTCTTCTCGCCGATGAGCCTACAGGCAACTTAGACCCGCAGCTCTCGGCTGAAATTATGGCGCTGTTTAAACGTTTTCAGGATGTCGGTGTCACCGTGCTGGTGGCCAGTCACGATATCAATCTGATCAACCGTATGAATATGCGCATAATGCGATTAAACCAGGGCGAGATGGAGCAGGACGGAGTCAGTTATGGCGGCTACTAACAGCAAGTCCCGTGACAGTGCTCAGCGCGGTGCTCGGGGTCAGGTGCTGAGTCGCCTCGACCGCTGGCACAGCTATAGGCAGCACCATCGCGCCACTCTGAAAAGCAGCACCGTTAAAATACTTCGCGAACCTCTACAGTCATTGCTCACCGTTTTAGTGATTGCCATTGCCCTGACATTACCCGCAGCACTGTATCTGGGTGTGGAAAATATTCGTCAGCTCAGTGGCGGTGTTGACGCCTCGGCCCAAATTAGCGTATTTGTCAAAAAGGGCGCCCGTGAATCGGCCCTCGAAGCTCTGGGCGAAAAGCTCGAAAGCCTCTCTGGGGTTGCCTCGGTGAGCTATATTTCTGCGCAGATGGCGGTGGATGAATTTGAAGCGCTGTCCGGCTTTGGCTCGGCACTGGAATATCTCGATGAAAACCCTCTGCCGGATTCTTTTCTGGTGCAACCGCTGTTAGTCAGTGATGCCCCTCGTTTAGTGACTGAAATTCGCCAGCTAAATCTGGTGGATGATGTGCAGCTGGATCTGGAATGGTTACAGCGCCTCGATGCGCTATTGGATATGGGCCGCAAACTGGTTCTCGCCCTCGGCGCAGCACTGGGGCTGGGTGTGATCCTGGTTGTGGGCAATACCATCCGCTTGGCGATTCAGAGTCGCCGGGACGAAATCACCGTGGTCAAGCTTGTCGGCGGCACCGACGCCTATGTGCGCAGACCCTTTTTGTACAGCGGTTTACTGTTCGGCATATTTGGCGCAATGGTTGCAGCGTTGATGCTCACAGCCCTGAGATTTTGGCTGGCTGGCCCTGTGGATAAACTGGCACTGCTCTACCAGAGTCAGTTCAGTATCACCGGCCTTGGGCTTGGCGGTGTGATCACTCTGTTGCTGATTGGCGGCACTATTGGCCTGATAGGCGCTTGGCTGGCCGTGGGGCAACATCTGCGCAATATAAAACCACGCTGAAAAACCTCTCAATAAGGTCTAAACTGCTCTGTACTGGTCGCCTTTAAAGGCTAGGAACGAGCAATTAAAAAATGCTAGAATAATCGACCCACGAAGAGAAAGAGTCTGATATGAGTAAAGCCCTTCAAACCATGGAGTGGATGGCCCCCGGCGGCAACCTGAATGCGTATATTCAGGGAACCTCGACCGTGCCCATTCTGACCCTTGATGAAGAGCGCGCGCTCGGTGAATCACTCTATTACCAAGAAGACCTCGATGCTGCTCGACGTATGGTTATGGCCCACCTGCGCTTTGTTGTGCATATAGCCCGTTCATACAATGGCTATGGCCTGCCCCTCGCGGATCTGATTCAGGAAGGCAATGTTGGCCTGATGAAAGCGGTGCGACGTTTTAATCCTGAGAAAGGAGTGCGTCTGGTCTCCTTCGCCGTGCACTGGATCAAAGCCGAGATTCACGAATTTATTTTGCGCAACTGGCGCATCGTTAAAATTGCCACCACCAAGGCCCAGCGCAAATTGTTCTTTAATCTGCGCAGCGCTAAGAAGCAGCTGCAATGGTTATCTGCCGATGAAGCCAAGGCCGTTGCCGACGACCTGGGTGTTCAGGTTAAAGACGTGATGGAGATGGAAATGCGTCTTACCTCTCGTGACCCGGCATTTGATGCTCCCGCTGGCGACGATGATGACAGTGCCAGCTTCCAAGCTCCGGTGTATTTCCTCGAAGACAAAAGCATGGATCCGGCTCAGCTCGCCGAAAATGATGACTGGGAAGTGGACAACAGTACTCGTCTAGTAGCCGCAGTCAAAGACCTCGACGATCGCAGCCGCGACATTATCCAGCGCCGCTGGTTGAACGATGCCAAGGCCACCCTCCACGAACTGGCTGCCGAATACGGTGTCTCCGCTGAGCGCATTCGCCAGCTCGAGAAAAACGCGATGAAGAAAGTTCGCGGATTAATGGAAGCCTAATTTCACTTTATAAGAGACCAAGAGCCGCCTAGAGCGGCTTTTTTATTGCTATGGATAAACTACTCTGGATTCGACTCACTGCTCTCAGCGGCGCCATCGCTGTGCTGTTGGGCGCCTTTGCCGCACACAGCATGAAAGAAACACTGACCCCGCAAATGCTGGATATCTACCAAACTGGGGTGCTCTATCATTTCATTCATACTGTGGCACTGCTCGGCGCCCTTGGTCTGCCGTTAAGTGAGCGCTCGCTGCACTGGGCGGCGCGCTGCTTTATGCTCGGCATTGTGCTGTTCTCTGGCTCCCTGTACCTGATTGCCACCTCTGAGTTGAGTATCCTTGGAATTGTCACACCCATAGGCGGCAGCGCATTTATTGTCGGCTGGTTATTGCTCTTTACTGCAACCAGCGCCGAGGATTAATGGACATTAATAGCGACGACATTCAGGATCAGCCTGGCGCTGAGCTTAAACCCGAGAGTGGCTCTGATAGCAGCAGCGCCGAGAGTGACTCTACTCGCAGCTCTGACTTCAGGCCTGAATATCGCAAGAAAGCGATTCGCAGCTATGTGCTCCGCGCCGGTCGCATGACCGAAGGCCAGCGCAATGCCTTCAGTAGCGGCTGGGATGTCTATGGCTTAAAGCTGGATGATGGCGTCATTGATGCCGAGGCTATTTTTGGCCGCAAGGCACCGCTGATTATCGAGATTGGCTTCGGTATGGGAGACTCGCTGTTGCAGATGGCCAGTGCCGCACCGGAGCAAGATTTTATTGGTATTGAAGTACACCCCCCGGGTGTGGGTCGCTTGATTGCCAGTGCTGAAGAACAGCAGATCAAAAACCTGCGGGTCTATCTGGCCGACGCCACCGATGTCCTCAATGAATGCATTCCCAGTGCTAGCCTCCACCGCTTGCAGCTCTATTTCCCTGATCCCTGGCACAAGAAAAAGCACAACAAGCGCCGTATAGTGCAGCCACAGTTCGTCCAGTTGATCCGCGACAAGCTTGAGATTGGCGGGGTTCTGCATATGGCCACCGATTGGCAGCACTACGCTGAGCAGATGCTTGAAGTACTGGAGGTGGCGCCGGGCTTTAAAAACACTGTCGGTGAACAGCAGTATTCGCCCCGTCCCGACTATCGGCCCCTGACCAAGTTTGAGAAGCGCGGCGAGCGGCTTGGCCATGGTGTCTGGGACCTGCTGTACCAAAAACAAGGCTAGGACAATTTGTCTGTAGGGACTCTTTATACTGTTTTTACTCCTATTTTTATTCTGCATTCATAAGTAATTCGATGGGCGCCAGAAAATAAACTAAACTTGAGCCACAACATTATTTCGGCTGTATTTTTAGACGTAATCCACTGTTAATAAAAGGAAGGCAAGCCAATATGAAAAAAATCTTACCCATCGCACTGCTGTTTGTTATTGCAGCCTGTGATTCACAGACCTCAGGTTCTTCAGAGGTGGCAACCGCTGCCAGCCTGGAAAGCCACAGCCAACGTATCAGCTACCTGATGGGTCTGGACAATGGCAAAAATATTCGCGGCATTGGCCTCGAGATTGATGCCGAAGCCTTTAATCAGGGATTCACCGACGGCCTTGATGAGAAGCCACCGGTATTGAGTGAAGAGCAGATCGCCGAAACTATTAAGCGTTTTGAAGCTGAGATGACTGCCAAGCGCGATGAGATGCAACAGGCAGAGCAGCAAGCTACTGCCATGCAGTCTGAAGGCAATATTAAAGAGGGTGCTGATTTTCTCGCCGCCAATGGCGTCAAAGAAGGCGTAACTACCACTGACAGTGGTTTGCAGTACAGGGTGATCACCGCCGGTACTGGCACGGTTCCCACGGCCGACAGCACAGTCGAAGTTCACTATGCCGGTCGCCTGTTAGATGGCACTGAATTCGATAGCTCGGTTAAGCGCGGCGTGCCAGCACAGTTTGGTGTCACTCAGGTGATTCCCGGTTGGACTGAAGCACTACAGTTGATGCCCGAGGGCTCGAAGTGGGAACTCTATATTCCTGCCGAGTTGGCATATGGTCCCGGCGGCGCTGGCCCTATAGGTCCAAATTCAGTATTGGTATTTGAAGTGGAACTGCTGAACGCTAATATTGAGAGCTAATGTTAAAAGCTAAGATTAGTCGGTAAACATTTGCCGCAACAGAAACGAAAAAGCCCCGATTAATCGGGGCTTTTTTATGGCTACTTTTGAGCGACTACTTTACACCGGTGGTTATGCTGACGCTGGACTACTCTTTTGCAGTTGCTCAAGGTGAGCATTGTGCAGCACTTCAATCATCTTATCTTCAGACTCAAAACGCTGTTCAAGGGCTTCGCCAATAATCGATAGATCCTTAGCCAGAGTATCAAGATCATCGGTCTCAAGGTATTTATCATTAAAATCCAACACCGATTCGGTGGAGGGTTGAATTTTGTCCACAAGATCCGCGCCCGTTTTTAAGCCGGCACTGTCACTAAAGGCTTTCGCTTCTTTAGCCAGCTGCTCATAGACTTCAAAGTGACCGACGGAGACATAGTCCACCATCACTTCACAAAAGCTCTGTAGCTTGTCCCCATGAGCGCGATTGGCACTATCGAAGTCATGGATTTCAATCAGGTCGCAGTACTTGACCAGCAGCTCGCGGCGCTCTTCGAGCCAGCGATCGACGATGTCGCTGACACCGCCCCAATGTTCTTTTAATTTAGTTAGATCTTTCAACATGCCTTGGTAACCTCATCACTCCCTAATGGACTGACAGTTTACTTTGTTTTGTGTCGAACAATAAATACTCAAATGATAAATACTCAAATGATAAAAAGCTTAATTGAGGCTGGCAGGATAATCGCCGTCAAGATTCCGTTTATGCCCATTCCCAAGGTGGCGAAGGCGCCGCAGCGTGAACTGGACTCAAATGCCTTGGCGGTGCCTATAGCATGGGCGGTGACGCCGAGAATAAGCCCCTGCCAGCGCTCATCCTCGAGCCCAGTAAAGCGGAACAGAGATTTCGATACCACAATGCCGGTCAAGCCAGTGACCATGGTCGCCACCGCCAGCAGACCGGCCAGCCCGCCAATTTGCTGCACTATGCTCAGGGCAATAGGCGAGGTCACTGATTTCGCCGCCAGAGACAGCAGAATAATATCGCTCAAGCCAAACAGCTTAACCAGCAACAGCGCGCTCAGTGTGGCGAAGAGCCCGCCGAGCAACAGCGCAAGGGTGAGCGGCCTAAACAGCGCCGGAAGTTGACGCATCTGCTGTGAAAGAGGTACCGCCAGGGCCACTGTTGCTGGGCCTAGCAGCCAATTTAAAATGCCGTTGCCAGCATCATAGGCGGCGAAATCCAGATCAATTATTTGCATGGTGAGATAGATCAGCGGCGTCGCGATCATTAATGGGTGCAGCAGGGAAATGCGCCCCGAGCGATTATAGATCCACCAACCAATGGCAAAACCCGCCAGCGTCAGTAGCAGTGGCCAAGAGGTTGTGGAGATAAGTTGCCACTGTTGCAGAATAATCTCAGTCATCTGAGCCACGCACGGCTTTGATTATCAGCGCCATAAACCATTGGGCAAGCACTGTTGAGAGGATAAGAACGGCTAAAATCTGCGGCAATTGATCGAGTATTTCAGGCCCGAGAAAAAATGCCCCGGTGGTAACTGGCACAAATAGCAGGGCGATATAGCGGATAAGCTGGCTGCTAGCTGTTTCTAACCAAGGCAATAGAGACTGATTTAGGCCCAGCAGGATAAGAAGAAAAATCATTCCCAATAGCTGCCCGGGAATATCCAGCCCTAACAATCTAACCGCCCATTCCCCCAGCCACTGAAAAACCACCAAAATCAGCAGGCCGACAAAGAGCTTCTTCATTTACGTAGCAGTTGAAAAAGCGCCACTCCCGCTAAACCAATAAAGCTCACCAACACCCAGCCGGGCATGCTGATACCGAGTAACTGCCACTGTACTTCGGCGCAGTTGCCGTCGCCGCGGAGCAGCATACTGATCGCCTCGGAGGCTGAAAACGCATCAAACAAATAGTCCACTGGCGGCCCACAAGCGGGAACCTGATCTTCTGGAAGACCCTGAAGCCAGAGCTGTTTGATCGAGAAAAAGCTACCGCCAAAAGCCGCCAGGGATGCCAGAGCGGCATAAATTTTCTGGCCTTTGGCTGCTGGGTTATGTAATCCGGCCAGCAGAAAAATCACCCCCACCGCGATAACAAAGACCCGCTGGGTGATACACAGATAGCAGGGCTCAAGGCCGAGATGATTCTGAAAGTAGAAGATAGCAATGGCGATAAGCCCGCCACAGGCCGCCGCCACAGATAGGCTGATAATACGATTACTTGGCAGGTTCACAGTTTGCTCCCTGATTACAGGTCGGCTAAAAATTAAGAGGTTACAGGACTTTCGAGCTCTCGATTAGAAAAGTACTCGGCTAAAAATTCATCGAAAGAGAGACGGTCCGCGGCTTCAATCTGTTGCTGCTTGAGCTGTGACTCGGCGGCCAGGCAGCGATATTTTTCCACCGCCCCTGAGCTCAGCTGCTTGCTGCGAAAATAGTCGCGATGCTCCTGAGCCTTGCGCATTGCCATGCAATAGTAGGTCTCATTATTTTCGGTCATTTCAGCTAACAGTTGGGCCGCGGGGGTCAAGCTACTGTCATGCAGGCGCGCCTCCATGGCTGCTGCCACAGAGCTGTATTCGGCAGTGCTGTTGGCCTGGTCGAGCACCTTGGCAACCGGCTGTAGTTCGGCCATGAGTGACAGACCCCAGTCCACCAGGTTGCGCTCTTTGTTCCCGTCCACCAGTTGTAGTTCAGGATCCCGGCCGCGCTCCACTGTGCGGCGCTGATTCTCAGTAATTTGATGATACTCAACATTGCTGGTGCGGGGGCTCTCTTTAAGCAGGCAAAAAAGTAAAAAAGTATCCAAAAACTGGCTGGTTTGTCTGTCGATACCATTGGGTAGCAGCGGGTTTAAATCGACACAGCGCACCTCGATATATTCGACGCCATGGATTTCTAAAGCCTCTAGGGGCGTCTCACCCACAGCGGCGGTTCGCTTAGGTCGAATCGGACTATAGAACTCATTTTCAATCTGCAGCAGGTTAGTTGTCAGCTGCTGATAATTGCCCTGAGCATCTTTTAAACCGATCTCTTCGTAGGGCTGGTAAGGGGTTTCCAGAGCACTTTTAAGGGTGCGGCTGTATTGGCCAATATCGTTATAGCAGACTACCAGCGAGCTCTGAGCATCACTCTGATAACCGAGGTTACCCATGCGCAGTGAAGTGGCGTAGGGTAGGTGGAGGCTGTGACTGTCTGTACCCAGGGGCACCAGATCGTGCTCGCGGCCGCGAACAAAGCTGGCGCAGACAGCCGGTGCGGCACCCAACAGATACAGCAGCAGCCAGAAGTAGCGCCTGAAATTGCGGATCAGGGCAAAATAACCATCGGTCTTAAAGTCTTTCAGAGACTGCTGGCTGTTTTCCTGGCTATGCAACTGTTGCCAGAGTTCTTCAGGCACTGAAAAGTTGTAGTGAATTCCGGCAATGGTCTGCATCAGACGGCCGTAGCGATGGCCGAGGCCAAGACGGTAGACGGTTTTCATCGTACCGTTATTGGAGCTGCCATATTGGCCCACTGGAATGCTGCTATCGTCACCCAGCTGGCAGGGCATGCTGCTAACCCAGAGCAGCTCTTGGCCTATTTGTTGATAGGTGTAACTATGGATCTCTTCAAGCTCATTGAGTACCTCATCAATCGAGGCCGAGGGTGCGGTAATAAATTCCAGCAGCGCTTCAGAGTAGTCGGTGGTGATCGACGGATGTGTCATGGCACTGCCCAACGCCGAGGGGTGTGGGGTAGCCGCCATACGACCGGAAGCCTCCACTCTGAGACTCTCTTTTTCGATACCGCGGACAATATTCTTTAGTGCCGAGAGATTATTCCCATGGGCCAGTGTTGTAAGACGGGTTTGAAGTGACAAGCATATGCTCCTAGTTAGGCGGCGCTAACTTGAACTGTATCGGGCGCCGCGTTGGATGCTATAACTGTAGCATCCGTTAGAAGTGCCGGTCGGCCCTCCTTGTCGGCGTCGCATTGAATAATTTGGGCGCGCAAATTGATATCTTTGGCGTTTAATTCAATCAACTGATTGAGCGCTATATCGCGATGCGGAGCACTGAAAAGCAGGTTGGCATTAGCGCCGTCAATCCAGCAAAGATCTTTACCTAATAGACTTCCATCATGACTTTTTATTATGAAAATTTTCATGCCAAATCCGTGACAGTTAGAATAATTTGCGCCACAGTGTACCGTATGTAGCTAAAGGATAAAAAGGCAAAACTATGAATAAAACCGCACTTGTTCCCATCGCTGAGGGCAGCGAAGAAATTGAGCTAGTAACCATTGTTGACGTGCTCCGCAGAGCTGGGGTTGAGGTCACGGTGGCCAGCGCCAATAGCCACCAGAAACTGGAGATTACCGCCTCCAGAGGAATGAAAATAACGGCCGATGTGATGTTAGATGACTGTGCCAAAAATCACTATGACTTGATCGCCGTGCCCGGCGGACTGCCCGGCTCTGAGCATCTTGCTGAACACCCGGTATTGGATAGCATGCTTCGAGCTCAAGCGGATCAGGGCAAGTTATTTGCTGCAATCTGCGCAGCGGCGGCACTGGTGTTGGCCTCGAAAGGCCTGCTGTTGAATAAAACCGCTACCTGCTACCCGAGTTACCAGCAGACACTTGAAGCCAAAGAAGTGGACGCTGCCGCGCGGGTGGTTGTGGATGGCAACTGCATTACCAGTCAGGGCCCGGGCACAGCTCTGGACTTTGCCCTCGAGTTGGTAGAGCAGCTGTGCGGCGTGGTCAAGCGTGAAGAGGTGGGTTCGCCTATGGTGCTCACCACCACGGCAACGGCCTATTACTAATTCTTTAGCTCCTTAGCTCCTTAGCTCCTTAGCTCTCAGCCCGAAGGTTTCAAGCGCCGTCTTCGGCACTTGAATCTCGGTTTGGCTGCAACATCCTCTTCTCCCAGCGGGCATTCAAATTGGCCCCTGAAAGATACAGGCAGGGCACAAAGACCAGCGTCACCACCGTGGCAAACAGCACGCCAAAGGCCAGTGAGGCGATCATTGGAATCAAAAAGCGCGCCTGCATGCTGGTTTCTAAGAGTATCGGCGCCAGACCAATAAAGGTTGTCAGAGAGGTCAGAATAATCGGCCGAAAACGTTCCTGCCCGGCACGCATCAGCGCCTCTTTTACCGCCAGCCCCTCTTGGCGCAGTTGATTGATCCGGTCGATTAATACCAGGTTGTCATTGACCACTACACCAGAGGCGGCCAGCACACCCAGAAACGACAGCACACTAAAATTGAGCCCCATAATAAAGTGGCCAAAGACTGCGCCCATAATGCCGAAAGGCACTGCTGACAGCACACCCAGTGGTTTCAAATAGGATTTAAATTCCACCGCCATAAGGATATAAATCATCCCCAGAGCCAGTACGAAAAGCTTGGCCACCGCGGTAAAAAACTCATCCTGCTCGGCCAGTTGTTCATCTTTGTTGAGCACCACCTCAGGATAGAGCCGCTGCAACTCAGGACCGATCTCACCGAAGAGTACTCCAGCCATTTCATCTAGGGTCAGCTTGCCCGCCGTGGGCCGTGCCGACACCTTGACGCTGCGCTGGCGGTCCTGGCGATTAATTCTGGTATAGCCCGGCACATAGTTGGCTTCGGCAACCGAATAAAACGGCACCTCAGCGCCGCTGGGAGTGCGGATACGCATGCTGTCGAGAGTGTCCACCTGAGAGCGCTCCTGTTTTGGGTAGCGCACCATCACCCGCACATCATCGCGCCCTCGAGGTACCCGCTGGGCTTCGGCACCGTAAAACCCATTGCGCACCTGACGGGCAATATCGGCTAAACCAATGCCAAAATTATTCGCGAAGGGGCGTAGGTTGATATCAATATCAGAGCGTCCGGAGTGAATATCATCGCGAATATTGCGCGCTCCGGGAATATCTCCCATGCGCTGCTTTAGGAACAGGGCAGCCGCAGTGAGCTGATCGAGATTGTTCGAGGTCAACACCGCGGTGAGGCGCGCGCCATTGCCACGGCCGGCAGCGGAGGCATTGACACTAAAGGTCTTAGCTTCGGGGATCTCGCCGATCAGACTCTGCCAGCGCTCGCCGACCAGGGTTGGACTCACCTGACCACTCATGTCGGGCTGCAATTCCAATAGCAGGCGAATGGTATCGCCGTACATAAACGACAGCTGATTGGCCACTAGGTCATCGGTGTCGATCTGAGATTTAATCGCCGGGTCGCTGGCTAGCATTATTGCTGCGCGCTCGGCTCTCTGGGTGATTTCAATCTTACCCTCGGCGGAGTAGCCGTCGGGCATTTCGATACGCATGGAGATAAAGTCCGAGGGCACATCGGGCATAAAGCGCTGTTTAATATAGCCGGCACTGATCAGAGTGATGGACAGGGCAAAGGCCAGGCAGAAACCGATCAGGGTCAGGGCGCGCCAGTCGAGGGCTTTCTCTAAGAACGGTCGGTAAATGTTTTGCGCAACGTCCATCAGACCATCGGCAAACTTTTTCCTGACGCGGCGAATGGCTATACCGGTCTGGGTGGTAGCCGGTTTTTCAGGCTGCATCTTGGCCAGGTGCGAAGGTAGAATCCAGAATGACTCCACCAGTGAAAAAGACAGGGCGACTAATGTCACCGCCGGAATGGCCCAGAGAAATTTAGGCCACATGCCGGGCAAAAATAACATCGGCAAAAACACAATCATGGTGCTGACCACGGCCAGTAGTACCGGCTTGGAGACCGCCTGAGCACCCAGTCGCGCGGCGGTGTCGCCGTCATAGCCGAGCTGTTGATGGCGATAGATACTCTCACCGACAATAATCGCATCGTCGACAATAATCCCGAGAATCAGCAGAAACGCGAACATCGACATCATATTCAGTGTCAGCCCCATACTGGGAAGGATCCACAGCGCACCCATATAGGCGATGGCGATACCCAGGGCCACCCAAAAGGCCAACTGCGGGCGCAGAAAGAGCATCAGCACCACAAATACCAGAATCAATCCGCCGAAGGCATTCTTCGACAGCAGCGTCAGGCGCCCAGAGAACATATTCGAATAATCTTTCCAAGTCTGTAACTGTAGGCCCGGCGGCAGAAAGGTTGAACCGGCATTAACATAGTCTTTCACCGCTTGGGTGGTGGCCACTACATCGGGATTTTTGCCCACAGTGATACCGAGGAAAACCGCATTGGCACCATTGAAGCGGGTGCGGAGGTTGCGCTCTTCAAAGCCGTCGATAACGGTGGCCACATCTTCAATTTTAATCTCGGTGCCATCGGCGCGACTGGACACGACGATCTGATTAAAGTCTTCTTCGTAATAGGCCTGACCGCGGGTTTGAATTTGAATGTCGCCGCTGTCGGCACGAATCGTACCGGCGGGGAGGTTCAGTGATGACTGGCGCACTGCCGCGACCACATCATTAAAGGAGATGCCGTAGCGACGCATATCCATCTCAGATAATTCGATATCAATCTGTGGTTGGCGCACACCCCAGAGTTCGACAAAGTCCACATCCGGCAGGGCCGCCAAATCATTGCGGATACGCTGACCATATTCTCGCAACACTGCTTCTCCGGCATCCCCAAACAGCGCTACCCGAATGACCTCTTCGCGCATCTTCTGTTCACTGATAACGGCGCGTTCGGCATCGTTGGGGAATGTGATAATGGCATCTACCCGGGCTTTGATATCATTGATCATATCGGGCATATCGTAGCCGTCGGCGATCTCGACAGTGATCTTGCCGCTGCTCTGACGAGCCTGGCTGCGAATATGCTTGATGCCCTCGAGGTTATAGATCGCCTCTTCGATACGCACCACAATCTGTTCTTCCACTTCCCGCGGCCCGGCACCGGGGTAGGGCATGGAGATATTGATTAGATTAATCGTTGTGGAGGGAAACACCTCTTTGCCCATACCCATGGCGCCAATAATGCCAGAGGCCAAAATCAGCAGCATCAGCAGATTTGCCGCAATCGGGTTGCGCACAAACCAGGCGATGGAGGCATTCATAGTCGATCAGCGCTGTTTGTTGGAGCGCTGTTATCGGCAGGTCCGGTTGCCGTTGTGCTGGTCGCTGAAACATCAACCCGCATACCCGGCACCGGCAGGGCAATGCGGGTGCCGACAATGCGAGTGCCCGGCGCAAAGCTGTCAGTCACCACCGAGTCAGTATCCGACTGCACCACCGAGAGTTTGGCAAAGCTCACTTCATTATTATCATTTAGCACCAACACCTCATTGCCGCGATAGATAATGCGCTTTGGTAGCTCCATGGCATTGGCCATCTCCCGACCGGCAATCTCAGCCTCGACAAAGAGTCCAATACTGAGCGGCGGTCGATCGCTGTTGGGGTCGGTTTTAAAGGGGTTTTGCACCTCGGCCACGGCATAGGTCATGCGGCTCTGAATATCGATAGAGGCCTCGGTGCGAACAATTTTTCCCTGCCACTTATAGGTTTTGCCGCCAACGCTACGCTGCAACACCACCTCTGGATAGCTGGCGGTTTGTGCATCTTCGAAGTTTACCGGCAGATCAATCAGTGCCGCCTGGCGATCGCTCAGGGGCAGGCGTACTTCGACTACGTCGGTGCTGTAAATCTTGGCGATCGGCGTGCCCGGAGTAATGTACTGACCCAGATTGACAAGAGTCTGCCGGATACGTCCCTGAAATGGCGTGGTTATAGAGGTTCTTTGGAGGTCCAGTTTGGCCTTAGCCAGATCGGCACGGGCTGACTCGAGGGCCGCTTTGGCTGAGGCCAGTTGCGGCTCGCGTAAAAATAGCGCATTGGCACTGTTATCCCCGAGGTCACGCCATTCCCGCTTGGCCTGACGGGAGCGGCCCTGTTCCATTGCCACCAGCTCTTCGGCTTTGGCAACCTGGGCCTGGGCGCGGATCACGGCAAATTTATAGTCGCTGGATTCGAGCTGAATCAGCTGATCCCCCTGGCGAAAGAAACTGCCGTCGGCATAAGCCTCGGCCACAGCCATCACTTTGCCTGAGACCTGTGACACCAGATTAATTTCTCGCCGCGGTGCCACAGTGCCCTGAGAAACTATGCCCGGGCGCAGGGTTTGTGGCTTGGCATCAATTACCTCAACCACCAACAGCGGCGGTGGCAGGCGTTTGACTCGTTCGGGTTTGGGTTTGAGCGTTGCGACGCCGACAATAAACAGTATGCCCGCCACAAGTACGGCAATGGTTATCTTTCCCTGGCGGTTAAACAATGGCATTTACAAACCTTTTGGATAATTAGTCTCGGCGCTTTTAATGACGGGCTCTTAATCGGCTGCCTTTATAGCAAGCACCGGACAACGCTGCGCAGAGCCATTCGTTGACACCTTTTATACGCGCCCAAGCAATCGCCGGATGCTAGCTGCTCTGCTGGGGATTGCTGTATTCATCGCGATCCGAGATCTCATTGAAAATTGCTTCATCCAGTAAGCCCTCGCTCTTTGCTACCACCGAGGTCACCATGCCATCACCGGTGACATTGACCACCGTGCGCATCATATCCAACAGACGGTCGACGCCGATAATCAAGGCAATGCCTTCGACGGGTAATCCCACCTGTTGCAGCACCATGGACAGCATAATCAGACCCACACCGGGGACACCCGCAGTGCCCACTGAGGCCAGGGTTGCTGTGGCAATCACCGCAAGATATTCGGTCATGCCCAAATCTAAGCCATAGGCTTGGGCGATAAATACGGTAGCCACGCCCTGCATAATCGCGGTGCCGTCCATATTGATGGTGGCGCCCAATGGCACGGTAAAGGAGGCGATGGAATTATCCACGCCGACGCGCTTTTCCATCACATTTAGAGTGATCGGCATGGTCGCGTTACTCGATGAGGTACTAAAGGCAAACAGCATGGCCGGGCGCATATTCTTGATGAGAGTCAGGGGATTCAGACGGGTAAAGAAACTGAAAATACTGGTGTAGACCACCCCTGCATGAATCAGCAATACCAGCGTAACGGTCATAAAGTAGAGGGCCAGATTGAAGATCGCGGTAAAGCCCTCTTCGGTAAACAGCTTGGCCAGCAGACAGAAGACACCAAAGGGCGCCAGGTGCATCAGGATAGTGACCATGCGCATAATCACTTCATTAAAAGTCTGAAAGCCCACCAGAGTCGATTTGCCCGCGGCACCGGCCTGAGTGATGGCGACACCGACCAAAATGGCGAAGACAATAATCTGTAGCATATTGCCCTCAGACATGGCCTGGATGGGGTTGGTAGGGAATATGCCAATCAATACATCTTTAAACGACGGCGGAGTGGCTGCCACATAGGTGGCCGTTGCTGTGGTATCTATACCCATGCCCGGGTTAATAATATTGGCTAGCGTCAGGGCAATGGTGATCGCCACAGCCGTGGTAAACAGATAGAGGGCCAAGGTCTTAAAGGCGATGCGCCCCATCTTGACGTTTTCCCCCATAGCCGCGGAACCACAGACCAGTGAAACAAATACCAGAGGCACTACCAGCAGTTTCAGTGAGGCAATGAAAATGCGCCCAACCACATCAAAGACATATTCGACTACCCAGGCAGTTAGGGGGCCGGAATCACTGCCGTCGCTGATCATATTGAGTATCAGGCCAACGATAATGCCGAGGGCCATACCGAGAAGTATCTTTGATGAGAGTTGCATTGTTGTATCCCTACCTTGTTTTTGTTGCTCAGGCAGAGGCCTGCAGTGAGCTTGTTATCTACTATTTTCTTCAGGCCATCTAGTATGGGCTATCTATTGCGAGCTATCTATTACGAGCTATCGATTATTCGTTATCCAAGCTAAAAAGCGAAGCTTGAATTCCGGAACCCGCCATATCAGCAGCATTAAGAAGAGCAAATTGGCGACTGAGATAAGGGCAAAAAACTCTGGAATACTCATCTGCACAATACTCAGACAGACAATACCTAATAGCGCTCCTGAGACCATAAAGATGGCATTAAAGACATTGTTCGCGGCGATAACGCGGGCCCGCTTATGGCTCTCGGTGCGGGATTGCACCATGGCATATAAAGGCACAATAAACATGCCGCCAAACATACCTATAGCCATCAGATCGACAAATATTCGCACACCGCCGCTGAGAGTCAAAAATTGCATTGGCATCACCGCAGTGACCGCGGCATTGGCCAGCTGATAGCTAGTGGAGGCAAAAAACAGATCGGCACTAAACAGGGTTAAGCCAATAGCGCCAAAGGGAATCAATCCCGGCTCAACCTGGCGTCCGGATATTTTAGCGCAGAGCAGGGAGCCAATCGCCACGCCAACAATAAAGGCCCCCAGTAGCACAGAAATTAATGTGGCATGACCTTGGAGCACGGTCACGGCAAAGTTTGGCACCTGGGTTAAAAAGCTGCCGCCAAATAACCAGAACCAAGAGACGCCCATAATGCAGTAGAACACCGTCATATTTTTACGCGCCAAACGAATATTGCGCGCCGCGTCGGCAATCGGATTGAGGCTGATACGAATATCACTAGTCTCTGCCGGGGCATCGGGAATCACGCAGCTGGCGCGCCAGCCTATTAGGGCCAGGGTAATGGCGGCGCCGCCAACCAACAGGGCGCCACCCTCGTAGCTCACCAGCCAGGCACCCAACAAAGTGCCAATCAAAATTGAGGTAAAAGTGCCCATACCCACTTGGGCATTGCCTGCCATCAGTTCTTCCGGGGCAAGGTGCTGGGGAATAATCGAATACTTGATCGGCCCAAAAAATGCCGACTGCACACCGAGCATAAATAACACCCCGAGCATCAGGTTGATATTGATGCTGTAGAGGGCATAGCTGCCGGTCAGCATAATAAGAATTTCGGCAAACTTAATCCGCCGAATCAGCCAGGCCTTGTCGTATTTGTCCGCCAGTTGGCCAGCAGTGGTAGAGAACAAAAAGAACGGCAGGATAAACAGGCCAGCGGCCAGATTGGTGAGGAAATTGGTGTTGCTATCTGAGGCTGACAGGCCACTGCTGACAATAATCACCAGCAGGGCATTTTTAAATAGATTGTCGTTCAGTGCGCCGAGAAATTGAGTAATAAAAAACGGCACAAAGCGCCGCTGGCGAAATAGATAGAATTGGCCCTGTTGTTTATTCACAGCTCTGCCCTATTGATTGTTATTTTTATTGAGGGGGGTGGCGGATTTTCTCATGGCTCGCAGCATACTACATTAGTCTTCCCGAGACAGGTGGGCCAGGGATGCCGCGTTCTGTTCCCAGTTCTGGCCATCAAAAGCGTCTACCACTATAGATTCAATATGGCTGCGGTCGAGGCAGCGCAGATTGACGCTAAAACCATCCGGATTAGAGCGCGGTGTATAAAAGGCTTTAATACCACAGTGTTTGCAAAATGTGTGCTGAGCCGTGCCTGTATTAAAGGTATAGGTGGTGATGGCATCTTCGCCGCAGAGCAAGCGAAACTTCGACGCCGGCACAATCATCTGATCGCCACCACTCTGATAGCAGATCGAGCAGTTGCAGGCGTGCGCATGAAGCTTGCTTGGCGCGTCGATTTCAAATTTGACTGCGCCGCAGTGACAGGATCCACGATGAGTTTTCAGTTCTGACATTGTGTTGATGCTCCTCTGGGCTTTTAAGGCTGATGATTATAGGCCTGGTCAGGGGGAAGTGTTGAAATACTCCGCAGTTTGGTTGCCATGGAATCTCTCTGGGTAGTTTTTGGCAAACATTTCCCCAGCATACTCTCCCGACGCACCTCTCTATATAGCTCGTCTCTCTACTGCCACTATGTAGAGCCACTACAATGCAAGTATATTCACGGTTTATATAGAATGTGACTACTTGTAGCACTATATGTGTCATTTACACATCTCTGGATATAGGTATAAATACTATGTTGTGTTAGGGTGCAGAACGGCCAACAAAAATAATTAGGCCTAATAACTAAAAAAACATCCCAAAACACCAATATCTCGGGGGAGATTTATGAAAAACACATCTATTTTTAAATTAACTTCACTAGCAGCAGCAATTATTGCTGGCGGCACTATGCTGCCAACAGTGGCTTTCGCGGAAGACGCTCTGGTTGAAGAAATCGTAACGGTTGGTGCGCGCGCTAAAGCACGTTCAGTAATCGACTCTGTATCTGCTGTTGATGTTATCAGCGGTTCTGAGTTGACTAACCAAGGCGATATTGACGTTACCAACCTACTGCGTAACTCAGTACCTTCTTACTACGTTAACGATCAGCCGATCAGTGACGCAGGCACAATGGTTCGTCCAGCAGGCCTTCGCGGTATGGCAGCTGACCACACTTTAGTACTGGTTAACGGCAAGCGTCGTCACCGTGCTTCAGTTATCCTTTGGGCTGCTGGTGGTATTTCAGACGGCGCACAGGGTCCTGATACATCTTCGATTCCTGGTCTAGCGTTAAAAAACATTGAAGTACTTCGCGACGGCGCAGCATCACAGTATGGTTCTGATGCACTTGCTGGCGTAATCAACTTCAATCTTAAAGATGCAAGTGAAGGCGGTAGTATCCAGGTTCGTGCCGGTGAGTATGGCGAAGGCGATGGTTCAATGTCGTATGTTTCAGCCAACTTTGGCCTGCCTCTTGGTGCTAACGGCTTTGTAAACACCACTATTGAAGTGGGTTCCAGCGACGAAACTGATCGTTCAATACAGCGTTCAGATGCTACTGATCTGACGGCAGATGGCTACACTGGCGTTCCATCTCCAGCAATGAAGTGGGGCCGTCCTAACGTTGATAACGATATGAAAGTGTTTATCAACTTCGGTGCTGACTTAGGTAACAATACTGAAATGTATGGTTATGCTAACTCAACGACCAAAGACATCGACGGTGGATTCTACTTCCGTAACCCTACTAATCGTGGTGGTGTATACGGCGATGGAACAAACCTTCTTATCGGTGATATGGATGGTGTTGGTGTTGGTACAGATTGCCCAGAAGTTCTTCTGACAGGTAATATTCCAGATCCAGTCAATATGGCAATCGTTGCAGCTGATGATAACTGCTTCAGCTTCCAGGAAACTATTCCTGGTGGTTTCACGCCACGCTTTGGCGGCTCCGTTACTGATCAAGCATTCTTGTTTGGTTTGAAAGGTGAGACGGCTAATGGTTTAGGTTGGGATGTCAGTTCTTACTACGGCGTCAACGAAGCTGACTTCTTTATTAACAACACTGTTAATGCAAGCATGGGTCCAAACTCTCCACGTGACTTCGATCCAGGCTTATATCGCCAGGTTGAGACTTCTGTGAATGCTGACTTTACTTACTCCATGAGTGACGCTGTAAACTTGGCCTTTGGTGCTGAGTACCGTGTTGAAGAATTCACTATTGGCGCAGGCGATGAAGCTTCTTCAACTGCCGGTGTACTAGGTGATCAAGGGTTCAGCCTTTCAAGTAATGGTTTCCCAGGATTCTCTAAGTCTATCGCTGGTGTATTTGACCGCAGCAACTTTGCGGCCTACGTAGAAGGCGAGTGGGATGTGTCAGATGATCTGTTACTGACTTCTGCGCTTCGTTTTGAAGACTATGATGACTTTGGTACAACTACCAACTATAAAATTGGTGGTAACTATCACTTAACCGATGACTCTGGTATTCGTGCGACTTACAGCACTGGCTTTAAAGCACCAACTCCAGGCCAGTCTAATGCGTCAAACATCTCTACAGTCATTGACAACACAACAGGCCAGTTAGTCAACAAAGGTGTTATTCCATCGACTAGCCCAGTTGCACTGATATACGGCGGCAAGGTGTTGGGTCCTGAAGATTCAACTAACATGACCGTTGGTGTCTACACAACTATAGGTCAGTTCGATATCACTCTGGATTGGTTTGATATTGATGTTGAAGATCGTCTAAACCTGTCTAAAGATACCAACCTGACAGCAGCTGACATCCAGGCACTGAAAGACGCAAACGTACCCGGCGCTGGCGATATGTCTCAGTTCCGTTTCTTCACCAATGACTTTGATACCAACACAAGCGGTATTGATTTGGTTGTTTCAACTAGCACTGATTGGATGGGCGGAACCACTGACTGGAACCTAGCCTATAACAAGACGACTACTGAAATTACTAACCGTGGTGAAACTATCGATGCTGAGCGTGAGCGCAGAATCGAAGACATGACTCCAGATACACGTTGGAACCTGTCTGCTAACCACTCCATGGATGCTTGGAGAATGCTTGCTCGTGTTAGCTCATACAGCGATTGGTATGACAGTAACGAAGGCTTGGATTACTCAGGCGAGATGGTTGTTGACTTGGAACTATCCTATGACCTCAACGACAGCTCATCTGTAATGGTTGGCGGTAACAACGTACTGGACGAAGCCGGCGATACATTGCATGACGCAACGGCTTACGGTAACAAGTACAGCCAGTTCGCGCCAATGGGCTTCAGTGGTGCATTTTGGTACGCCAAGTACAGCTACAACTTCTAAGCAACTCAGTATGAGTTAATTGGAAAAAGCAGGAACAAGTAAGACAAAAAGGGGTGCCAATTGGCACCCCTTTTTTTATAGTTAAAAATTAAAAAAGATAGATTAAATAAAATTACATTAAGTCAAAATACAACACTGTTGTACTGCGATTTCCGACGTCACGGCGATCCAAGTCGACGAAGGTAGACAGCTCTTTAAACCCCGATTTTCTCATCATTCCGGCCGAGCCCATATTTTCTGTATGGCGATCAATCAGTAATATTTCAGCACCGAACTTAGGTGCGCGGTGAATAATATCGTTTAGCAAACCTGTGCCAATGCCATGCCCACTATGGTCTTTATGCACAACCACCTCGGCAATATAAATCGCGGGCTTAGCCTGACTGAAGGTCATATAGTTTTTTGGTAGCGCCCGAGGATGGTAAAAGATCCCCAACCCCAGGGGCTGTTGATCCCTGTACGCCACCACTGCCGAAGCCTGACCTGCGGCGATTAAGGCGAACTCGCTATTAACAGCCTCCAGAGGCAAATGGTTCCATGGGTTGGCGCCATGGTGGAAAAGAAAGGTTTTTAATTCATCCAATTCACTCAATTTTGCTAGTCGATAACTTGTCATATTAAAAATTTTTCCCATATGAAAAAGATAAACAAATCAGATGAGGATTAGACTTTTTTAAAATTTTTATGGCATTGCCTATTCCTGTCCGGTGCGGGGGTTAGGATGGGTTGATTGCCTTTAGCAGTGCTTCGGCAACCGCAGTTGAGGAGCCGGGATTTTGCCCAGTGATAATAAATCCATCGACGACCGCCAGTGGATTCCAGTCTTCAGTCTTCTGGTAAAGGCCACCCATGGCAGCCAACTCGTCTTCGAGTAGGTAAGGCACCACATCGGTTAACTCGACCGCTGCTTCTTCGCTGTTGCTAAAGCCAGTAACATTCTTGCCCATAACCAGTGGATCACCATTTGCATCCTTGGCCTTAAGCAGTACTGCAGGGGCATGGCATACAGTGGCGACAGGCTTGCCTGCGGCAATGAAAGATTCAATTAGGGCAATGGAGTCAGGATCATTGTGCAGGTCCCAGAGAGGACCGTGGCCGCCGGGATAAAACACGGCATCAAATTTCTCTACTTGCATGGTCGAGAGTTTGGCCGTGTTTGCCAGTGCCATCTTAGCGGCTGGGTCATCGTCGAATCTATGGGTAGCATCGGTTAAAAAGCCCGGCTCGCTACTTTTGGGATCAAGTGGCGGTTGGCCTCCCAAAGGCGAAGCCAGTGTCAAAATGGCACCGGCGTCTAAGAGGCTGTAATAGGGGCTGGCAAATTCTTCCAGCCAAAAGCCAGTTTTATGGCCGGTATCACCCAGTTGATCATGTGAGGTTAAGACAATTAATACGTTCATCGGAAGGATCCTATTGGGTGTTCAATATAGAGAGTATTTTATAGAGCTTACAGCAAAGTATTCACTATAAACTGCAATGCTTAGGCCGCTCTTTCCACGCGACATTCATAGGAACCCATTTCGAATTCCCGACAAATCAGCGGGCGGTTCTCATAGATAGAGCACATAAAAGTATCGCGATCTATAGCCGAGCACCAGCCATCCTCTAAGCGCAGCATGGTTTCTGCGCCCCATTGATCCACTGAAATATGCTCAGCAGGCACACCGGTGTCGGTGATAATCATCACCTCCAAGCGGCAGCAGCTAGCCTGGCAGGTTGAGCAGCTAACGTCAGGTTCAGGTATATTTTTGATCTCAATGGTCATCGCTATTGCCCGTTTTTAGGGTTAACTATTTCGGCAGCAACAATGTTGTACCGCGGGCGCTGCTTTTCTCAGCCAGCTCGAGTATTTTCAATACCTCGACTGCATCCTCAGGATTAACCGGATTCTCAGCTCCGGACTCTATGGCCGCGCTGATCTCCGAGTAATATTGTTGGTAGCAACCCTTCTCAGTTTCAACAGGCTCATTCGACAGGTCAGAATAGAAGCGTCCATAATCCTGTGTATTTTCGACCCCATATGAAGGATCGTCGGGCCTAATACCCTTCTTTAACTGCTGTTCCTGAGGGTCGAGCCCATACTTGAGGTAACTTCCCGCCGTTCCTTCCACACGGAAACGATTATTGGGTGCTGCGGAAAAGCAGCTACCGTGGAGAACAACTTCGAGATTTTTGTAGTGCAGCAAAACATGAAAATAATCAGTGGTTTCTGAACCCTCTCTCAAGGGCAAACATCGTGCGGTGACTGCTTCAGGTAAGCCGAAAAGATTGACTGCCTGATCAACTAAATGAGAGCCTAAATCAAACCATATACCGGACCCCGGGCCAGGTTGTTCTCGCCATCGCTGGCGAACAACAGGGCGGAATCGATCAAAGTGGGATTCAAAAAAACGTATATCGCCGATCAGATCATTGTTGATTAACGTCTTGACGGTTAAAAAGTCTCCATCCCAGCGTCTGTTGTGAAACACAGATAGGACTAAGCCGCGCTCACTGGCAATACTCACCAACTCTTCTGCCTGAACGCTGGTTGTCACCATGGGTTTTTCCACAACAATATGCAGGCGGTTTTCTAAACACTGCTTAGCGATTGGGTAATGGGCAGCGTTGGGGGCCGTAATAACCACCAAATCAACAGTGGTGCTGGCTATCAAGTCTTGTGCTGTTTTAAAAACTGCAACGTCGGGATATTCAACTGCAATGGTGTCTTTCTGGGAGCTGCTTATTGCCGCAAGTTGAAATAATTCCGATGCATTTATCAGGGGGATATGAAATGTCTTGGCCGAATAACCGTACCCTATTACACCCACTTTTAGCATTCTTGTGCCCTTGATAAATCACTATTGTACTACCGCAGCGGTCACTATATTGCGGGAATCAAGAAATAGGTATCAATGGATTTGACTGTGTCTCTAGTACTTTTTAGTTTTGTCTGGTGCGCTAGATAAAACTAAAGCCTGATTAAAGCACCCTAGTTTTGCCTAGACTCCAGTCACAAGTTCCTAATGACTACCCTGCTGGGATGATACCAGGTCGAAGCGGTCGAGGTTCATCACCTTGACCCAGGCCGCTACGAAGTCGCTGACGAACCTCTCATGGCCATCGGCACTGGCATAGACTTCAGCATAGGCGCGCAGCACCGAGTTGGAGCCAAAGACCAGTTCATTGCGAGTACCGCTGTACTTCAAATCACCGCTGTTGCGGTCCCGGCCCTCGAACAGTTCAGCGGCATCATTCGCCGCCTTCCATTCGGTGCCCACATCTAGCAAATTGACAAAGAAGTCATTAGTCAGCACACCCACCTGATCGGTGAAGACACCCTGTTGGCTGCCGCCGTGATTGGCCCCTAGCACTCGCAGCCCTCCCACCAGTACGGTTAGCTCCGGCGCGGTCAAGGTCAGCAATTGCGCGCGGCTAATCAGCAGGGCTTCGGTAGCTGCACCTATGTTGCCCTGTCTGTAGTTGCGAAAGCCTTCGGCCAGAGGCTCGAGCACAGCAAAGGATTCGGCATCGGTTTGGGCCTGAGTTGCATCCACGCGCCCCGGCGTGAACGGCACCTCGATTGGCATACCGGCTAGCTTGGCAGCTTGCTCGACACCAACGCTGCCAGCCAGCACGATCATATCCGCCAGAGATAGCTTAGCAGACGCCTTCTGGATCTGGCTCAACTTGCCCAGTGCATCGATTACGTCTTGGTTTATCGCCCAGTCCTTCTGCGGTGCCAGTGCCAGACGTGCTCCGTTAGCACCGCCGCGCTTGTCGCCACCGCGATAAGTGGACGCAGAGGCCCAGGCAACGGATACCAGCTCGCTAACCGATAAGTCAGACGCGACAATCTGCGCTTTGGCATCGGCTATATCTGCGGCACTAGGATTGTGCGTTGCAGTCGGCAGCGGATCTTGCCAGAGCAGATCTTCCGCCGGCACTTCAGGCCCCAAGTAACGTGTCTTCGGGCCCATATCTCTATGGGTTAGCTTGAACCAAGCACGGGCAAAGGCATTAGCGAAAGCCTCGGGGTTATCCAGAAAACGCTTGGAAATCTTGCCGAACTCCGGGTCAAAACGCAGGGTGAGATCGGTGGTTAACATGGTGGGCCTGTGCATATGGCCCTCTATATGAGCGTCGGGAATGCTATTTGGTGCATTGACGGCGACCCACTGTTTGGCCCCGGCGGGGGATTCAGTGAGCTCCCATTCGAACTCAAACAGGTTCTCAAAGTAGTTATTACTCCAGAGAGTCGGAGTCGTGGTCCAGGTCACTTCCAAGCCACTAGAGATGGTATCTTTGCCGTGACCACTGCCGAAGTCGCTGGTCCAACCCAAGCCTTGCTGTTCCATAGAGGCGCCTTCTGGCTCTGGGCCCTTGTGAGACTCTGGCGCAGCACCATGACATTTGCCGAAGGTATGACCGCCGGCGATCAGCGCCACGATCTCTTCATCGTTCATCGCCATGCGCTCAAAGGTCGAGCGGATATCCTTGGCCGCGGCAATATAATCGCCGCTGGCATTGGGGCCTTCGGGATTCACATAGATCAGTCCCATATGGGTAGCGGCAAGATTGTCGTCTAGATCGCGATCCCCATGAAAGCGTTTGTCGTCCGCCAACCACTCGGTCTCTGCACCCCAGTTCACATCCATATCCGGCTCCCAGACATCATCGCGTCCACCGGCAAAACCGAAGGTCTTAAAGCCCATGGACTCCAGAGCCACATTACCCGCAAGGATAAACAAATCGCCCCAGGAGATCTGCTGGCCATACTTCTGTTTGATCGGCCACAGCAGACGTCTGCTCTTGTCAATATTGACGTTGTCCGGCCAGGAATTGAGCGGCGCAAAACGCTGCTGCCCGCGACCACTGCCACCGCGTCCATCGAGAGTGCGGTAAGTCCCGGCAGCGTGCCAGGCCATGCGCACCATCTGCGGCCCATAGTGACCAAAGTCGGCTGGCCACCAGTCTTGGCTATCGGTCATAAGATGGACTAGGTCGGCTTTAAGTGCTGCGTAGTCGAGTTTATTAAACTCATCTGCGTAGCTGAAGGTGTTCCCCAGGGGGTTGGATTTGTTTGAGTGCTGATTGAGCAGGTCCACAGGAAGCTGGTTTGGCCACCAGTCTTTGTTTGAAGTTCCGCCGCCGGCAGCCTGATGGAGTGGGCACTTAGCTTCTTCTGACATGTCATCTCTCTCTTATTCTATGAATTTGGGATCATTAGCTATGTTCAAATAGCTCTTTTCAAATGGCTCCGTTTTAATAGAGTAGTCCGCAATTACGGCCCCCGTAACTGTATATACGCAGAACTAGGTGAGTCCTATAAACACCGGGCGGAGGCTTGTCCTATTATTTGTCGGCAGAAAAAGATGAATAGAATCAGATACTAGAGGAAGGGGGTAAGTTTTCGATTGAGCAGCTATTAGCAATCTTGGCCATTGCTAAGCTATGTATCACCGGGCCAATATCACCGGGCCAATCTCACCGGCCTTAGGATAGAGAAGGCCGGTGATATTGCCGAGATCATGAGCCTTTGCAGGCTATGGGGATTTTGGATCAAATCCAATTAGGCTTTTCTGTAGCGTTTTTCCATTCCATCAAGAAAATTACGCAGCACCTGATCCAGGCACTCACGATAGTTCTTATGATCGGGGCGACGGAATAGGGCACTCAACTCATGCTTGCTCATGGTGAATTCATTGAGCTTCAGTATCTCAAGCAAATCATCCGCCTGCAGGCTCAAAGCGATCTTCAGCTTACGCAGCACACTGTTATTACTGAGGAAATGTTCTGGCTCAGGGGTGCCCTTATCGCTTGGCCCTCTATTCTTAATGATCAGACCATTGAGAAAGCCCGCAAGATTAACATCCTCGCAGAGCACAAAATCGGGCTCCCCTTCCCGTGCCAGCCAAGTGGCCAGCTCAGCCTTATTGCCTTCATAGCCGCCGAGCTTAAAGATAGAAATCATCAGCTGATCGCTAAAGTCGAAGATGTAGCGCACACGGCGCAAGATATCGTTATTGTTGATAGCTAGTCCTCCTCTACCGCAGCGGTTTCATCGCCGCTAATGGCTTTTGCTGTAGAGATTTCTTCGCCGCCAATGGCTTTGGCGTTGAGCTCCACATATAGCGTCATACTTCCCTTGGCCACAAACTCATCGACGTTTTTCGTCAGGGAAGACAGATGCACTTCAATAGCGGTCTCTTCAGACTCGCCGAATTTACAATCAAAGGCCCAGTACTTGGCTCCAGAGGGCAGGGTATTAGCCCGCTCTTTCTTGAGGAATTTACGGATATCGTGTTTCACCGAATCAACAACTCTAGGCAGTTTGATTTTCGGGTGTTCTAACTTAAAGGTTTTTTTCATGAGCATCCTACTGAGGTGGGCAGCCGCGGAATGCGGGACAATTGCTTAGGGCGGGGAGTGTAGTGGTTCTGGGGGCATTCTGCTATGTATTAAAACTTGGGCTGATGGATATACGTTGATTTTAGGATGGCTAGGGGAAGGCTTAGATCTTCCTGGCGAAGGCACCTATTGGCAGCCAATTGCCTAAAGTCAATTGTAGCGAGTTGCTACATTTGAAGCGTAACGCTACAATGCAATCCATATACATCAGAGGAGGGCCGTGCGATGGCGACAGCAAGTGTACGATTAGACCAAGAGCTTATTGATAAAGCGACAATCATGGCAAAAGCCTTGAGCCGCACAGCACCAAAGCAGATTGAGCACTGGGCAAAAATTGGTGAAATGATGGAAGATAACCCTGACTTACCTTATGAATTTGTTAAGCAAGCGATTATTGCTAAAGCTGAGCGGGAAGCTGGAAAGCTAGAGGCTTACGATTTTGGTTAAGGCTACCAGTGTTTTACAGACGCCTACCTTTAAAAAAGTCGTTAAGAAGCTAAAGCCCAGCCATAAAAAAGAACTGGACACTGCTATTAAAGCAGTAATGGCAAAACCGACAGTTGGTGAACAGAAAAAGGGTGACCTAGCCTTTTTACATGTTCACAAATTCAAGATGAACAAGCAAATGACATTGCTCGGGTATAGTTTCAATGATGGTACTTTAACTCTGGAACTAATGGCCCTTGGTTCACATGAGAATTTTTATCGTGATGTAAA
>CAJQKW010000053.1 GCA_905478975.1 uncultured Pseudomonadales bacterium | reverse complement strand
GAATACCATCACCGGGCACGTTCGGGAAGAACTCAAAGCGGGCTATACCACTGTTAACCGCACTAATTGAAATAATCAGCAGGGCCAAAAACCCGGCCAAGGTCGCATAGCGATGCCGTAGGCAGAGCTTTAAAAACGGGATATACCGATTTTCCACAAATTGATTGAGTCCGCCGCCAATACTGCGTTGCCATCGCCCTATAAATGCCCATCGTGGCTTAGTGGGCCGACCTAACTCCAACCCAACTAAATGAGCGGGCAATATTAGCTTCGATTCAATCAGCGAAAATAATAGACAGAGAATCACCACCACAGCAATTGATTCAAAGAATGGCGCCGCGGCACCACCAACAAATAGTATCGGCGCGAAGGCGGCCATAGTTGTCAACACGCCAATGGTTGAGGGCGTGGCAACTTTTTTGGCGCCGGCAATCACTGTCGCCACTGAGCTTTTATAAACAACGTCCTCACCCGGATTGTCAGCGGATTTAGCCTTGAATTCCTTTTTTGCCTGACCGAAAATACTCTCACCAATAACAATGGCATCATCCACCACTATGCCCAGCACCATAATGAACGCAAACAGACTGAGTACATTGATATCCACCGGATAGGGATTAACCGGCATCAACCAAAATGCCCCAAGAAAGCTAACCGGTATGCCCAGCATCACCCAACCTGCCACATGCAGATTTAAAAATAGACCGAGCACAATCGCCACCAACACCGCACCCATAGCCAAGTTTTCCAGCATCATATTAAGGCGACCACGGAGGTGAAACGAGGTGTCGAAGAACTCGCTAATCTGTAATCCCTCGGGCAGGGTTGTGCTCTTGTCCTTGATGTATTGCTTGACGATATTGCTAATCGTCAGGATGTCCTGATCTTCCACGGCAAATACACCCAAGTTAAAGGCACTTTGACGATCAAAGCGAACTATCGTATTAGACTCAGCGAACCCATCCTTAATAGTGGCCACATCACTGAGCAATAATTTTGTTCCGTCAGGCTGGCTGCGCACCACTAACCGGGCAAAGCTCTCCCCGGTGTAGGCCTTTCCCTGAGTACGCACCAAAACATTGCCCTCAGCGCTGCGAATCATACCCGCGGGTAAATCGAGAGATGAATTGCGCAATACTTGGGCCACTTCATTGAGGGTTAGATTGTATTCACGGAGGCGATCTTCCTGCACCTCAATGGAGATTTCATAGGGATCAACCCCCCACAGGGTGATGCTTTTTATCTCAGGTAATAACAGCAGCTCATCGCGCATTTCCTGGCCCATCACCTTGCGCGTGCGTTCGTCCATATCACCGTAGACGGCAATACCCATAATCCAGCGCGCATCATCCATAGTGGCGCGCTTCACTGTCGGCCTCTCTAAATCATCGGGAAAATTAACAATGCTATCAATGCGGTTTTCAACCTGGGACATAACCTCTTGAATATCTTCATTGCTCTCGATTTCAAGATTGATGCTGGCCACATCTCGACCGGCGGTGGAATTGATTTTTTTAATCCCTTTCAACCCTTGAAGTGCGGCTTCCATGGGCAGGATAACACCCTTCTCCACCTCTACCGGTGCCGCGCCAGGATACACCGCCGAGACCAAAATCTGGTCGAGTTCACCCACGGGAAACATATTCTTACTGATATTCAGAGCCGAGATTAATCCCGCGGCAATGACTAGGGCCATCACTAGGTTGGCTGCTACTGGGTTTTTACTGAACCAGCCGATTAGACCAAAACGTTCATTTTCCGGCTCAGTTTGCATCGCTGAAATCCTCTTCTATCTCGCTGAGGGCTCTCTGTTCGCTCAAGGCTGCGTCTCCCTCAACGGCATTATCAGCGCTAACTCTCATCCCTTCGATAGGCACACCCATGGCGCTAACAATCATTTCATCGCCATTTTCGAGGCCATCGGTAACATAGTAAAACTGATCATCGCCAAAGATTGGCTCTACTACTCGAAAGCGCAGTCTCTGCTCGGCATCCACCAAGGCCACTTTATTGCCCTCCAACATTGCGTGGCGGGGAATGGCAAAGGCGTTATCAATCGTCTTACCACCGATAATGGCGGTGACAAAAGTGCCCATTAATAGCGGCGTGGTCGATTTTGAATTATCTGATTTAAGCTTTCCGTAGGGGTCATCAACCTGAACAACCACATAAAGCGCACGGTTCTGCTTGCTGATCACGCCCTCAGAGCGGACTAATTTCGCTGGCCACTGTTTCATACTGTCATCTATTGATCCCTCAAGAATAACCTCAAGGTGACTATGGCTATCCGCCGAGGAAAAGCTGTTCATCATCGACAGATCGCGTTTAGTTAAAGGCAGGCGCACTTCAGCAAAATCGATGGCGAAGGTTTCTCCCAGAGGCGCTCCCACCGCCACATATTGGCCGACATCCACCCCTTTAATGGCGACCATACCGGCGTAGGGAGCACGAATACTGGCCCGAGATAATTTAAGTTTCGCCTGCTTAACCTCAGCCTCCGCTTGCAGGACGTTGGCACGGGCCTCTTCCAGATAGGGCTTGCGCAGGGCCAGTAATGGGGCTTCCTCGGCGGGACGGCCGGTCATACCCCACTCCTTTTCCGCCTGCACCGCGCGGGCCTGTTCAAAGGTTAGCTGAGCATTCATGCTGATCAACTTAGCACTGGCCCGTTGCAGGGCGACTTCATAATCAGTGGGGTCGAGCTCAAGTAACAGATCGCCTTTATTAAAGGTGCCGCCAACAACAAAGGTGGGCGAGACTTTTAGCACGCGGCCAGAGACTTCTGAGATTAACGCCGTTCGTGTGCGAGCAGTAACGGTGCCCTGGGATTCAACTGAAAGAACCGCCTGCGCTCTTTGCAGAATAAGGGTCTTGACGGCGACAGCGGTGTCTGGGGCTTCAGCCTTGACTGGGGCAGGCTTGAGAAGATTCATGGCAATTGAGATAACAACAGCGGTGCCAACAATTGCTATTGGCAGTAAAATCCTTTTCACGGAGGGGGCTTGTCCTTAGGTTCTTCGGCTTCCCATTCCTATTGTTGCCAATTCGGGAGAAAGCCGTTCTATTGAAGCAAAAGTATAGACAAGATTATTTTGTGCTGCTTACAGAATAAGGCCGACGAAACCAAGAAAATAGATTACTGCCGCGGCCGCGAACCCGGCAATCACATCGTCGATCATAATACCGAAGCCACCGGAGACTTTTTTGTCCAGCCAGCTAATCGGCCAAGGCTTTAAAATATCAAACAGACGAAACAATACAAAGCCCAACACCACTGACTGCCAGGTAATTGGCAGGGCCGCCATGGCAATCCAAAAACCGACAAACTCATCCCAGACAATCCCGCCGTGGTCGTGAACACCCATCTGTTCCGCGGCACGGCCGCAAATAGTAATACCGACCACTGCTGCAAGAAGCACCACGATTAAGTAGCTGGTTAAGGGCAACTGGGCCAGCAACCACCAGAGTGGAATCGCCGCCAAGGTGCCCATGGTGCCCGGGGCTTTGGGCGATAGGCCGCTGCCAAAACCGAAGGCCAGCAATAGGGTTGGTGAACGCAGCAGTTGAGCAAATGTCGGATTAGTGGCCAAAATGGTTGTACCCCGGGTTTTCAATGGTTAGTAGATTATTGTTTTTATCAATCACTGATACTAAGTTGCCTGATCCTGCGGAAACTTCAATAGTGCCAATCCTGCTGGCATGTAACTCACCCCGCTCAATCAAACCCTCGACCATCGGCAGCTGGTCGGCAGCGACGGTAAAGCACAGCTGGTAGTCATCACCGCCACAGAGGGCCCATTCGAGGGCATCCAGTGGTGACAGCTGTTGAACATCTTCGGCGATGGGCAACTGCTCGGCCTGAACCACCGCGGCCACGCCGCTGGCTTTGCAGATATGCCCCAAATCAGCCAACAGGCCATCAGAAATATCAATGCAGGCACTGGCAATCGAGCGCAATTTCAAGCCTGCCTGGATCTGTGGCTGGGGGCTATAAAATCTGTGAAGTAAGCGATCACTGTTGTCAGGAGTATTATTTATATTGGATACAAACTCTAGGGCTGCAGCACCATCCCCCAAAGTACCAGTGACAAAGACGCTGTCACCCGGACTGGCTCCGGCACGGGTCAGCGCCGCCCCAGCGGCAACCTCACCGACCAATGTAAGTGTCACCGTTAAGGGTCCACTGGTGGTATCGCCACCGACTAATGCGAGATTATATTGATCGGCAATAAAGCCAAGACCAGCGCTAAACTCGGTTAACCATTCACTATTGGCTTTGTCTCGAGGCAGGGTTAAGGCAAGGGTAAACCATCGCGGCTCTGCACCCATGGCAGCCATATCACTGAGATTGACACAGAGGGCACGGCTGGCAATCTGTCTGGGGGTTGCTGTTTCGGGGAAATGCACACCGCTGACCAAGCTGTCACTGGCCATAGCCAACTGTTGACCGGGCCGCACATTGAGCAATGCAGCATCATCACCAATGCCCAGTGCAACACCGGACTGACCGGTGAGGTCGGTGAAGTAGCGAGCGATCAATTCAAACTCGCTGGGTTGGTAGCGGTGATCAGACAGGTTAAACCCTCTCTATACTTTTTATACTCTCGACACTCTTGATCTGGTGCCGCCTAGCAGCGCTCCCGCCAGAAAGAGTAACCCTAGGCGCGCCTGTTGGCAGTCACTTCAATGCTGCGCTTAGCGATAGCGACGCGGTCGAGAATACCATTGATGTATTTATGGGCATCTGTGGGACCAAAGGTTTTCGCCAGATTAACCCCTTCATTAATCACAACCTTGTAGGGCACATCGATACGATAGAGCATCTCATAAGTTGAGAGGCGCAATATAGCCCGTGAAACCGGATCCAACTGATCCTGATTGCGATCCAAATACAAGTCGTAGGCGGCGTCAATTTCAGTCAGGTTCTTGGGCACACCAAACAAAATTTCATGGAACAGTTCAGTGTCCACCGTGGCCATATTATTATCGCCGTGGAATTCCGCTTCGATATCAATCAGGTCGGCCTTGCCCACATCCCAGGAATAAAGTGCCTGAGCGAGAAGTCGGCGAGCTTTTTGACGCATTTTCGGTTTTGACATCTATTCGGCGCCTTGGATTTGCTTAAATACGGTCAGTAGTTCGAGGATAGTCAAAGCGGCTTCTTCGCCCTTGTTCTCATGGTTGTCACCGGAGCGATCCAGGGACTGCTGTAGATTGTCAGTGGTCAACAGGCCAAAGGCAACCGGCAGATCTTCGGTCAATGACACATGACCTATGCCTCTAGTAGTTTCCGAGCAGACATAATCAAAGTGCGGTGTATCACCGCGAATCACACAGCCCAGGGCCACTACGGCATCATAGCGCCCAGTGCGAGCAGCGCGTTGGCTGGCCAGTGGCAGCTCAAAAGCGCCCGGCACACGGAACACATCTACAGCATCACCCTCGATATTGTGACGGGCAAAGGCGCGCACCGCGCCCTCTACCAAACCATCGGTGATCTCGGCATTCCAGCGCGCAGCGATAACCGCGATGCGCACTTTGCCGATATTAAAGCTTCCCTCTTCGGGTCTATATTCACTCATGTGCTGTTCCTGTGATTATTCGTAGTCGACATGCTCGACGACTTCGAGATCAAAGCCGGAGATACCGGTAAATTTAAACGGCGCACTCATCAGACGCATCTTTTGAATGCCGAGATCGCGCAATATCTGCGATCCGGTACCGACTTGCTGATAGACCACTTCGCTGGCCCGCTGACCGCGAGCCTGACCAGGATTGAGAATCTGCTCAATACTGCGATCAATGTCTTCAGAGGATTCGGGGTAATAGAGCAACACCACAACACCGCGACCTTCAGTGGCGACGCGCTCAAGCGCCTTGTGGAATGACCAGCTTTTAAAGGTGCTGGAATCTTCAATGGCGAGTAAATCACGAGCTGATCGGTTGGTATGTACACGGACCAAAACCGGCTCTTCACCGCTGACATCACCCATCACCAAGGCAAAGTGTTTTTCACCATGCACATCGTCATGGTAGGTTTTTAAAGTGAAATCGCCGTAGCTAGTACTTACTTCACGCTCACTTATACAAGTGGTGGTTTTTTCAGTCACTAGACGGTGATGAATCAAATCGGCGATTGTGCCAATTTTCAGATCGTGTTTCTGAGCAAAGACTTCCAGATCATCGCGACGGGCCATGGTGCCGTCTTCATTCATAATTTCAACGATTACAGCAGCCGGTTCAAAGCCGGCCATTTTTGCCATATCACAGCCAGCTTCGGTGTGACCAGCGCGACTGAGTACGCCGCCGGGCTGAGCCTTAAGCGGGAAAATATGGCCTGGCTGAACTATGTCTTCAGGGCGAGCACTGCTAGCGACAGCAGCCTGCACTGTACGGGCTCGATCGGCGGCAGAAATACCGGTGGTAACACCTTCGGCCGCTTCAATGGACAGCGTAAACGGCGTGCCGTGGCTGGCGTTGTTCTGGCTCGAGTTAACCATCATCGCCAGCTCTAACTGTTTGCAGCGGTCTTGATGCAGGGTTAAACAGATCAGTCCGCGTGCGTGCGTGGCCATAAAATTAATATCTTGGGCGCGCACCATCGGCGCAGCCATCACCAGATCGCCTTCATTCTCGCGATCTTCGTCATCCATTAAAATAACCATCTTGCCCTGACGGATATCTTCAATTAGCTCTTCTATAGTGTTGAGTACCATTATTATTCTCTTCCAATCTGGACTGTTTTTTAGCTTTTGGTGTAATCGTCTTTGGCTTACTTAATCGCGCCCTGTTTTCTACTCAGCGCTGTCTGCGGCCTTGTCACCGAGCAATAGGCGCTCAAGGTAACGGGCAACTAGATCAACCTCAAGGTTTACTTTAGTGCCGACCTGATAATCGCCCATAATTGTGTGAACCATGGTGTGGGGCACGATATTGAGTTCGAATTCAGCGCCATCCACATGATTGACTGTGAGGCTGGTGCCATCGACAGTGATCGAACCTTTGTGCGCAACGTATTTGGCTAAGTCGCGGGGTGCGCGAATACGAAAGCGCCATGAGCGCGCATCTTCGTGGAGTGAGACTACTTCACCCATGCCATCCACATGTCCGGAGACAATATGGCCACCGAAACGGTCTGTGGCCTGCATGGCTTTTTCCAGATTGATGCGGCTGCCGACTTTTAGGTTACCGGTGGTGGTCAGGGTCAGGGTCTCTACTGAGACATCGGCGATAAAACCGTTGTCGGTGAGTTCCACTGCGGTCAGGCAGGTGCCGTTGCAGGCAATGCTGTCGCCAAGCTGGACATCAGCCATGCTCAGATTGCCAGCACTGATGTGCAGCCTGGCGTCGCCACCACGGGGTTCGAGGTTAGTAAGTTCCCCGAGGGCACTGATAATTCCTGTAAACATATTGTT
>CAJQKW010000052.1 GCA_905478975.1 uncultured Pseudomonadales bacterium | reverse complement strand
CCTAGTTTGACTGCTTTGCACCCTCTAAATCTTCCAAGCACTTAATTTACAATTCTGTTATCTACAAGCTCTGTTCAAAAGCCACACAGTATCTTACGCAGCAGGCTCCTTGTTACGCTGAAGGCTCTTTATTACGCAGCTTAATACTCAGATCACGCAGTTGGCTGTTCTCCACCACACCCGGCGCATCAGTCAGCAGACAGGCGGCAGACTGGGTCTTCGGGAAAGCAATAACATCTCGAATAGAGTCGGCGCCAACCATCAACATGATCAGGCGATCGAGACCAAAGGCCAGTCCACCGTGTGGCGGCGCACCGTGCTTAAGCGCGTCGAGCAGGAAGCCAAACTTTTCGCGTTGCTCTTCATGATTAATACCGAGAACCTGAAAAACCGTCTGCTGCATCTTCTGATCGTGGATACGAATTGAACCACCGCCCAACTCACAACCGTTGAGAACCATATCATAGGCTCGAGACAAAGCCGCAGCCGGATCGGCTTTAAGCTCTTCTTCCGAGCATGAAGGTGCGGTAAAGGGATGGTGTAATGGTGTTAGTGCGCCGGAATCCGTGGTTTCAAACATGGGGAAATCAATCACCCACATAGGCGCCCAGGCACAGGTATAGAGATCCAGATCGGCACCCACTTTACAGCGCAGCGCACCCAGCGCTTCAGAGACAACCGAAGACTTATCGGCACCAAAGAAGACGATATCGCCATTCTTGGCATCCAGTCGCTGCATAATATTCATGGTCACTTCATCACCGAGGAATTTAATAATCGGTGACTGCAGTCCTTCTATACCAGTCTCAATGGCATTGACCTTAATCCAGGCCAGACCTTTAGCGCCATAGATGCTGACAAACTTAGTGTACTCATCGATCTTCTTGCGAGAGATGCTGGCGCCGCCCTGCACTTTAAGGGCAGTTACACGACAGGCTGGATCATTGGCTGGACCGGCAAAGACTTTAAACTCAATGTCTTTCAGTAGGTCTTTGATCTCAACCAGCTCTAATGGAATGCGTAAATCCGGCTTATCTGAACCGTATTTGTGCATAGCATCGGCGTAGGTCATACGCGGGAAGCTTTCAAACTCAACCCCCATATGCTCAGAGAAAACACCTCGAATCATCGTTTCGGTGGTCGACATAATGTCCTCTTCATTAATAAAAGAGGCCTCTATATCAATCTGGGTGAATTCTGGCTGACGGTCGGCGCGCAGATCTTCGTCGCGAAAACACTTGGCAATCTGATAGTAGCGATCAAACCCGGCAACCATCAACAACTGCTTAAACAGCTGAGGCGATTGCGGCATGGCGAAAAACTGACCGGGATGAGTTCGCGAAGGAATCAAATAATCTCGCGCACCCTCAGGGGTGGCTCGGGTCATGATCGGCGTTTCTATATCTAAGAAGCCATCATTGACAAGATAATTGCGGATCGACGAACTGATCTTGGAGCGAAAACGCAGGCTGTTCTGCATCTCTTTGCGACGCAAATCCATATAGCGATACTTGAGTCGGACATCTTCGCCGACAGTGACATGATCATCTAACTGAAACGGCGGTGTTACGGCGCTATTGAGAATTTCCATTGCCGTGCCGTAGACTTCGATCTCGCCAGTCGCCATATTGGGATTGACCGTGGCAGCACTGCGGGCGCGAACTACACCGGTCACCTTGAGAACATACTCAGAGCGAACGCTGTCGGCCTGCTCAAAGAACTCACCGGCATCGGGATCAAACACTACCTGCACTATGCCTTCGCGATCGCGCAGATCAACAAAGATAACGCCACCGTGATCTCGGCGACGATCTACCCAGCCACAAAGGGTTACTTCTTGATCAATATGTTCACTGGTGAATAATCCACAATAGTTAGATCGATACATCTGTTGTCTTTCCCTACTTAAAATTAATTTGGTTTGTTTGGTCAGCTAAGCTGGTATTTAAGAGCAGTTATTTAAGAACTGCTGGCGCCAGTGGTGTTTTCCGACTTGGCAGCTGGTTTAGTTACTGCACTGCCACTGTCGCTGAGGTTCTTTTTGTTGCCGGTTTTAAAGTCGGTCTCATACCAACCGCTACCGCTGAGTCGAAACCCCGCCGCGGAGAGTTGTTTTTTAAGCTCGGGCTTATCACAGGCTGGGCAATCCACCAGCTTGTCGTCACTCATTTTCTGTATCGCCTCAAGCTCATGGTCACAAGCCGCACAGCGATAGTCATATATAGGCATAGATTCGGTTCCTAAAATTCTAAGAGGGGCAACATACGCTTCGTTAAATGCTTATTCATCCACCCCATAGGCACTAAATCATCCTAGCCGGTCACTGCCCTGAGCAAAAAAGCGCTGCATTATACCCCAGCACCGGCCCTTGTAGAATGCCCGCGCATCGGCTGAGCGGGCTGAAGATTAAATAAATGACGAAAAACCTTGCCATTTTTGGCATATCCGGAAAACAGCGGCTATAAATGATTGCGAGGCCCTGTTGGCCGCTCATCGCAATACGACAGGGATGAAATATGATTTACATTTATAAAGGAAAATGTGATGGCTGTTAAGAAAGGATCTGCGAAAGCGACCTCAACTGCGAAAAAGCTTAAAAAGCCCGTAAAGCAAAAGACTCTATCCACTGCGAAGAAAAGCACCAGTGTCAAAAAAGCGGCTGTAACAAAGGCGCCTAAAAAAGTAGTTCAAAAAGCCCCGAACAAAAAAGTTGCGAAAAAGTCTGTAGCAAAAAAAGCACCAGTACAGAAAGCAGCAGCGAAAAAAACCACTGCTGTAAGGGAACGCTATAGCAAGACCCAAATCATCAGTGAACTGGCCGCCAATTCGAATCTCACGCGCAAACAGGTCAACACATTGCTCGGTGAATTGGCCACTCTAGTAGAGCGCCACGTGAAAAAACGTTCAGTGGGAGAATTCGTTCTCGCCGGCCTGATTAAAATTCACACGGTTAAGCGTCCAGCCAAGAAAGCCTATAAAGGTATCAACCCCTTTACCGGCAAAGAGACCACGTTTAAAGCACGCCCTGCATCCGTGGCGGTGAAAGTGCATGCCTTAAAAGGCTTGAAAGATATGGCCCAGTAGTCGCCACATCTAGATCCAATCAAGCCTGCTCAGCTATCAGTTCTCAGCTCTCAGCTCTCAGCTCTCAGGCCCAAGGGTGCAAGCGCAGTGACAATACGCTCAGCTGTTTTCATTAACAGCTGCGGCGGATAAGTCGCTGCAGCCACCGCCCCCCAGACAGGTCCGGGCCAGGCAGCATCCCTTTCAAATCGCACCACATGGTGCATATGCAGCTGCGGAACCATATTACCTATGGTGGCCACATTGATTTTTTCCGCACTAAATAGATTGTCTAGGGTCTCAGCGAGCACACAAGACTCCTCTAAAAGCTGCCGTCGATCCGCTTCGGTAAGCTGATATATTTCCCGCATATCTTCGCGCGCTGGCACCAAAATACACCAGGGGTAATTGGCATCTTTACTGAGCAACAATAAACTCAGTGGAAAGGCTCCCAACAACAGGGTACTACTCTCTAATCGGGGATCTAATTGAAACATTTTGTCCTCATCTCTGCTTATCTTTCCTTATCTCCGCTTACGCTCTGTACGGCGACAGCTCAGGGCCGTAAAATGGCCGCCTAAACCAACCGACCAGCAGTGTAAGAGAAACCATGCGCGCCAGCCAATACCTGATTTCAACAAAAAAAGAATCTCCCGCTGATGCTGAAGTGATCAGCCATCAATTAATGCTCCGTGCCGGCATGATCCGCAAAGTTGCCTCTGGACTCTACTCTTGGCTGCCACTGGGTCTGCGGGTGTTTCGCAAGGTCGAAGGCATTGTTCGTCAAGAGATGGACAGGTCCGGTGCCTTAGAAATTATGATGCCAGTGGTTCAGCCCGCTGATCTCTGGGAGGAATCTGGACGCTGGGGGCAGTTTGGCCCTGAATTACTGCGCATCAAGGATCGCCACGGCCGTGAATTCTGTCTCGGGCCAACCCATGAAGAAGTGGTCACCGACATTGTGCGCAATGAAATCCGCAGCTATAAACAGCTGCCCGCTAACTTCTATCAAATCCAAACCAAGTTTCGCGATGAGCGTCGGCCACGCTTTGGCGTCATGCGCACCAGAGAATTTTGCATGAAGGACGCCTACTCCTTCCATATAGACAGTGCCTCTCTGCAAGAGACCTACGACCTGATGTATCAGACCTACTCGACGATTTTTGATCGCACCGGCCTGGTCTATCGCGCAGTACTGGCCGACACCGGCAGTATCGGCGGCAGTGTCTCCCATGAATTTCATGTGTTGGCGGATTCCGGTGAAGATGCAATCGTCTTTTCTAGCGAGAGTGATTACGCCGCCAATATTGAAAAAGCTGATGCACTGGCACCCAGCGAACCAGTGGCCTCAGCCACAGAAGAAATGGCCGAATTGGCCACCCCCGGGGTTCACACCATTAATCAACTCTGCGAGTTTATCGACACCAGTGCCGAGAAAACTCTGAAGGCACTGATTGTTAGCGCCGAAGACGAAGAGGGAAAAACCCAACTCTACGGCCTGATGATTCGCGGCGATCACGAGCTCAATGAAGTGAAAGCACAGCGCGCCTTAGGTCTTGAAACCGAAGTGACCTTTGCCAGTGAAGAGCAAATCAAAAGCACCCTGAACTGCTCACCCGGCTCCATTGGCCCGGTCAATCTCAACCTGCCCATTGTCGTAGATCACTGGGCTGCCCAGCTCAGCGACTTTGTATGTGGCGCCAATCGCGACGGCTACCATCTCACCGGTGTCAACTGGGAGCGGGATTGTGACGAGTTCAGCGTTGCCGATATTCGCAATATAGTCGCCGGCGATCCCAGCCCAGACGGCAAAGGCCTGTTGGAGATTAAGCGCGGTATTGAAGTGGGGCATATTTTCCAGCTCGGCACCAAATACAGTGAAGCGATGAAAGCCACCGTGCTCGACGAGAACGGTAAAGACCGCGCCATGTCCATGGGCTGCTATGGTATAGGAGTGAGTCGCATTGTTGCCGCCGCTATAGAACAGAATCACGATGACAACGGCATTATCTGGCCAGAGTCCATCGCACCCTTTCAGGTGGCTATAGTGCCAATCAATATGCACAAGTCTGAACTGGTTGCTGAAACCTGCCTCGCGCTCTATAACAAGCTGGTAAGCGCCGGTTATGAAGTATTGTTTATGGATGAACCTAAAGCTCGTCTCGGTGGCATGTTGGCGGATATCGAACTGATAGGTATACCCCATCGAATCGTTATTGGCGACCGTGGTTTAGGGGAAGGCAACGTCGAATACCGCAATCGCCGGGAGCCGGAAAATCAACATATAGCATTGGATAAGCTGGATGATTTTATTGCCGAGAACATTATTAAGTAGATATAGGTTGTGGCCACAGTGGATTGCTGTGGCCCTGCTTCTGCTCTCCATTTCAGCTGCTGCAACCACTGTCGAAAAGCCTACAGTTGATCCTGCACTCTTATCACAGCTTAAACAGGCTGCCGCCGAAGCCGACAGTTTTAACGACCAATACGATGCCGAAGTGTGGCTGGTAGAGAAAGAGCCAGCACTGGCCCGATTAGTCAAAGACCCCGCCCAGCGTATCGCCCTGTTAAAGTTAATTCACAGCGAAGCCTCCCGGGCAGGACTCTCTCCCGAGATTGTGCTGGCATTGATTGAAGTGGAAAGTCACTTTGACTCCTATGCCGTCTCCTCTGCCGGCGCTCAGGGCATGATGCAAATAATGCCCTTCTGGAAGCACGAGATCGGACGCCCTGAAGACAACCTGATTAATATACAAACCAATTTGCGCTACGGCTGCACCATCCTCAAATACTACCTCGACCGAGAAAAGGGCCGACTGGCCGATGCCCTCGCCCGCTACAATGGCAGCTATGGTCAGTACTGGTATTCAGAGCGCGTCCTCGACAGCTGGGCGAAACACTGGCGTTAGTCTATGATTCTCTCTATTACGACCATTACTCCCTCTGGGTTTCAGCTAATGAGTTTACCCAGAAGCTTTGTTAGACTCGCCAATCATTAGTTGGAATTGCTTATGAAAGAGCCAAGTAAAGGCACCGAACAGACTCTTATCGAACAGACACTTTTCGAACAGACGTTGTCACCAGAGCAGCTGCGCGAGAAAATTCGTAGCGGTGAGCACAGTGGCAACACCTCCGGATTTTGCAATGGCTATGTACAGTGCAATTTAGTGATTCTGCCTGCCGATTCGGCTGCGGATTTTCTGCAATTTTGTCAAAGCAATCCCAAACCCTGCCCGCTGATTGCCACATCAGAACCCGGCGTTTACAACCTGCCGACTCTGGGTAAAGACATTGATATTCGCACTGATATACCAAGCTATAAAGTCTTTGAACATGGTCGTGTGGTCAGTGAAGTCAACGATATCTCGGCACTCTGGCGGGATGATCTAGTGGTGTTTTTACTCGGCTGCTCCTTCTCCTTTGAAGAGGCACTGATTGCCGATGGCCTCGACGTGCGCAATATCAGTGAAGCGGTCAATGTGCCCATGTACAAAACCAATATAGACTGCACCCCCGCTGGCCCCTTTGCCGGTGAGATGGTGGTCAGTATGCGACCCTTTGCCCCGGCAGACGCACTGCGCGCCGCGGAAATTTGTAAGCGCTTCCCCTCCGTACATGGTGAACCGATCCATTATGCCAATCCAGATCATATTGGGATTGATGATATTGGCCGCCCGGATTTTGGCGATGCGGTAACCATCAAGGATGGCGAGCTGCCGCTGTTTTGGGCCTGCGGTGTGACGCCCCAGGTGGCCTTGGAAGCGGCCAAGCTACCCTTTTGTATCACCCACAGCCCCGGCTGTATGCTGGTGACGGATTTAAAGAATAGTGATCTTGCGGTGGCGGTTGATTAGCTGAACGCAGCGCACAGGGATATTCTGTCACCCTGAGCGTAGCCGAAGGGTCTCCTGCCAACTGGATGAGATCCCTCCACTTCGGTCGGGATGACAGAGTGAGAGTGGGTGCGGCCGAATGAAAGAGTAAGTGCGGCCGAATGAAAGAGTAAATGCGGCCGAATGAAAGAGTAAGTGCGGCCGGATGAAAGAGTAAGTGCGGCCGGATGGCACCCCAGCCTGTCATCCTGAGCGAAGCCGAAGGATCTCCTTGCAGGATCGCACCATTACCGCAAAAGAAGTATTGAATTGCCTTCAGCATCAATTAGGCTGCGCTTATGATTTTCCTTGTTGGCGTAAAGCGCGAGGACCTGTTTGAGCGATAGCGAGTTCCGCAGCGTAGGCAATAAGGAAAATCATGCAGTCGATGCTGAAGGCAATTCAATGCTTCAGCGCACCCAATAAGTACCTAACAAGCACCAAATGACCCACAACAAACCAGCAGCATTTAGGAACATAACATGGCACTACTATTAAATTGCGATCTCGGCGAAAGCTACGGCGCCTGGACCATGGGCCTCGACGACCAGGTCATGCCCCATATAGACCAAGCCAATATCGCCTGCGGCTTCCACGCTGGCGATCCCGTGGTCATGAAAAAAACCCTGCTCTCAGCAAAACGCAACAATGTCATCGTCGGTGCCCACCCCAGCTACCCAGACCTTGCCGGTTTTGGCCGCCGCTCAATGAAACTCCCCGCCGTGGAGATCATCGCCATAGTCCAATACCAAATCGCCGCCCTCACCGGCATGGCACAAAACCTCGGCGTACCCGTAACCTACGTCAAACCCCACGGCGCCCTCTACAACGACATGATGGCCAACGGCCATATTCGCAGCGCCATTATGGAAGCCATTGCCGAATCCCATCTGCCCCTGGCCTTTATGCTACAAGCCACACCAGAGGCCGAAACCCATCGCGAAGAAGCCAAGATGTTTGGCATAGAGGTCATCTTTGAAGCCTTTGCCGACCGCTGTTACGACGACAACGGCGCCCTGCTCTCCCGAGCCAAAGAAGGTGCCGTACACAGCCGTGAGAAAATGCTTACACAGGTTCAGCAACTGAAAACCGACGGCTGCGTCACTACGGTCAGCGGCCACCGCCTTGAACTGCAAGCAGACTCCCTCTGTGTCCATGGGGACAACCCAGAAGGCGTCAAAGCCATCGAAGAAATCCGTCAGTTAATTAATTCGTAATGCACAACAAAACACATAGCCAACAGAAAATCTCCATCGCCGGAGAGAACTCCCTAATCGTCTATTTTGGCGAAGCACCCTCGGAGGCCGTCGCCTCAGAGGTCGCCGCAACCGCGGCCCAGCTGCGTGCAACTCTCGGCGCCCTGCTGATTGACCTAGTGCCCTCCTACGCTTCCCTGCTAGTGATTTACGACCCCTTTAACACCGATCACCATGCCGTGCGCGCCGCGATTCGCCATGCGCTGGCGATACCAGTTGATAGCGACAGCAGCCAAGCAGGCGCTCTGGTGACATTGCCAGTTTACTACAGCAGCGAGTCGGGACCCGACCTGCAATTACTCGCCGATAACGCAGGCCTCTCCATTGAAGAAGTGATCAGCATCCATCAACAATCTGAATATCGCGTCTATGCCATCGGCTTTGCCCCGGGCTTTGCCTATCTCGGCGAACTGGACCCGCGAATAGCCGCGCCGCGACTCGCCACTCCAAGACAAAAAGTGCCCCGTGGTGCAGTGGCTATTGCCGACCGTCAGACCGCAGTTTATCCAGCAGAGTCGCCAGGAGGCTGGAACCTGATTGGCCTCTGCCCAGAGTTGATGTTCGACCCCAGTGTCGAGCCAAGCATGCCCGTTCAGGTGGGCGACCGGGTGCGCTTTAAGGCCATCGACAGAGAGAGCTTTCTGGATATGGGTGGCCTGTTATGAGTATTGATAGGAACAGTGGTTTTAAGGTTATTCAGCCGGGCATTTTTAGTTTAATTGAAGACGCTGGGCGCTTCGGTCAACACGGCATTGGTCTCACCACTGGCGGCCCATTGGATCGCGACGCCTTTCGCTGGGCTAATCGCCTCTGCGGCGATCAGCAAACCGCTGCCGCCATCGAAATCACCGTCGGCGGCTTGGTCTTAGAATCCCAGATCAATACAACCATTGCCGTCACTGGCGCAACTATTCCCCTAAGCATTAATAAACAGCCCCGAGAACTATGGCAGAGCCATCAGGTGAAAGTCGGCGACCGCATCGAACTGGGATTTGCCACATCGGGCAGCCGTGGCTACTTGGCCGTTGCCGGCGGCTTTACCATTGAACCCATATTCAATAGTGCCTCCACAGTGCCCAGAGAAGCCTTAGGTGGACTGCATCGCGATGGCACGGCACTGCAAACCGGTGACTTTATACCCTGCCTAGATAGCCTGCCTGGGTCGCAGCTGCGTGTATCCGACAGCCATCGTCCAGACTACAGTGCAAACAGCGCCCTCTTGCGCGTGGTACTGGGTTACCAGCAGCAGGCCTTTAGCAATATTAACAAACAGCTGTTTTTCAGCTCTGACTATCGGGTTACCGAGAGCAGCGATCGCATGGGCTTTCGACTTAAGGGCCCGGCCATTAAACCGACCCTAGACGGCATTCTCTCGGAAGGCATCTGCCTCGGGGCAATTCAGGTACCAGCAGATGGTCAACCCATAGTGCTGCTCAATGACCGCCAAACTATCGGCGGCTATCCCAAACTCGGCTCAGTGCTGTCTCTGGATATTGGCAAACTCGCGCAACTTTTGCCCGGTGGCACAGTGCGCTTTGAAGCTATTAGCATAGAGCAGGCACACAATCTGCTATTGCTCGATCAACAGCGCTTTGCAAATACCCTTTTGGAGCAGATTAGCCTGCATGAATAACCTTATTCTCAGCACCCAGATCGAAAACCTTTTAGTGGCACGCAACCCCAGGGGCATGCAAACACTCCAAGCCGCACTGGTGCCCGGCTATTATTTGCGTGCCGCCCAGTTGCTGCAAAATGCTACAGGCAGAGTCTTAATTGGCACTGGATTTCCCGTGGCCGGCACCTATGAAACCGACGGCCCGGTTGGCGCTATCGCCCTCTATCGAGCATTAGAGGCACTGGGCGCAGAACCTATACTGGTCTGTGGTACACCACTGGCAGATGCCATCGCCAATGATTACCGAGTACACAAAATTAGCCTAGGCGAACCAGCGGTAAGCAAAGTAGAGGCACAAAATGCCCTGCAACAGTATCAACCCTCATTGGTGATCTCCATTGAACGCCCTGGCATGGCCGCCGATGGCAAGTACTACAATATGCGCGGCGAAGACATCAGTTCCGCCTGTGCCAGTTTCGATTACTTTTTAAGCTCAGCCAGTTGCCCGACTATTGGTATTGGCGATGGCGGCAATGAAATTGGTATGGGCAATGTTGCCAAGACACTTGAACAGCTCAGCATTATCCCCTCAGCCACCTGTTGTGACGAACTGGTAATCGCCGACGTGTCCAACTGGGCAGCCCAGGGTTTGATCGCCATGCTGTCGATTCTAAGGCAGCAAGATATGCTCCTAGACTGGGATAATGTCGCCATACTGCAATACCTCTCCGACCGTGGCAGTGTCGATGGCGTGACCCGAGAGAATCACCTAACCGAAGACGGTTTGAGCTCAGATATTAGTGAAGAATTAATCAAAAACCTGAGAAAGCTAGGTGGATTTTGTTGATATCAAGATATTTTCTCGCCTAGGTTACGATAAGCCTTAAAAAACACCAAATTAGAGCCAAATAAACCCTCTATACCAATGAATTTGCTTTGCGTGAAATCCGCCTCGCTGATACCATTTTTCGCAAAATAGCGGTTTAAGCCCGACAAGGGTCAATAAGGTATAAATATGAGTATTGCATTTCTAGATGGCGACTACATGCCCATCGAACAGGCCAAGATATCCCCTCTGGATCGGGGATTTTTATTCGGCGACGGCATCTATGAAGTGGTGCCCTCCTACGCCGGAAAAATGGTCGGTTTTGCACCCCATATTGCGCGTATGAAAAGCGGCCTCGAGGCCATCGGCATTCAACTCAACTGGTCCACCGAAGACTGGGCGGAACTCTGCAATCGCTTGATCGCCGAAAATGGCGCAGGGAATTTAGGCCTCTATCTCCATGTCAGTCGAGGCACCGACACTAAACGCTTTCATGCTTTCCCAGAGAATATCGCACCCACGGTGTTTGCCTTTTCCTTTGAGATCGCCCCGGCACCTATAGCCGACAAGAGCAGTGTTAAAGCCAAAAAAGCCTCCACCGCACGAGACCTGCGCTGGGAGCGCTGCCAGATTAAATCCACAGCACTACTGGGCAATGTCCTGCACTTTCAGCAGGGCTATGAGCAAGGCAGTGACGAAACCCTGCTATTTAATGCCGACAACCAGCTTACCGAAGCCAGCGCCTGCAATGTGTTTATTGTTAAAGACGGCATCGTGATCACACCCCTTTTAGATAATCAAAAACTGCCGGGCATCACCCGCCAGATCATTCTCGACGTGCTGCGCAAAGACGCCCAGATTGCCGTGGAAGAGCGCATAGTCTCCATGGACGAAGTGGCCAACGCCGATGAAGTCTGGATTACCAGCTCCTCGAAAGAAATCGCCCCGATCACTGAGATCGACGGCAAGCCGGTTGGCGATGGCAGCATTGGTGATATCTGGCTAGCTGTCCAGACTCTTTATTCCGCCGCAAAATTTGATTACTAGATTTGACACTATATTTAATTAACAGGTAACAGCATGTCCAGACCCACCAGAGCGGTTATCGACCTTCAGGCGCTGCGCCACAACTACCAGCTGGCACAATCCCTGGCGCCCGAGTCAAAGACCATCCCCATGGTCAAAGCCAATGCCTATGGTCATGGCGCGATAAAAATCGCTCAGGCACTTGCTGATCTTGCTCCCGCCTTTGGCGTCGCCTGTATTGAAGAAGCGCTGGAACTGCGCAGTGCCGGAATCAAGCAACCGATACTGCTGCTCGAAGGGGCCTTTGATGCCGCCGAACTCAAGGTAGCCGCTACCAAAGGCTTCTGGGTGATGGTTGAAAATCATCCGCAGAAAGAAGCGATTATTAATGCCGACTTGGCTCTGCCATTAACTGTCTGGCTCGGCGTCGACACCGGCATGCACCGCTTAGGCTTTCAGCCCAGTGATATAGCCGAAGTCTATCAATGCCTCAATAACAGCCGCAATGTTAGCCAGCCTATTGTCTTCACCTCGCACTTTGCCTGCGCCGATGATTTGGACAGTGATGCAACAGCGAAGCAAATTGACACCTTTAAGGCCTGCGCCCCGGTCACCGCACTGCAGAGCCTGGCTAATTCAGCCGCTATTTTGGCCTGGCCCAAAGCCCAGAGAGAATGGCAGCGCCCCGGTTATATGCTCTATGGCAACTCGCCTTTTTCGGTAGCCCAAGAAAATGCCGACCAACTTAAGCCAGTGATGTCATTTGAATCTGCGGTAATTTCCCTGCGCAATATTGCCGCCGGTGAACCCGTGGGCTACACCGGCAACTGGACTGCCCAGCGGGACTCCAACATCGCCACCATTACCGTTGGCTATGGCGATGGCTATCCGCGCAATGCCATCAATGGCACGCCAGTGCTGATCAATGGTGTTCGCTGCCCGCTGGTGGGGCGCGTCTCTATGGATATGATTACGGTTGATGTAACAGAATTAACTGAAGTCGCGATTGGTGATAAGGCGGTACTCTGGGGGCCAGAGCTGCCAGTCAATGAAGTGGCCAGCTACTGCGACAGCATCGGTTATGAACTGCTCACCCGGATGCCAGGGCGAGTACCTCGCGTCTTTTTATAAAGAGTACCTCGCGTCTTTTTATAAAGAGTACCTCGCGTCTTTTTATGAAGAGCACCGCGCGTTTATTTATAAAACCAGGCTATTTATAAACCAAGCTATTTATAAAAATAGCTCTAGTCTAGGGATTA
>CAJQKW010000051.1 GCA_905478975.1 uncultured Pseudomonadales bacterium | reverse complement strand
CATGAAAAAATACCACAGCCTGCGGCTTATTCTCGGCGACCAACTCAATGCCAGCCACTCTTGGTATAGAGAACAGGACGACGGCGTGCTCTACCTGATGGCCGAGCTCCATCAAGAAGCCTCCTATGTGCGTCATCATGTACAAAAGGTCTGCGCTTTTTTTGCCGCTATAGAAAGTTTCGCCAATGCGCTTAAAGCGGCCGGACATCAGGTCAAGCATCTGACACTAGACGACACCGTGGGTTTTGCCGGCCTCAATGAATTGATTGCGGCACTCTGTACCGAACACAGTATTGAGCACTTCGAATATCAGCAGCCGGATGAATATCGTCTCGCGGAACAGTTGAAAACCCTAGATCTAGGCATTCCCGTCAGCTGCCGTGAGAGCGAACATTTTTTACTCACCCATGACGAGCTGGCCAGCTATATCAATGTCGGCAAACACAATCGCATGGAGTCCTTTTATCGCAAGCTGCGCAAGCGCTTTGATATTTTAATGGACGGTGCTGAGCCTCTCGGCGAGCGCTGGAATTTTGACGGCGAAAACCGCAATAAATTAAAAGCCGCGGATATCCTGGAGGTTCCCCAACCGCTGTTATTTGCCAATCCGGTGGGCGATTATTTAGAACGTATTCAGCGACACAATATAGATACCCTGGGAAGCGCCACAGAGGAACTGCTGTGGCCAGTAAATCGTCAGCAATCCCTTCAGCTATTGGATTTTTTCTGTGAGTACTGCCTACCGAATTTTGGGCGCTTTCAGGATGCCATGACCCAACAGGGAGAATCACGCTGGAGTCTCTACCACTCGCGTATTTCCTTTGCCCTCAATAGTAAAATTCTTCATCCCATGCAGGTTATCGATGCGGCGATAAAGCGCTTTTCCGAACCCGACAGTGGTGTGGATCTGGCTCAAGTTGAGGGCTTTGTCCGCCAGATTCTCGGCTGGCGTGAATATGTCCGCGCTGTCTACTGGGTAAACATGCCTGACTATGGCGAGCGCAATAGCTTCGAGGCGAAACGGGATCTACCGGATTATTATTGGACCGGAAATACTAAAATGGCCTGCATGAAACAGGCCATTGATCAGTCATTGGATTATGCCTATGCCCATCATATTCAGCGTCTCATGGTTACCGGCAATTTCGCCATGCTGGCGGGTATAGATCCGGACCAAGTAGATCAGTGGTATTTGGGCATTTACATAGATGCCATTGAATGGGTGGAGATGCCGAACACCAGAGGCATGAGCCAGTTTGCCGACGGCGGTTTAATCGCCACCAAACCCTATGCCGCCAGCGGCAGCTACATCAATAAAATGAGCGATTATTGCAAAGACTGCCATTACAGTGTCAAAGAGCGATTCACCGATAACGCCTGCCCGTTTAATAGTTTGTACTGGGGCTTTATGCAGCGCCACAGCGAGCGCTTCTCAAGAAATCCACGCACTGCTATGGCCTACCGCACCTGGGATAAAATGGACACTGATGTAAAGCAGGCTCTGCTGGCAAGAGCCGACTATTGTCTGAACAATTTAGACCAGCTTTAAAAGACCCGCTTTATAGACCAGCTCTGAAAGCAGGCCTATAAAGCTGCCAACTACTTACTCACATCCACCAAGGCGTCGATGATCTTATTGTAGTTTTCAAAAAATTCTTTTGAGGTGCCACTCTCATAGGTGATCGGGGTTTTGATCGAATTGTTCATCTCTATAACCCCCATGGAATCAAGCCATGCCGCCGCTTTTAGACGAAAATCCACTGAGCCTATCCAGTTAATGTATTTCAGCAGACCCCAGTCTTGAACCGAGCCGCCGGTGGGGTAATATTTAGTAATACGGGTAAAGACAATATCGTTTTCTCTGTCGACAAAAACATACTGACCAAACTTGCCGCTGGCATTAAAAATCACCGCCTCTTCGTCATGGCGTGAAATCCACCAGTGCAGCGAGTAGCCGCGGTCTTGCTCTATGGTGGAACTCTCGAGTCCGTCCCAAACTTTGGAGAAAGTTTGATTGACATAATCCTCAGAAATAATCTGCTCGCCATTCCAATTGCCACTGCGGGCAAACAGCAAACCAAAGCGCGAGTACTGTCGCGCCGTGGTATCGACACAACAATAGGTTAATGGATTTCCGACACTATCCTGCCACAGGGTCACATCAGTGAGACCGATTTTATCGAAGACCCGCTCCTTTAACAGCACATCCGCTTTCTGTCCGGTAGCCTCTTCGAGAATCTCCGCTAGCAACATGGAGTTAACATTATTGTATTCAAATTTTTCACCAGCGGTTTTTTCAACTCCAACAGCCCGGGCATAGGCTAAATGGTCGCTAGAGAAAAACATATTTTCATGTTCATGGTCGGGCATTTCTAAGCCGCTGGTCATATCCAATAAGTCACGGATACTAATTTCAGCGCGCTGGTCACCAAAGTAGTCTAGATAGCTGGCGACCTTGTCATCAAGGCTATTTATCTCTCCCCGGTCAATCGAGATGCCAACTAGTGAGGCATAAAAGCTTTTCGCCATAGACCAGGATGTGCCGTAAGAACTCTTGTCAAAACCCTCGGCATAACGCTCGCCAATCAGAAATCCATCTTTAATTAACACCACCCCCTGGGTGGCGGAATCAGCAAAAGATAGGTCGAATAAACGCCGGACTTTCTCCTCTGTAACGCCCAGCTCTGCGGGGTTTTTAACCTGCCATTGCGGCTGCGGATATTCAGCCTCTAAGCTGACCGGCAGCATACTGCCATCAGTGCCGCTATCGGCTTCGCCATGGTGCTCTGCAACACTAAAAGTAGAGGTAAAAGTAACTACGAAACAAGTACAAATGGATAAATAAAATCGAATCATGTTGGTCTCTTATTTTTATTATTGGTCGAGTATATTCTTAAAATCGTTGTTTAACCCTATAAAACGCTAGACAGCTAACATTTGCACTTTTTTAAAAATAGCGATACATTTATCCACGCAGATTTTTTTAGACTTAGAAAAATAGGGTCTGCTCATGGGGTACAGCTCGTTCTCCGTAATAATAAGAAGCATGCTTTGCCCATAATAAAAACAATATCTAACTGTAGGGGTTACACATGACAAACAACTTAACCGCCAGCGATCCCGTTGGCATTTCCTTTTGGCTGATTTCTATGGCCCTGGTTGCTGCCACAGCATTCTTCTTTATTGAACGCGATCGTGTCGCGGGCAAGTGGAAGACTTCTCTGACAGTATCTGGCTTGGTTACTCTGATCGCTGCAGTGCACTATTTCTATATGCGTGACGTGTGGGTATCAACTGGTACTTCTCCAACAGTCTTCCGCTATATCGACTGGTTACTGACTGTGCCATTGCTGATGATCGAGTTTTACTTGATTCTGTCTGCTGTGACTAAAGTACCAGCTGGTGTTTTCTGGCGCTTACTGATCGGTTCAATCGCTATGCTCGGCTTCGGCTATGCTGGTGAAGCTGGTTGGATGGATGCGAAGATGGCCTTTATTCCATCAATGGCAGCTTGGTTCTACATCATCTGGGAAATCTTCAAAGGTGAAGCAAGCCAGATCAATGCTGGTCTAGCTAATGCTAACGTCCAAAAAGCCTATAAGACTATGACGCTGTTAGTCACTGTCGGTTGGTCAATCTACCCATTGGGTTACTTCTTCGGCTACTTCATGGGAAGCCAAGATCCAGTTATGCTGAACGTTATTTATAACGTAGCTGACTTCTGGAACAAGATTGCCTTCGGTGTAGTTATCTGGGCAGCAGCAGTAGCTGATTCAGAGTAATCTGAACCAGTAGTGAGTATGAAATTGAAAGGGCCAGCATTGCTGGCTCTTTCTCTCTCTGCCGCTCTCTACTTTATTCGGCAGGCACAGCGCACCAGCTACAGCATCCAAGCAACAACAAAAAAGTTACAAAATAAGTAACTGCATATAAAAATTACAAGGGTACTAACAATGTCCCCAACACCGTTTAAAAATATTTCTACGAACGCTTCTACCGGACCAAGGGGTTTAGCAGAGCTAGAGCTTCTCTATAAGGCAGAGATGCCCGATGCCCAGAGCACACTTGCACCAGCTGCTCGCTACCACTTTCAAAATCCCGGTAAGTCTTTTCGTGCGCAACTTGCGCTGACCAGTGGTCTATCCCTAGGTCTAAACCCACAGGACAATCTACATTGGGCCGCGGCTTGCGAGCTGCTGCACAATGCCTCGCTGATACATGATGATATCAGCGATGCCAGCACCCACCGACGGGGTCAAGAGAGTATCCATCAGCACTTCGGCGCTGATATGGCACTCTGCCTCGGCGACTGGATGGTGGCTAAAGCCTTTGAGCTCGGCGCCAGAAATGCCCTTCATGGGGGCAAATTGGTGGCTTTGTTAGCTCAGGCAATGCAAGAGACTTGCAGCGGTCAAATTTCCGATATTACTCAGCGTGAATGCGCTAACCTGGAAGACTGGCAGCGCATTGCCAAAGGCAAAACCGCGCCACTGTTAATTGCTCCCATCAAAGGTGCTGCCATTGCTGCGGGTTTGAATACGGAACAAAACGAAAAGCTCAATACAGAACTACAGTGCCTTGAAAAACTCGTTGGATTTTGTGGCCTGGCCTATCAGGGTCGCAACGATATCGACGACATTATTCCTTCAAGCCGCCGCTCCAGCGATCTCGACGGCCGCAAGCCCAATTTAGTGGTCAGTCTATTTGCTCAGCAGGGCCCCAGCGCCGATGAGTTTAATCTCTGGTACCAGTCTGATGACCTGAGTAAACTGAGTCACTGGCAGAAACGTATAGCCACTAGTGATGTGATTTTGCAGGCCAATCAATCGGTTGATTATTGGCTGGTTCAAGCAGAGCTTTTGGTTCTGTCTGTGCCACCGCAACTACAGTCGGTTAGCGCCGGACTGGTCGCCTCAGTTAAACAAATGACCACCAACACTCATATCATCAAACACCAAGGGCAGATCGCTTGACACAAACCCCACAGCAGGACGCACAAAGAGCAGTAGTCATTGGAGCAGGTTTCGCCGGAATAGCCACAGCACTGAGATTGCGTAAGCTCGGCTACCAAGTCACCTTATTGGAACGTCTGCAAAGCCTCGGCGGTCGTGCCCAGGTGTTTGAACGCGGCGGCTATCGCCACGACGCAGGCCCAACCGTTATCACCGCACCTTTTTTGTTTGATGAGCTGTTTGAACTGTTCGGTGAAAAGCTCGAAGATCATTTGCAGTTTGTGCCCCTAGATCCCTTTTACCGCTTTCACTTTGCCGATGGCAGCCAGTTTGATTATCGCGCCTCCATTGAAGATACCCTCACCGAGATTCGCCGCTTTAATCCAGATGATGCCGATGGCTATTTAAAGCTGCTGGAAAAATCCAAGCGGGTCTACGATGTGGGCTTTAAAGAGCTGGTACACCGCCCCTTTACCCGGGTCTGGGATATGGTCAAACAGATCCCCGCACTGCTGATATTGAAGTGCTATCGCAGCGTTTCACAGATGGTGAACAGCCATCTCAAGCACCCACTAATTCGTCAGGCGTTTTCGATCCACCCGCTATTAGTCGGTGGCAATCCGTTTAAAACCACCGCTATCTACACGCTGATTCACTATCTCGAGCGGCGCTGGGGTGTGTTCTTTTGTATGGGCGGCACCGGCAAGCTGGTTGAAGAACTGGGCAAGCTGATGGACCGCCAGGGCATAAAAACCCAGTTCGGCGCCGATGTGGATGAAATCATTCTCGACGGCAAGCGTGCCACTGGCGTACGAATGAATTCAGGGCAAACCTTAGACGCCGATATTGTGGTGTTTGGCGGCGATCCCGAGACCTGTTACAAGCATCTGCTGCCGGCGAAAAAAACCTTCAGCATGCCGACCATCAAAAAGCAGTATTCTATGGGCCTCTATGTGCTCTATTTCGGCACCCGCAAACTCTACCCCGATGTGGCCCACCACAGCATCTGGATGGGGCCGCGATTTAAAGAGCTGCTCACGGAAATCTTTGATCACAAAACCATGAGTGAAGACTATTCACTCTATGTACATAGGCCCACGGCCACGGACACTAGCTTTGCCCCTGAGGGCTGCGAGTCCTTTTACGTGCTCTGCCCCGTGCCCAATCTGCTCGGTGATGTGAATTGGGAAACCGAAGGGCCAAAATTGCGTGACCGCATTGTGCAGTCCCTGGAAGAGACCATATTGCCGGAACTCTCCTCAGTGATCGAAGAGGTGTTCTGGATGACCCCAGAGGACTTCGCCAAAGATTATCGCTCCATGCACGGTGCCGGTTTCTCCATCGAACCACGCCTTACGCAGTCGGCCTGGTTTCGTTTTCACAATCGCGACCGCGCCATCTCCAACCTCTACTTTGTCGGCGCCGGCACTCACCCGGGCGCGGGACTGCCGGGCGTCGTCAGCTCAGCCAAGGTGGTTGAAGAACTATTGACAGGGGTCGAGGTAGGTTCAGGCGGATAATAATGCAAAACTCGCAGGCCAAGCAGGTTCTCGCCCGAAACGGTAAATCGTTTTATTGGGCCAGCTTGTTTCTCGGCCCTGAGTTAGCCGATCGCGCCGCTCGACTCTATCAGTTCTGCCGCTTTGTCGACGATCTAGCCGACGGTGATCTACCGGATCGACTGGACTCTCTCGAAGATATTCGCGCTGGTTTAAGCGATCCTCAGCACCCCGCCGTGGCAACTATTCCCGAGCTTGAGGCTTTTATTGCCCTGGCCACAGAATCCAACATTCCCTTAAACGCAGCCGGCGAACTGCTCGACGGCATGCTCCGCGACCAGCACCCCACCGCACTTGAAACCGAAGCGGAACTACTGCGCTACTGCCACGCCGTCGCTGGCACAGTCGGGCTGATGATGTGCCGCGTGCTCAACTGCCAACATGCCCGCGCCGACGCATTTGCCATTGATTTGGGGGTTGCCATGCAGCTCACCAATATTGCCCGAGATGTACTCGAAGATGCCAAGATGGATCGCCGCTACCTGCCCGCCAACTGGTTTGCCGTGTCGATCAGTCCAGCGGACATAGCCCGGGCATCCAACAACAGCCATATACCAGTGGCCGCTGCTATCAATCAGCTGTTAGAGTTGGCGGATCAATATTACGCCAGCGCCTTGATAGGCATACATCTGCTGCCCTGGCGCAGTAGATTCTCGATTATTGTGGCACTGCGAGTTTACGGCCAGATTGGCCATAAGCTTAAACGGAGTGGACTGCAATGGTGGCTTGGCCGCACAGTGGTGAACAAACTTACCAAAGCGCGCCTCAGTATCACCAGCCTGATTGATCTGCTGTCGGGAGTGGGATGGAAAAAAGTGCCTGAACATGAGGCAAGCTTGCACAAACATCTAAAAGGATTAGCCGGTGTCGACTGACGTGGATATCGCCATTATTGGCGGCGGCAATGCTGGCTTAACGCTGGCAGCGAAGCTCGCAGCCCAAGAGAACCCGCCGACCACAGTGGTGATTGAACCCAAGTCCGCTACACAGCGTGACTGCAGCTGGGCACTCTGGGCACTGGATCAACAGGCGGATCAACTGGCCCATTCAACAAAAGGTCGCTGGCGCCGCTGGCAGTTGATCGATGAAACTAGCCGAGTGGTTCATAGCAGCAATCAATACAACTACCTAAGCCTCAGCTCAGCAGACTATCTGCTCGGCTGTGCCGCACAGTTAAAGGATCCAGTGAAGCTGGTTGAGGACTCGGTAAAAGTACTGCATCCCGAACAGCAACACACCAATATTGAGACCGATAAGGGCAGCTATAGGGCCAAAACCGTCTATGACAGCCGCCCGCCCAACATTGCCGAAGAGGGTTTGCGGCAGCATTTTCTCGGCTGGCATATCCACACCAAAGAGCCGATCAAAGATCCGGATATGGCCACCCTTATGGACTTTCGCGTGGATCAGTCCCGAGGGCTGCACTTTATCTATGCCCTGCCCTTTTCCGACCATCATCTGTTGATTGAATCGACGCTAATTTCCGTCGCCGTCCAGCCCCAATCCTGGTATCGCAACGCCATCGAGTGCTGGTTGCGGGAGAATAATATTGAAGTGGCGGAAATCATCAGTGAAGAAATGGGTGTAATTCCCATGGATATCCTAATACCAGATGCCTCGACTGTAACATCAGAGCAGCCCCTGATCGCCACCATTGGCGCGGCCAGCGGCGCAGTGCGGCGTTCGTCAGGCTATGCCTTCCAACATATTCAACAGCAGATAGGCCAGCTGGCAGCTGGTATTGCCCAGGGCAATATGGCCGTGCCAACGCCTGTATCCAGTCGCCTCACCACCATGGACAGTATTTTTAACGGCGTGTTATTAAGTCGGCCAGATCTCGCCGTATCCCTGTATATGCGCATGGCCAGGGCGTTAAATGGCGACCAATTTTCGCGCTTTATGCTCGGTCAAGCAACCGCCAACGACTGGCTGCGAGTGATAGCCGCCATGCCCAAGGGCCCGTTTATAAAGCAGGCTGTAAAGCAAGCAGCCAAGCAACTGTCACAGAAGCTATCCCGTGCCTGAGTTAGCTTTATTATCCAATGCCTCGCTGTTGGCAATTGCCGCGATCCTACTGATCGGCGTGCCCCATGGCGGTCTCGATGGCGCAGTGGCGCGACGGGTGGGCTGGCCCAGCGGTCTGTTGCCCTGGATGCTATTCCATATTATTTACCTAGTGCTCGCCGCGACTGTGGCCGGCCTCTGGTGGCTGTATCCCCTGCCCAGCCTAATCTTCTTTCTGGCCATCTCAGCCCTGCATTTCGGCACCAGCGACATTCGCCATATCAGCCCGCCCTCAGCACCAGCCACCTGGCTGCCGCTGATTGCCCATGGTGGTCTAGTAGTCATCGCCATACCGATTTTACAAAGCGCCGCCGTAGAGCCGCTGTTTGCCGTATTGGTCGGCGCCGACAACAGCCTCTGGCTGCTCAAACAAATTAATCTGCTGCTGTTGCCATGGGCAGCCTGTCTAGTCGCCTACGGAATCTACAGTCTGTATCAACCGCGCTGGCGCAGATCGCTGCTGAGTCTGACAGTGCTGATTGCCCTGGCCTACCTGCTGCCACCACTGGTGAGCTTTGCCCTGTATTTTTGCCTCTGGCACAGCCGCAGTCATATGCAGCGTATCTGGCGCAATATTGCCCCAGAACAGCGTCAACAGAGTGCTCGGGAAGCGGTAATTTACAGTCTGCTGGCCTACGCGGCCGCAGCAATTTATTTTCTATGGCAGACCAGCAGTAGCTCGGCACTCGTTTCAGCTGTGGCACCCGTATCAGCAGTGACACCCGTATCAGCTGTGGCACCAGCACTGTTACAATTGACCTTTATCGGCCTCGCCGCCCTGACGGTGCCCCATATGCTATTGGTTGATTTTATTTACGGCCAGCAAAAACAAGAAGAAGAAACAGCATGACTGAGATTAGCCAACGCAAAGCCGACCATATTCATTTGGCCCTGCAAGCCGAGCACCAAGCCGCCACCTCGGCGGGCTTTGACCGCATCCGCTTCGAGCACTGCGCCATACCAGAACTGCATGTAGATGAAGTGGACTGCTCAACGGTATTTCTCAATCAATACTGCTCCGCGCCACTGATTATTGGCGCCATGACCGGTGGCTGCGAACACGGCGAAGCCATTAACCGCCATCTGGCCGAAGCCGCTGAGCAATGCCAAATTCCCATGGCATTGGGCTCACAGCGCGCCGCACTGCAAGAGGGTCTGGCCCAAGATGTGCGCCGCTGGGCACCCAAGGCAATTTTGCTGGGCAATATTGGCGCCACCCAACTGCAACAACATGGCGTCGAACTGGCACAGCGCGCAGTCGACAGCGTCCAAGCCAACGCCATGATTATTCACCTCAATCCACTGCAAGAACTGGTGCAACCCAACGGCGATCGCGACTGGCGCGGTGTGCTCGACGCCATCGAAGCCTGCTGCGCCACCCTTAGCGTGCCAGTGATAATCAAAGAAGTGGGATCCGGTATCGGCCCCAGCTCTGCCCAGCGTTTGATCGATGTGGGAGTCAGTTGGATTGAAGTGGCCGGCCGCGGCGGCACCAGCTGGGCCAGCATCGAAAATGCCCGCATTGAACAGACCCGTGAGCAGCAAATTGCCGCACCTTTTTTAGATTGGGGCATGGACACCGCCCAATTGATTCCCAGAGTACGCAGCCAATCCAGTCAGCTCGGCCTAATCGCCTCTGGCGGCCTCCGCGATGGCTTGGATATAGCCCGCAGCCTGCGACTCGGCGCCAATATAAGCGCCATGGCGCAACCCTTTTTACAGCCAGCACTGGAGTCCACCGAAGCGGTTATTGAAAAAATTGAAATCCTCCGAGAGCAACTGCGCTGGGCAATGTTTTTAACCGGCAGTAAAAATCTCAAAAAACTGCAATCGGCGCCCCTGCTGCCAATGTAAAAACCCCATAGACCAAAAATCAAAACAGAGCTGGCCGCTGATTTCACAACCGTTTAAACTGGCCTCTGCAGCTTATATCTAGCCGCTCAATAGGTCACTGTTGGGCGGTTTTGTTTTTTGCTTCATTTAAAAGCATCCCAGGAGAACCCCCTTGAGCCAGATTCAAAGCGAGATCGTTGCCGGCGTCGGCCTAATCACCCTAGACCGCCCCGAAGCCCTAAACGCCCTGTCACTGCAGATGGTCATCGACCTCACCGCAGTGTTCACCGACTGGCGCGACGATCCCAATGTTGAAGTGGTCGCCATACGCGGCAGCAATAAACGCGGCGTATTTGGTGCCTTCTGTGCCGGTGGCGATATCCGTTTTTTCCACGACGCAGCCATCGCCGAAGACCCGGCGCTGGAAGACTTTTTCACCGCCGAATATAGCCTTAACAACCTGCTCTACAGCTACCCCAAACCCTACGCCGCCTTTATGGATGGCGTAATCATGGGCGGCGGCATGGGCCTGGCACAGGGCGCCGACCTGCGTATCGTCAGCGACCGCACCAAGATGGCCATGCCCGAAACCAATATCGGCCTGTTCCCGGATGTCGGCGGCGGCTTCTTCCTCAGCCGCACCCCAGGTCACCTAGGTGAATACCTCGCCCTCACCGGCCAGATGTTAATCGGCAGCGACGCCCTAGCAGCAGGTTTGGCCGATGGCCTAGTCGCCAGCGACTCCATGCCCGAGCTTTGGGCTAGCCTCACCGCCAATACCCAGCTCAGCGCTGTCGAGCGCTTCGAGCAACTCTCAGATCTGGTCAGCCTACCCTCACCGGTCAGCACACCCGCCTGGCAAGACCCACAGATCGACACAATATTTGCACTGCCCAGCGTAATGGACATGATCAACGCCCTAGAACAGGCTGAAGGTGAGTGGGCAGCACAAACATTAGCCTGCCTCCGTCAACGCTCACCGCTCATGTTGCACGTCAGCCTCGAACAGATCCGCCGCGGCCGCCAACTGACCATGGCCGACGACCTGCGCATGGAACGCAATATAGTCCACCACTGCTTCCACACAGAACATCTGGGCCGCAGCGGCACCAGCAGCGAAACCGTCGAAGGCATCCGCGCCCTAGCCGTGGACAAAGACAACAGTCCAGCCTGGAACCCAGCCCGTATTGAAGACATCACTAGCGACATGATCGAACCATTTTTTACCAGCCCTTGGCCGGCAGATCAGCACCCGCTAAAAGACCTCGACTAGCTGGATTGAATTAGTGGAAAGAATTAGCTGGAAAGGATTAACAATCAGTAGAAGGTAACAGGAGCAGCCCATGCACTTTCAACTCCACGAAAAACAGATCACCTGCCCCTTCTGCTGGGAGAGCATCACCGTATTGGTCGACCCCTCAGAATCCCAACTCTACACCGAAGACTGCTCCGTCTGCTGCCGCCCCATCCTCATCCAAACCGAAGTCCAAGGCGACTATGTCAGTGTCGAAGTCACCCAAGAAGACGACGGCTTCTAGCTGCCAATGACAGCCCACCAAAGACCACGGACATAGGCTACACTGGCGCGCTAACAACTAGGCAAAAGGTCGTACCCCCATGGCACTCAGCGCACGCATCTGCAAAGCAGAACTCAATGTCATCGACATGGACCGCCACTACTACCAACAGCACAGCCTCACCCTAGCCCAACACCCCTCCGAAACCGACGAACGCCTAATGGTTCG
>CAJQKW010000050.1 GCA_905478975.1 uncultured Pseudomonadales bacterium | reverse complement strand
ATCACCGGATAATTGAGCGCGGCTTTGATCTCACTAAAGTCAGGGGACCAAAACGGCTTCCACTCGGTACAGACCACCAACACATCGGCGCCACTGAGGGCTGCCTCTTTAGTACCGCAGAGCAGCAAATCATTGCGCACTCCATAGATAGCCTGAGTGGCCTCCATGGCGTGGGGGTCATAGGCACGCACTGATGCGCCCTGGCGCCACAAGGCTTCCATTAATAGTCGGCTGGGTGCCTCGCGCATATCGTCGGTGCCAGGTTTAAAGGCGAGACCCCAGAGTGCCACGGTCTTGCCCTGTAAATCGCCGTTAAAATAATCTGAGAGCTTATCGAACAGACGATGCTTCTGTTGATCGTTGACCGCCGTGACCGCACTTAATAGCTTCGGCTGGTATCCGGCATTGATTGCTGTGGCTTCCATGGCCCGCAGATCCTTGGGGAAACAGGAGCCTCCAAAACCGCAGCCGGGATAAATAAAGCTATAGCCAATGCGTGGGTCCGAGCCCATGCCGATGCGCACCTGCTCTATATCCGCCCCCACAAGCTCGGCGATATTGGCAATTTCATTGATAAAGCTGATTTTTGTCGCCAGCATCGAGTTAGCGGCATATTTGGTCAGCTCCGCAGAGCGCACATCCATAAAGATCAGTTTGTCGCGCTGACGATTATAAGGCGCATAGAGCTCGTGCATCATCTCTTCGACTCGGGAGCTGTCGGTGCCGACTATAATGCGGTCCGGCCGGGTAAAGTCAGCCAACGCTGCACCTTCCTTTAAGAACTCGGGATTAGAGGCAACGCTAAATTCGCAATCAACCTTGCGCTGGTCAAGAGCTGCCTGAATCTGTTCGGTGACCAAATCGGCGCTGCCAACCGGTACCGTAGATTTGTTTACCACCACCTTATAGGCATCCATATGCTCGCCGATGCTACTGGCGACATTAAGAACATACTGTAGGTCTGCCGAGCCATCTTGGTTGGCTGGCGTGCCGACGCCGATAAAAATCATCGCGCCGTGGTTCACCGCCATGGCGGCGTCGGTGGTGAACTTGAGATTGCCGTCGGCGAGGGAACTGCTGAGATAGGCTTCGAGACCCGGCTCATAAATCGGCACATGACCAGCATTGAGGGCATCCACCTTGGCCTGATCTATATCGACACAGATCACTTGGTTGCCAACATTGGCGAAGCAGGCCCCGGTCACTAGCCCAACGTATCCACTTCCAAAAATTGTTATCTTCAAAACAGATCCCTGTTCAATTATTTACGTCCTGTAAATATAGACCATAGAACTTGATTCGAAGCTGAATTAGACGGTGGGCTTAAAGCAGCCCTAGCTTGCCCTCAAGACCCAGCTAGATCTGCACGGGAGAGGATTTTCAGCTAAAGATTTAGGGGCGAGAATTTACTCTGCCTAAGCCCCCTAAAAAAACACTATTGAAGGCCACTTCAACCATCAGACAGCGCTGGACTTTTGGATTTATTCTTTTATGAATAGACCGTTAAAGTTTATATTGAAAATAAAATGCAATGCACAATATTGCCTAAACAAAAGGCAATTAAATTAAATTCATTTATATGTGAATGAATTAATTCTATTCATCATTGATTAAACTTTATTGAAAATCAATCTACTCAATTATGAATAAAGAATTATGATTTTTTTTATTTTTTATTCACGTATGAATTATATTGATTTTTTAATGTGCTCTGAGTCTCCATAAGCGACATTTGTCTGAAATGGACATGCTAGTGACGCATTATGACAGTGTTTAAGCATATCCCTGGGCTATTATCAGTCTCGATAAATATTTTTAGGTTTAATCAGCCTGCATATAGAGACTGGCTATTCTCCAAAGTTAATCGTCAATTTGACTAAAAAGAAAGGTTGCGAAAACAATAAAAACCTATTTTTTGGATTATGCTTTTCTGTTACCTATATGAGGATAAAAAAAATATCTACAACGTAAAAAAAACAATTAATAATCTATAAGAAATCACTTTTTTATAAATATGTTAAACCGTATATAACAATAATAATAAAGACTGTAAAAATCTATCTTTTAAAAAATGCTTTGTACTCATCATGCACAGGGCTCAGACAGCCATGCAGCAGAGTCTTTTTAGCCAGCAAAGAATAACTATAAATGCGGGAAAACCGCTTCAATACCAACAAGGGGAAGCTCCATGACACATAACTCATCTAAAAGAAGTTCATTTCTTAAACTCAGCAGCATGGCATTAGCCATAGCGACTATATCCACTGGCACATACGCCGCCCAGCTTGAAGAAATTATCGTAACCGCGCAGAAGCGCGCTCAAACACTTCAAGACGTGCCTATCTCCATGACCGCCATTAGTGGCGAGAGAATGCAAGATGCTGGCATCACAAGCTTCGCCGAACTTTCAGGTTTTGTGCCTAACTTGGGTATTTCAGAGAATGCGGTAAACACTATTATCAGCATGCGCGGTATCAGCGTTGGTGCTAACCAGTCTTTTGAGCAGTCGGTAGGCGTTTATGTAGACGGCGTCCACTACGGCAAGAGCCGTCAGATCAGAACCGGTCTGTTTGATTTACAGCAGGTAGAAGTGCTACGTGGTCCCCAGGGCATCCTGTTCGGCAAGAACACATTGGCCGGCGCGATTAACGTCACCACTGCTGAGCCTGCATTGGGTGAAGGCTTCTCAGGTAAAGTTGCCCTGACAATGGAAACCGATGATGGCGAGTTGATGGAAGGCCACCTTAACTATTCTCCCGCTGACAACCTCGGCTTCCGCTTCGCCGTTAGAGACCGTAAAGACGGTGGCTATATGGACAACACCTTTGCCGACGCGTCCAATGGTGCACCCTCCGCCATGCCGACTACCGACGAGACTATCTGGCGCTTCACCACCATGTGGGAACCTAATGAAAGCACATCGGTTAAGTTTTCTCATGGTGAGAGCGACTTTATACGCGTTGGCGGACCTGGAATGGTGACAACGTTTGCGCCTGAGACTAATATTCCTGCCTCAAATCAGGTCATGTTCGCTGTAATGGGCGCATCATTCCCAGACTATGCAGCTGACGTCGCTTCTGGCGAAATTGGCGCATTCCGTGATGGCCGTTCTATCGGCGGCTTGGCTCTGGCTCAGTCTTTGGGCCGTGACATGAGCAGCCTCGAGGAAAAGTATGAGGGCACTAGCACTCAAACTAGCGACACCGCATTACGCATCGATATCGATCTGGACAATGGCTACAGCCTGCACTCAGTAACAGGCCGAAACAAATATGACTATGAAGATGGTATGGATGCCGATTGGCTGCCAGTGACCTTTATCGGTCGCAGCGATATCTCTGACTACAGCCAGACAAGTCAGGAATTCCGTATAGCCTCTCCAACGGATCGAGACTTCTCGTTTGTGGCTGGCGGTTACTGGTCTAAAGCAGAGCAGAACATTGACCGTACCGTTATTGTCGATGGTACCTTAGGAAATCCCGACCTGATGAAATTCATCACTGGCCTAGGAAATCCGGCCAATGGCACAGGGTCTTTCTTAGCATTCTCAAAAGCGCAAATTGCTGGCGCCATCCTTGGAGCACAGGGTATTACTGATCCTGCCACTATCGGAGCCTGGATGGGAACCCCTACTGGCATAGGTACTGTTAATGCTTTCTGGGGTGTAGATGGAATGGCTATGTGGAACCAAGCCGGTCGAGTGAGTGAGTACAACCTTGACACAGACACCATGGCTGTTTTCTTCCAAGGTACCTATAACTTATCTGACACTCTCACCCTGACTGCTGGTGTGCGTTACACCGAAGAAGACAAGGAAGCTTTTGCTAAAGCTGATCTGACCGCTAGCTACACCGGTTTGGCAACCCCGAACGAAACGCCATTCCTTGCCGCTCTTCAATCTGCATCCTTTGGTGTTTGGGCGCATGATTTCAACGAGAAGCGTAGTACTAGCCAGGTTATCCCAGCAGCGAATTTGCAGTGGGAACAGTCAGATACTAGCAAGTACTACATCAGCTACTCTGAGGGTTTCAAAAGCGGTGGCTTTAACTCTGTAGATGATCAGAACCCTGAAATTGCAGCAGACGGAACGGTCCTGCGTACTACTCCAGGTATTGGCTTTGAGTACGATGATGAGAGTGCAAGCTCCTTTGAAATCGGTGGTAAGCATGTGTTGTTGGACGGTGCCATGAACTTAAACTGGGCCTACTTCAACAGTGAATATGAAGACCAGCAGGTATCGACCTTTGTCGGCTTGGGCTTTGTTGTGGCTAACGCAGCAACCTCTGAGATCCAGGGTGTTGAGATGGATATGACCTGGCAGGCAACTGACGAACTGCGTTTAGGTCTGGCCATGGCATTCCTCGATGGCAGCTATGGTAACTTCGATGCTGCAGGTTGTACTGCAACTCAGGCATCTGCTCTGTTAGGTCTGGGCACATTGACTTCTAGCTCTCCTGTCACCTCAGCAATGGGTTGTCAGCAGCAGTTCTTAGGCGATGGCACAGCATCAGGTTCATCTCAGGACATCTCTGGCGGTCAGTTGGGTTCAGATTACTCCGGTTCGATTACAGCTGACTACATCAAGCCTCTGGACAATGGTCTAGTTTGGTTTGCCGGTCTTGATGTTAACTTTACTGACATGTACTACATGACAGGTGACTTGGATCCAATCGATATTCAGAGTGGTTTCGAGAAAGTGAATATCCGTACTGGTATCCGCGGTGAAAACTGGGACATGATGCTATTCGGTCGCAACATCACCGATGAGATTACGGCTTCTGGTGCTGCTGACGTTCCTCTAGCCGGTGGTGCTCACTTTAGCTACATGGCTCGTGGTGCAGTTTGGGGCGCACGCTTCAGCTACAGCTTCTAAGCACTATCTAGTTAATGTAACTACTGTAAAAAAGCTACAACGAAAAGGACGGGTAACCCCCGTCCTTTTTTATGCCTGAAAATAACCGGGGCAACTGCCCTGCCGCTGTCCGAAATTGCCACTGCCCTGACTGTTGACGACAGTGAACAGCCTCTATTTTTCGCTACCATAAGAGCCTTACTTTAAGTACTCATCTCACCGATCCTGCGGAACAGACTATGCAAAATAAAACCACCTTAGTAACCGGCGCCTCCGATGGCATAGGTCTCGAGTGCTGTAAAATTCTCGCTGCCAAAGGCTCCAACCTCATTCTAGTGTCCCGCCGCCAGCCGCTGCTGGACGAGATTGCCGAGAGCCTCAAAGCGCAATATCCAGGCATTAACTGCACTGTTATAGCAGCAGATCTGGCCGCACCTCAGGCGGCGCAGAACCTCTTTAAGCGAGTTCAGGATCAAGGATTGGAAGTGGATTTTCTGATCAATAATGCCGGACTATTACAAAATGGCTTTTTTACCGAACTCGATCTGGCCGCTCAGGAGAGCATGATCAACGTCAATGTTCTCGCCCTGACATCCTTGACCCACCTGTTTGCCAACAATATGGCCAGCCGCAGTGGCGGGCATATATTAAATGTTGCCTCCCTCGCCGCCTGGACACCAATCCCCAATCAGAATGTCTATGCCGCCACCAAAGCCTATGTGCTGTCTTTTACTCAGGCGCTGCATGATGAGCTCAATGCGAGTAATTCTGGCGTGACGGTTACCGCCCTATGTCCCGGCTATACCGCGACAAAGATGATGGATAACCCGGATCAGGGGGGCAAGTTATTGGTTCCTTCGGGCATGTTGCAATCGCCGCGAGAGGTTGCGGAACAGGGTATTGAAGCCTGTCTCGCCGGTCGACCGACCATTGTCACCGGGCTGGCCAATCGCATCACTGTGGCGGTGACTCGGCTGTTTTCAAGAATGGCTCTGGCAAAAATTGCCGGCCGTTATTACCGCAGTAATATGCAGTAGCCCTGCCACAACTTCCCTATAAAAAGAATAAAAGAGACCCATATGAACCAGCAAACACCGAGCAAAGTACTGATCACCGGGGCCAGTGGCTTTATTGGTAACAGCCTGATGCGCCACTATCAACAGCAGGGCATCGATGTGGTGGGCGTCGACCTGCGCGGTGATGGAGGGGCAATTGTGGAGGGTGATATTGGCAATCCCGAGACTATTGCCGAGCTCCTCGAGCAGTGCGACGTGGTTGTTCACACCGCCGCGCTGGTCTCCAATGCCATCAGTGATAGGGATATGTGGCGAGTCAATGTGCAGGCCACGGCGAAGCTGATTGCCGCCGCGGAGAAACATAATGTGCGACGTTTTGTGCAGCTCTCATCAATTGTTGCCTACGGTAATTCTGCCACCGGTGAACTCCATGAAGATCACCCTGTACACGCCGACGGCGGCAGCTACGTACTGACCAAACTCGCCTCGGAGCATGCGGTGTTGGCGGCTCATGCCAAGGGCAATATCGAGATCGTGATTATCCGTCCTGGGGATGTCTACGGCCCCGGCAGTCGCCCCTGGCTGATACTGCCCCTGGAGGCGATTCACAAAGGTCAGCTTATGCTGCCCGAGAAGGGTGAAGGGTTTTTCCGTCCGATCTATATCGATGATCTGATCCGCGGCCTTGCGCTGGCGGTGTCTTGCCCGGAGGCAAACGGTGAGATATTTAACCTCTCATGTCAGGGTTATATCAGCAGTAAAGAATTTTTCAGCCACCTCTGCAGCTGGCTGAACAAGAAAGGTCCAACGGTGGTATCCACTCGACTGGCAATGATAGCTGCCACTGTGGCGACTAAGCTGGCGGATCTGACCGGTGGCGTCAATGAAGCATCGACTGCCACCGTGGCGCAGCTATCCACCAAGAGCTGGTTCAATATAGATAAGGCTCAGAGCATTCTCGGCTGGGCGCCAGAGGTCTCTTTTGAGGAGGGTATGGAACGCTCGAAGCAGTGGGCTACTGAGCAGGGTCTGCTAAACAAATAATCAGTCTTTTGAATCAGCTATATGGGCTGCGCGATAGGATCCGGCGGTCTCGCCGGTCCACTGTTTAAAGCTGCGATAGAAGGAACGGGCCTCGGCATAACCCAGCTCATAGGCAATATTGTCCAGGGTTAACTTGGTGTTTTTGAGAAAGTAGGTGGCCAGTTCATAGCGCAGCTCATTGAGCACATCTTTGTACTGGGTGCCCTCTTCACTCAATTTTCGCTGTAGCGTGCGGCTGCTAATACCGAGTTTTTCGGCGATGATCTCACTGGAGGGCGGTTGCTGGTTAAGCATCAGTCGAAGGATATTTTTCACCTGATCGGCAGTGCGCTGGCTTTGATCTAGACCTGCCAATAGCTTGGTGGCATGGGCCAGCAGCATTTCCAGAAGCTCGCCGTTGGCCTGAGGTAACACTTCATCGAGCAGGCTTTCGCGAATTCGAATACCGCTGGCAGGCTGATCAAACAGCACCTCACAGTGGAAAATCTCCTGATAGTCTGCCAACAGTGCTGGATCTTCCGGCGCCGAATGCTCAAACCAGACACTGTCCCAGTGATCAAAGTTAAGAAACTGGCGCGCGTAGCAGACCCAAGAGCCAAGCACATTCTCCACCTCGTGGCGCTTCACCGCGGGATCGGTAAACAGACATTGCCAGCGCTGCAAAACAACTCCATGGGCGGTCTCAAAGGAGGTCACGCCCATGTCCCCCACTATTTTTTCATAGATCGGAATTTTCGCCTGAATCATCCGCAAGGTCGAACAGTTCATGGAGATATAGCCGAGCACGCTAAAGGAGGCGGGCTCAACAAAGCGCGACGCGTGCAAACCAAAACAGGGATCTTTACTCGCCGGAATCAACAGCGACAGTAGCCGCTCCATACAGGCATTGGGCAGATGGCGATTATTGTCTTCGAGCAGTTTGGGATCTATTCCAGCCTCAGCCAGCAGAGGCTGAATATCGACACTAGAGGCTTCGGCAGCCTTTACATACTGCTTGATCGCAGGTGCCGAGGCTAACCCATTACTGACGACTTGATTCATGTTTTACCCCCTGTGCAAGCAGCTGACCGAAATCGTCACACCGCTGTCGTCACCTGACAGTGACCAATATGACTCGCAGACTATCATAGGCTACAAAGCTTAGTCTCAATAAAAACTCTGATAATAAGGTATTTGCTATGCGTCTATGGAATGGCTGGGGAACTGAAAACAGCGACTTGCTGATGGAACTTAATAGTGGACTGCGCAACCTGTTGCAGGCACTGGTGGGACCGGCCACCCCCTTAGGTGAAGCTACTCTGGAGCAGGTGATGGCGAAAGTGCCGGTCTCTAGAGCCCCTGCCCACCCCCTAATCGACACAGATCCAGAAACTCGCGTGCGTCATGCCCGGGGCCAGAGCCTGCCGGATTGGTTGGCTATGCACAGCGGTGATGTGGACAGTTTTCCAGACGCTGTGGCAGTGCCCGAGAACAGTCAGCAAGTGCGGGAATTACTTATCTATGCCAGAGACAATGGCCTAGATGTGATTCCTTACGGTGGCGGCACCTCGGTGGTCGGTCATATCAATCCGGAGATCAGCCCGCGGCCCATATTGACCATTGATATGAGCGCCATGAACCAATTAATTCACTTCGACCGCGACAGCCAATTGGCCACCTTTGGCGCCGGTACTGCTGGCCCCGAGTTGGAAGCCCAGCTGCAAAAAGAGGGTTATACTCTAGGCCATTTCCCCCAGTCTTGGGAACTCTCCACTGTCGGTGGCTGGGTTGCCAGTCGCTCCAGCGGACAGCAGTCGCTGCACTATGGGCGCATTGAAAATATGTTTGCTGGTGGCTCTATTGAAACCCTCGCAGGCACGCTTGAGATACCGACTATTCCCGCCTCCTCAGCAGGTCCAGATATTCGCGAAATGATTCTTGGCTCTGAAGGGCGTATTGGAATTATTACCGAGGTAGTAGTCAGAGTGACCAAACTGCCAGAGGAAGAATCTTTTCAAGTAGTGTTTTTCCCCTCTTGGGAAGTCGGTCTTCAAGCTGCCAGAGAATTAATCCAGCAGCGTATCGCTCTGTCGATGGTGCGTCTGAGCAATCCATTGGAAACCACCAGTCTGTTATATATGGGTGCCGGTGATGACAGCAGCGGCGTGGTCGCTCTGGAAACCGCCCTGGCGGAAAAAGGTATTGGTGCTGGCAAGGTGATGATGACCTTTGGCGTCACCGGCTCCGCTCGCCACTGTGCGACAGCCAAAGAGATGGCTCTGGATCACTGCACCAGTCTCGGAGGTTTAGCCGATCAAGCTGGCCTGGGTGATAAATGGGCCCATGGCCGCTTTCGTGCCCCCTACCTGCGAGACCCTCTGGGCAGTGCCGGCTATGCGGTGGACACTATGGAGACCGCGGTTGATTGGTCGAAGTTGCCACAGGCTGTAGAGAATATCGAATCGGCGATTCGCAATGGGCTGGCGGATGAGGGAGAACAGGTTCATGCCTACACCCACCTCAGCCATGTCTATGGTCAGGGTTCGAGTATCTACACCACCTATTTATTTAGGCTTGGGGACAGCTATGGGCAAGCCATGGAGCGCTGGCACAAACTCAAGACTGCGGGGGCAAATCAAATCGTTGCCAGTGGCGGCACTATTAGTCATCAGCACGGTGTGGGTCGCGATCACCGGGACTATTTGGTGGCAGAGAAAGGCGATCTGGGTTTGGCGGCGATCAATTCACTGTGCCAGCTATTTGATCCCGAGAGCCAGATGAACCCGGGCAAACTACTACCTGACGAGCTCAACTAAAATGACTGACGTAAGCCCTTTATCTGAGCGTCGCTTTACCTCTCGTGACAAGCTCCTCGCCGAGATGCGCGATGGCGAGTCTCTAGACTGGGACATCATAATTATTGGCGGCGGTATTACTGGTGCCGGTGTTCTCCGAGAAGCGGCGCGCCGAGGTTACCGTGCCCTGCTGCTTGAGCAGGGGGACTTCTCCTCCGGTACATCGAGCCGCTCATCGAAAATGGTTCACGGTGGTTTGCGCTACCTGGCCGCCGGTGACCTCAAGCTAACCAAAGAGAGCCTTACCGAGCGCGAACGTCTGCTCACAGAAGCACCAGGATTGGTCGATCGGATTAATTTTTATTTCGCCCTGAGTAAAGGTCTGTTTCCCGGCCGCTGGGCGATGGCGGTTATTTTAACCATCTATGACTTTATTGCCGGTATTTACGACCACCGCTATCACAACAACCGCCGCCTCGGAGAGCGATTCCCCGGCCTCGAACAGGGCCACCTCAATGGCGCAGCCTCTTACAGCGACGCTATGGTCGACGATTCAAGGCTGGTGCTGCGGGTCTTGCAGGAGAGTATCGAAGCTGGCGGTGCAGCCATCAACTACAGCAAAGTCAACCAACTGCTACTCGAAGAGGGGCAGGTTCAGGGCGTGAGTCTCAATAACTCTGAGGGCATTGCTGATATGAGTCTGCGTGCTCCAGTAGTGATCAATGCCACCGGCGCCTGGGCCGACCGTCTGCGCAACCAAGTCAATCCGGAAAAACGCATCCGCCCACTGCGCGGCAGCCACCTGATTATTCCCCGTGAGCTGATGCCAGTCACCGATGTACTGACCTCACTGCACCCTGAGGATAAGCGCGGGGTCTATGTCTATCCCTGGGAAGGTACCACGGTTATTGGCACTACTGATCTTGACCACGATGAAGATTTAGATATTGAGGCGAGCATTAATAATGACGAAGTGGACTATTTGCTGCAGGCTTTTAATCTGCAGTTTCCCAAACAAACTATTAGCCGCGCCGATATTATTTCCAGCTGGGCTGGGGTGCGTCCGGTTATTGGCTCGGAAAGCTCCAAGGACCCTTCAAAGGAGCGTCGGGATCACGCAGTCTGGTCAGATAATGGCTTGATTACCGTCAGTGGCGGCAAGCTCACTACCTTTAGGCTTATTGCTCTGGATGCCCTGAAGGCTGCCATGTCCCAGTTACCCGAAGCCAAACCCTTCACCGACGAGCGGGTATTTAACACTCCGGACACAACTCCTGAAGAGCTTATTGCCGATGATCCAGCCTGGGCGCAGCGTCTACTCGGCCGCTACGGAATCCAAGCCAAAGCAATGCTCGAGAGTGCACCAGAGGCAGAGCGCCAGCGCATTGCCGGCACCGACTTCTGCCTCGCCGAATGTCGCTGGGCGGCCCGCCATGAGGCAGTTTCTCATCTCGATGATCTGCTCTTGCGACGCACTAGATTGGGCATGGTCATGGTTCATGGCGCCATGGAATTACTCCCCGCTCTGGAAGCAATTTGTACCTCTGAACTGGGCTGGGACCAGGACCATTGGCATCTTGAAGTTAAACGCTACCTGAGTATCTGGAAGCGTTTTTACAGCCTCCCAGAAGACAACGATCGCCCATAAAAACAATAAGAATAGAGCCCGATTGCCATGCAAACAGCACCTGACAAGCAAGAGTATTTACTCTCTATCGATAATGGCACCCAGAGTGTCCGGGCGATGATTTTTGATCGGGATGGCCATCTGGTGGCCAAGAGCAAAGTCGAGATTGAGCCCTATTTTTCCACCGAGCCGGGCTGGGCCGAGCAGCATGCCGAATATTTTTGGCAGGCTCTCTGTCAGGCCTGCCATAAACTCTGGGAGCAGCTTGAGATTCCCCGGGAATCGATCAAGGCCATGTCAGTCACCACTCAGCGCGCCACCGTGGTCGCCATGGGTGCCGATGGCCAGCCATTGCGTGCGGCTATCAGCTGGCTCGATCAACGTCAGATCCACAGTAAGCCCGAGTTAGGTGCAGTTGAATCTTTATTGATGCGCGCGGTGGGTGCCAAAGTGGCAGTGGATACCTTCCACACTCAGGCCGAGGCCAATTGGATTGCCGAGCATGAGCCAGAGCTCTGGCAGCAGGTGGACAAACTACTGTTGCTCTCCGGCTATCACAATTACAAACTCACTGGCGATTACAAAGACTCTGTCGCCAGCCAGGTGGGTTTTATCCCCTTTGATTTTAAACAGCTGCAATGGGCTGAAGCCAAAGACTGGAAATGGCGGGCGATTCCCTCGATAAAGCGCGAGATGCTTCCGGAGCTGGTTGAAGCTGGCGGCCTGCTCGGCCACATCAGCAGCGCAGCCGCAGCAGAGACTGGCATTCCCCAGGGACTGCCGCTGATTGCCTGCGGTTCAGATAAAGCCTGTGAAGTCCTGGGCACTGGCTGTCTCGACAGCAATACCGGCAGCCTCAGCTATGGCACCACCGCCACCTTTAATATCACCAGCGACAAGTATCTTGAAGCCATTCCCTTTCATCCCGCCTACCCCGGTGTCATTCCCGGCAGCTTTAATGTTGAGATGATGGTGCCGCGAGGCTATTGGATGGTGAGCTGGTTTAAACAGCAGTTTGGTCTCGAGGAGCAGTCTGCGGCTGAGCAACAGGGGGTGACGGTAGAGTCCCTGTTTGATCATTTATTGGCGCAGGTTCCCGCGGGTTCTGACGGACTCACCTTGCAGCCCTACTGGGGCGCCGGTGCTGACAACGAAGGCCCAGAGGCCAAGGGAGCGATTATCGGTTTTGGCGATGTGCACACTCGTGCCCATCTCTATCGCGCCATTATCGAAGGGCTGACCTATGCCCTGCGTGCCGGTAAAGAGAGAGTGGAAAAGCGCAGCGGTCAACCCATTACTCGCCTGCTAGTCTCCGGCGGCGGCTCCCAGAGTGATCAGGTTATGCAGATTACCGCGGATATATTTGGTATGCCGGTGCAGCGCCCCCATACCTATGAAACCTCGGCTCTGGGTGCAGCCATGGCGGCGGCAGTGGGCTCTGGGGTCTATCCGGACTTTGCCAGCGCCGCGGCCAAAATGACCCGCGGCGGTGATCGCTTTGAGCCTATAGCAGCCAACCAGAAAATCTACAGTCAGCTCTATAGCCAGGTCTACCGCAAAATGTATAAGGGTCTTAAACCCAGCTATGAGGCGATCAAAAAGATCACCGGTTATCCAAGCTAGCCTGCAACAACCTGTTGCAGTGCTTGCTCAAGATCTGGATATTGAAACTGAAAGTCACTGACCAAGAGTTTATTCGGCAGTACATATTGCCCCTGCAATAACAGCTCTTCGCCCATTTCACCAAACAGCAGTTTGACCATCAGTGCTGGCATGGGTAACCGCGCCGGTCGATTGAGTGCGACACCGAGGCAAGTGCTGAACTCTGCGTTGGAAACCGGGTGAGGTGCGGTTGCATTCACCGGGCCACCGATCTGCGGGTTATTGATACAGTGCAAAATCGCCCCGACCATATCGTTAATATGAATCCACGACATGCCCTGCTTACCACTGCCAATGGGCCCGCCAAGGGCTAATTTGAACGGCGGCAACATACGCGCTAGAGCCCCCTCCTCCCCCAACACAATGCCAGTGCGCAAATAGCAGACCCGAGTACCGAGGGTTTCAAAACGTTTCGCGCTCTGCTCCCAGGTTTTGCACAGCTGGTGCGAGAAGCCATCCACCGCCGTGGAATGTTCATCCACTGGCTGATCGCCGGGCCCATAGTAACCAATCGCCGAACCACTGATCACTACTGCGGGTTTATGACCGCGGGCGACACAAAAGTCATAGAGGCGGTCCGTGAGATTAATCCGGCTGTCATAGAAACGCTGCTTGCGCCGTTGAGTCCAGCGCCCAGCGGCCAGGGGTTCACCGGCAAGATTGACAATCACCTCTGGGGCATAATCCGCCTCCAGTTCACTGAGTCGCTGAATCAGCCGCACTGATGCTGGCAGTCGCACCGCCGCAGCCTCGGGGTTACGGGTCAGCACGCAGAGCTGAAAGCCTAGCTGTTGCGCCTGAGTGCAAAAGTGCCGTCCGATAAAGCCACTGCCACCGGTGATTAAAATTGAACTCATAGATAAAAGGCCATAGTTGTTAAAGCTTGGATAAATAGAAATTAAGAAATACGCAGAGTTGAGTGGCCCAGCCTACAAAATCCCACCAGCAGCCGCAATCTTTCCTTTGCTCAGGGCTCATGGAGTTGCTAAAATCTCTCCTCTTAATGATCTGGCTAAATCAAGCCGCGACATCTACTCACCCATACAACATTAACCATAACTCTCTTCAAGGCATAACTATGAGTCTTGCTAATAAAGTATTAGCCTCCAATAACGATCTTCCTATTCGCAGCGACCAGCCGGTACACAGTGGCAAAGTGCGCTCGGTTTACTGGCTCACTGAAGCGGACAGCCGTCGTCTGATTGCCGACAAAGGCTATGATGTGGCCGCGGATGCGCCCCTGGCGATAATGGTGATCAGCGATCGGATCTCGGCCTTTGAATGTATCTGGAAGGGTGAAGGGGGTATGAACGGTGTGCCCGGTAAAGGTGCTGCGCTGAATGCCATCTCTAATCACTGGTTTAAACTGTTCCGTGAAAAGGGTCTGGCCGACAGCCATATTCTCGATGTTCCCCATCCGTTGGTATGGATTGTGCAAAAAGCCAAGCCAGTGATGATCGAAGCCATCTGTCGTCAATATATTACTGGCTCTATGTGGCGTGCCTACAGCAAGGGCGAGCGCAACTTCTGCGGTATCGAACTGCCAGATGGTTTACAGAAAGATCAGCGTCTCCCTGAGTTGCTGATTACCCCCTCTACTAAAGGTATTTTGACCGGTATTCCCGGCGTTCCAGAAGCGGATGATGTGAATGTTTCCCGCGCCGATATCGAAAATAATTATTCCAGCTTTAAGTTTCGTAATGTTGACGATATCAATGTCTATGAAAAGCTGCTGGGCGAAGGCTTTAATCTGATCAGTGCTTCACTGGCGGAAATTGGCCAGACCTTTGTCGACACCAAATTTGAATTTGGCTATGTGCGCGACCAACAGAACAGTGAAAAACTGATTTATATGGATGAGGTGGGCACCCCTGACTCATCGCGTATTTGGGATAGCGCCAGCTATGCCGACGGCAAGATTGTCGAGAACTCCAAAGAGGGCTTCCGTCAGCTATTGCTCAATCACTTCCCTGACGCCGATATTCTGCTGAATAAGAATCGTATGCCTGAGCGCACTGCTCTGGCGGAAGATAACCTGTTGCCGGAATCTGTGTTGATGTCTGTATCTGAAACTTACACTGGTATTGCGGAAAAGATCACTGGAGAGAAAATCACTCTGCCGGAAGATCCGAAAGCGGAGATTATTGCCATTCTTGCTGAGCAGTATGATTTGATCGACTAAGGCTTCGCCGTTCAAAGCTCGCTTCACTAACCTGAGGGCTATCTCAGGTTAGTGAAGGTTAGACTTAACATTCAACAATATTGACTGGCACCTCAAGTACATTGGTTGCCAAACCACCTCTAGATGTCTCCTTGTAGCGCACATGCATGTCCTTACCGGTTTTGCGCATGGTCTCAATCACCTTATCCAGTGACACAAAGTGGGCACCATCCCCGCGCATAGCAATGCGTGCGGCGTGAATGGCCTTTACCGAACCCATGGCATTGCGCTCGATACAGGGCACCTGCACCAGACCACCAATAGGATCACAGGTCAGGCCCAGATTGTGCTCCATACCGATTTCCGCGGCATTTTCCACCTGCGCTGGGGTGCCACCCATCACTTCTGCCAGAGCGCCAGCAGCCATAGAACAGGCAGAACCCACCTCACCCTGACAGCCCACTTCGGCGCCACTAATAGAGGCATTCAATTTATACAGCATGCCAATCGCCGCAGCCGTCAGTAAAAACTTCACCACCCCATCGGCAGTGGCGGTAGGGACAAAGCGCATATAGTAATGCAGCACCGCCGGAATAATGCCCGCCGCGCCATTGGTGGGTGCAGTGACCACACGACCACCCGCGGCATTCTCTTCATTCACTGCCAAGGCATAGAGGGTCACCCAATCCAGTACCGAGAGGGGGTCGGACATGGCCGCTTCAGGGCGGCTCAATAGCTGCTGATGGAGTTCTTTGGCGCGGCGTTTGACCTTGAGGCCGCCGGGTAAAATACCGCCATTGCTAATGCCATTGGCAACACAGGATTGCATCACCGACCAGAGATTTAACAGTCCGTCGCGCACCTGCTGTTCGCTGCGCCAGGTCTTTTCGTTCTCTATCATCAGCTGGGAGATACTCATGCCGTGCTGTTCACAGAGCGCCAATAGCTGTTTGCCAGAGTCAAAGGGATAGGGAATGGTGCTGCTATCTTCCACCAGATAATCCTGTTCGGCGGCACCCTCATCCACCACAAAGCCTCCACCCACGGAAAAATAGGTCTTGCTGGCAACCACCTCGGCACTGCTATTAAAAGCGGTAAAGATCATGCCGTTGGAATGAAAGGATAGGGTCTTCTTGCGATGCAACACTACATCGGCCCTGTCATTGAAACCGATGCGATGACTCTCTGGCCGGTTGCCCAACAATGTAATGAAACCGCCCTCTCGAATCGCTGCGACACGCTCGGCGATTGTTGGAACATCGACAGATTCCGGCTGATCCCCTTCAAGGCCCAGCAGCACCGCCTTGGCAGTGCCGTGGCCCTTGCCGGTGGCACCTAGCGAACCATACATCTCCGCCTGCACTCGCGACACCTCAGTTATGCGACCGCTGGCCGCGAGGGATTCAGCAAATTGTAGCGCCGCGCGCATGGGACCCACGGTATGAGAGCTGGATGGCCCGATACCGACGGTGAATAAATCAAAGGTGCTAATTGCCATGGTGACTAATGTCCTTTTGTGTAGCAACGTGCGCTTTGGGAGCGCTCGTCAAAGCTTTAACTATAGACCCAATTCCTTAGATCTTCTGTCTGCGTTATCAGCCCTCACCATAGCACCATAGAGCTTAAAAAAGAGCCTGCCCACCCCCCCCAATGAAGGTAGTCATGGGACATCTGCGAACGGGTAAAAAAAGTTGCTTTATAAGCCTATAACTCTTAGAGTATTCACTGATCCATAGCCAAATCTATCACAATGAGCGCTGTAGATTAGAATAGAGATTCCAAGAAATAAAAAACAACAAATAAAAAATAACAACTAAAGAATAACAATTAAAGAATAACTATTAAAAAGGTCACATGCATATGTGACTACTAAATAAATCAAAGGGGAAATCATGAAGCTTATACGTGCACAGAAATCGTGCTTGGCACTTGCAGTGGCGAGTATTTTTGCCGGCAGCATGGCGCAAGCAGCGATCGAAGAAATCATTGTTACAGCCAACAAGCGCGAACAAACTCTGCAAGATATTCCAGTGTCAGTCACAGTGACTACTGGCGATACTATTTCAAAAGCCGCAATCCAAGACATTATTGATCTGCAAAGTGTTGTGCCTACCTTACGGGTATCTCAATTGCAGTCATCCACTAACACTTCTTTCTCAATTCGTGGTTTTGGTAACGGCTCAAATAACGAAGGTATAGAGCCTTCTGTTGGCGTGTTTATTGATGGTGTCTATCGTTCACGCGCTGGCTCATCAATCTCTGACCTGCCACGGTTAGAGCGGGTCGAAGTACTTAGCGGCCCACAGAGCATTCTGTTTGGCAAGAACGCCTCCGCTGGTGTTATCAGTATAGTTACACCTAAGCCTTCTGGTGAGACTGGTGGCTATATCGAAGCTAGTCTCGGCAACATTGGGTATAAAAATACCAAGGCGTTATTTGAAAGCGCAATTTCTGAAGATCTGAGCTTCGACGTATCTGCCAACATGACCCAGCGCGACGGTTACTTTACCAACGTAGCTGGTGGCGCTGCCATGAATGAAAGAGAGCGCTGGGGTGTTCGCGGTCAGGTGTCATGGACACCAACTGACAACACTGAAGTGCGTATCATTGCAGATTACGACGAGATCGATGAAGTCTGCTGTGGTGTGTCAAACTTGGTTAACGGCCCTACTGGAGCAGTAATCGGTCTTCTTGGCGGTGAACTGGTGCCTGAGCAACCCTTCGCCTATCGCATAGCTGCAGACATTGACCCCTTTAATGAGGTTGAAAACGGTGGTGTCTCGATTCAAATCGATGTCGATTATGATAATTTTGTCCTAACGTCGATTACCTCACAGCGCTTCAGTGACACATTTGAGGCTCTTGATATTGACTTTACCAGCGCTCCCTTAACTCAAACCAGTCCGAACGACCTAAATGTCGACACCTTTAGTCAGGAAATTCGACTGACCTCAACGGGTGATGGCGATTTAAGCTGGATGGTCGGAGCCTTTTACTTCGATGAGGATGTGAAATATGACTCTGAGGTTTTATGGGGACCACAAGCACGAAACTACTTTGATGCGTTAGTTGCTGGCTTGGGCGCTCCTGGTGCTCTTGGTGCCGTTGAAGCTGGAATTCAAGTACCTGCAGGGACGTTCTTTGCCAATGGTACTGGTGCGCAAGATAGCTTTACTCAAGACGATCAATCAAGTTCAATATTTGGTCAGTTTGATTTGCTGTTAAATGAGCAACTAACTTTAACTGCGGGCTTTAACTACACCGAGGCTAAAAAAGAAGTCACGGTCAGTCAAGTTAACACCAACGCCTTCGCTGCTGTACCAGCAGCTTTCGTCGGAGCATTATCTGCCCTACAGGGTACGTTGCCACCCGTGGTCAATCTTCCAAACTCAATTGAAGATAATACCAGCGATGACAGTGATACGACCTATACTCTTCGCCTAGCTTATGACCTAAACGATAGCGTCAATATCTACGGAAGCTACGCCACCGGTTTCAAGGCCAGCTCTTGGAATTTGTCACGGGACTCAGGCCCTAATGCCGCTGACTTAGCAGCATTACAAGCTGCAGGGTTGACTACCAACGCACCTAATCTGTCAGCAGGTTCACGCTTTGCTAGCCCTGAAGAATCAGAAGTGTATGAGTTGGGTCTAAAGGCGGTGTTTGAGCGCGGTTCTTTCAATATGGCGATCTTTGATCAAAACATTAAGGGCTTCCAATCATCTATCTTTAACGGCACCGGCTTTGAGCTCCGAAATGCAGGAATGCAATCTACTAAGGGAATTGAATTCGATCTAGCCTACTATCCAATAGATTCACTTAAGTTAGGTCTTGCCGGCACATTGTTGGATCCACTCTATGATGAGTTCGTAGGTGGCGGGTTTGAGGGCGCAGACTTATCAGGTGCCAAGCCTGCGGGAATTCATGAAGTGACCCTGTCCTTTTCGGCTCTCTATGATTTCCGTTTAGGTAACAATGACGCCTATGCTCGTGCTGATTACCAATATGCAGATGAAGTAACAATCGTCGACAATCTCCCTCCAGCTGTTGCAGCTATAGCTACGCGTGAAATTGGCTCTCTTAACATGAGTGCGGGTATGAACACACCAAGTGGCTTAAACCTGTCTATCTGGGCGCGCAATGTCACTAATGACCAATATCTGACCAGTGGTTTCCCAACGCCAGCGCAGGCAGGAAGCTTTAATATTTATCCAAACCAGCCGCGCACGTTTGGTATAACTGCACGAAAAAGCTTCTAGTATTTAGAGGTTGTGTTATGCATAGCCCAGCTTAGGGCTCTGTACTAGCTGTGTACTAGTTGTGACTAGAAGGGCGACTCGCAAGAGTCGCCCTTTTTTTTGCCTAGAAAAAAGTTTAAATCCCCAGTTCTGTCTTCACTGCCGCAAAAGCCTCCAGGGCCAATTCAAGATCATCTCGGCTGTGAGCCGCAGACATCTGAGTGCGAATACGCGCCTTGCCATGGGCCACTACCGGATAGGAAAAGGCCACCACATAGACGCCATGGGCGAGCATTCTCTCAGCAAATTTGGCGGCCAGTGCCGCATCGTCCAACATCACCGGAACAATCGGGTGTTCACCGGGCAGTAATCGGAACCCTAGGGTTTGCATACCATCGCGAAAAACCGCGGTATTCTTCGTGAGTTGCTGTTGCAGCTGATTGGATTCAGTCACCAGCTGTAGTGCCTTTATGGCTCCGGCAACCACTGGCGGCGCAACGGTATTAGAGAAAAGATAAGGGCGTGAACGCTGACGCAACAAATCCACCACCTCTCTTCGAGCACTGGTAAAGCCACCACTGCCGCCACCCAATGCTTTACCTAGAGTGCCGGTAATAATATCCACCCGATCCATACAGCCGTGGTGTTCGTGAGTGCCGCGACCATTGGCGCCGACAAAGCCGCTGGCATGGCAGTCATCAAAGTGCACTAGAGCATTGTACTTATCCGCCAGATCACAGATCTCATCTAATTTTGCGATGGTGCCATCCATAGAGAAAACGCCGTCGGTGGTGATTAGCTTAAATCGCGCTCCGGCCTTGTCCGCTGCCTGTAGCTGGCTTTCCAGATCGGCCATATCCGAGTTCCGATAGCGATAGCGTTTGGCCTTACAGAGGCGCACACCGTCGATAATGCTGGCGTGATTCAACTCATCGGAGATCACTGCATCTTCGGACCCGAGCAAGGTTTCAAACAGGCCAGCATTGGCGTCGAAACAGGAGGGATAGAGAATGGTCGCTTCACTGCCGACAAAGGCACTGAGGTCATTTTCCAGCTGCTTGTGAATGGTTTGGGTGCCACAGATAAAGCGCACCGAGGCCATGCCATAGCCCCACTCTTCCAGCCCACGGATAGCCGCGGCCTGCACTTCTGGATGCTGGGCCAGGCCCAGATAATTGTTGGCGCAGAGGTTGAGCACCGGTGCGCTGCTATTAACTGAAACTCTAGCGCCCTGCGCCGAGGTAATTTGACGCTCATTTTTGGTTAAGCCACTATCTTCAATCTGCTGTAGCTCTGTTTGCAGATGGTCTTGAAATTTGCCGTACATAATTGCTCCTTTAATCCTTAGTCAGTCTTGATACCCATTATTCCCAGTTCAAAATTACCTTGCTCGCCTCACCGGCGTTCATGGCGTCAAAGCCCTTTTGGAAATCGGTATAGTCCATGCGGTGAGTGATCACAGAGGAAATATCCAACCCGCTTTCGATCATCACAGACATTTTGTACCAGGTCTCATACATCTCGCGGCCATAAATACCCTTGAGGGTGAGCATATTAAAGATCACCAGACTCCAGTCGATGGCCACTTCTTCGGCGGGAATGCCAAGCATTGCCACCTTACCTCCGTGACACATACTGCTTAATAGATCGCGGAATCCGGCGGGATTCCCCGACATTTCCAAACCCACATCGAAGCCCTCAGACATGCCCAGTGCACGCTGCACATCGGCCAGTTTCTCGGTGCGCACGTCAACTGTGCAGGTGGCACCGAGTTTTTTCGCCAGCTCGAGGCGCTGGGGATTAATGTCAGTGATCACTACATTGCGCGCACCGGCATGACGGCAGACTGCTGCAGCCATGGCACCGATGGGCCCGGCCCCGGTAATCAGCACATCCTCACCGAGCAGATCGTATTGCAGCGCGGTGTGCACCGCGTTGCCCAGCGGGTCAAAGAGCGCGGCTATATCCAGATCTATATCAGCACGGTGCTCCCAGACATTGGACATCGGCAGCACCAGATACTCGGCAAAGGCGCCGGGGCGATCCACTCCTATTCCACTGGTGTGAGCGCAGAGATGGCGGCGGCCGGCAAGACAGTTGCGGCAGCGACCACAGACTACATGACCCTCCCCCGAAACAATTTGTCCTGGATGAAAGTCATTGACGTTGGAGCCGACATCGACGATCTCGCCAACAAACTCATGACCCACCACCATAGGGACCGGGATGGTTTCCTGAGCCCAGCTATCCCAGTTGTAGATATGCATATCGGTGCCGCAGATGGCGGTGCGTTTGATTTTGATCAGGACGTCATTGATGCCCATTTCCGGCTCGGGTACATCCTCTAACCAGAGGCCGGCGGTGGCATTCCTTTTGACTAATGCTTTCATGATGCTCCTTCCCTGCAGTGCTATTTATGATAATTAACAATATATAAGAAATTATTCCCTTATCGTAGAATTAATAATTCCTTTATGCAAGATTTAAATCCTGTATAGTGATTTCACATAATCCAGGCCGTCTAGAGGTAGCCTATGACCAACCCCAGTCAAGACAGTGATCCAGCCAGTCAGGCACTCTCCAGCAGAGTCACCGCACTGCGAAAAAAAAATAAGCTAACCCTTGATCAGCTGGCGGCCGCTTCCGGTGTCAGTCGTTCGATGTTGAGTCAGATTGAACGGGGTCAGGCCAACCCTACACTGACCGTGACCTTTCGTATCGCCCAGGCATTTGGCATGAGTATAGGAGAGCTAGTGGATCAGGCTTGGCAGTCATCGACTATTGAGGTGGTTCACGGTGAGGATAAGAGCAATTTCTTTCGCAACGACAGTGAATGTCAGATCCGCACTCTGTCGCCACTGCATATGGAAAAGAGTATTGAGTTCTATGAGTTGCGTATCGCCGCCGGAGCCAGTTTGGCCAGCGCACCTCATTATGAGGGCACCAAAGAGCTGCTAACTATTACCAGTGGCCAGGCGAAATTAATATCGGGAGATAACTGTACTGAACTGGGCCAAGGTGACTCGGCGCACTATCGCGCCGATCTATCCCATGCCATTGAGAATTGCGGTAAAAAAGAGTTGGTCTGTTATCTGGTGGTCACCAGCCCTTAGGTTTCATTATCGCTCAATCTAATCAAGGCAAAAAATAACCAGCGACAGCAGGAAATAGAATAACGACAGGGGCAGTGCAAAGCGCCAGTAGTTGGCGAGAAACTTTTCCGCAAGCGATCTTGACCAGTCAGGCACAGCCCAGAGACTGAGACCTTTCAGTACGCCCATAGCACCAATAATAAACAGTACTACCCACTCGATCTGCTGTGACCAGTCCGGGACTGAAATACTCCAGAGAATCAGGCTGATGCCGATGGCAAGATTGGTCCAGACAAAGGGACGCCAGGATGGCATGGATAATAAGCGCTGAGCAAAACTGCTGACCAGTGGTCGGCACAGCATTCCGAGGGCAACAAGCAAAAAGACGACAGATAAAACAGTATTCACGATGATCTCCTCTAGCTTTGGTTAGCTAGAGGTTAGCATATTGGCCCTGATAATCTTTATCAGCTGCAACTTAGCTGAGATTCAATTGACCTATGTCTATCGGCCAAAAGAACCTCTACTAACTCGCTATCCAGCCATCCAGCCATCTAGCCGTCTAGCCAAGAGAATCTTCAGCAACAAAGTACTTGGGATCTTCGATCACATTGACCTCAACCATATTGCCGGCTTTCTTCAATAGCTTGCGGCACTCGTCGCTGAGGTGAACTAGGTGCAGAGTCTTACCGGCACTCAAATAGCGATCGGCTAAGGTATCAATGGCTTCCAGACCAGAGTGATCAGCCACTCGTGAACGGGCGAAATCAATTACCACATCATCATTGTCTTGTTTAGGATCAAAGCGATCGAGAAATGAGGTTACTGAACCAAAGAACAGCGGACCGGTAACGGCATAAACTGTCGAACCTTTGTGATCTTCGCGAGCTTCGATACGGATAAATTTCGCATGTTCCCAGGCAAATACCAAGGCAGAGACGATTACGCCAACCACTACGGCGACAGCCAGATCCGTAACCACGGTAACCCCAGAAACTAATACTAGAATCAATGCATCGCTGCGGGGTATCTTGCCCATAATACGGAAACTACTCCATTCAAAAGTGCCGATCACAACGATAAACATCACGCCGATCAGAGCGGCCAATGGAATAATCTCGATTAGAGCAGAGCCCACCAGAATAAACAGCAACAGAGAAACAGCCGCAGTAATACCGGATAGACGCCCGCGTCCACCAGAGTTCACATTGATCATACTCTGGCCAATCATCGCGCAACCGCCCATACCGCCAAATAATCCAGTGACTGTATTGGCAACACCCTGGCCGATACATTCGCGATTACCCTGTCCGCGGGTTTCGGTGATCTCGTCAATCAGGCGCAACGTCAGCAGTGATTCGATCAGGCCAATAGCCGCCAAAATAATCGCATAGGGCAGAATAATAAACAGGGTTTCAAAGGTAAACGGCACCGTTGGGATACCGAAGCTCGGCAGTCCGCCAGCAATGGAGGCGACATCGCCAACCACTTTGGTATCGACATCGAAATACATCACGATCAGCGTCACCGTGACAATCGCCACCAGTGATGAAGGCAGTGCTTTGGTAAAGCGTGGCAGCAAGTGAATAATTGCCATGGTCAAGACCACTAAACCCAGCAGGGTATAGAGCGCTTCGCCAGTCATCCAGGCAACATCGATAATCGACCCCTGCATGCTGGTCCCCTCAAGCCAACCTGACTCGCCGGCGACGCCAAACTGGCTCAGCTGGGCGAGGAAAATCACAATCGCCAGGCCATTAACAAAACCCAGCATAACCGGGTGCGGCACCATACGAATAAACTTGCCGAGTTTGAATACACCGGCAAGAATCTGCAAAAAGCCCATCAGCACCACAGTCATAAACAGATACTGGACACCATGGTCGGCAACCAGCGTCACCATCACCACAGCCAGCGCACCGGTGGCACCGGAGATCATGCCAGGACGACCGCCAATACAGGCAGTGATCAGGCCCACCATAAAGGCGGCGTAGAGACCGACTAGAGGATCAACACCGGCGACAAAGGCAAAGGCCACTGCCTCTGGCACTAGGGCCAAGGCTACGGTGAGACCGGATAATAGATCGTTTCTATAAGAGATAACTCGACTGGCGCGAAGCTCAAACATTTTAATACTCAATTGCTGTGACAAATAAATCCGCAGCGACTAATAATCACTTATTAACCGTTGCGGATAGGATAGAGGTTTTCTAATTCAAAAAAGCTTAGCCCCTTGGGCTTCGCTGTTGCGGACGACTATTACCACGTGGCGCATCACCCCGCGGCGCAGGCCTTGCACTGCTATTGCCGCTGCGATTTCCGGCACCGCCACTGCTATTGCGCGCGCCGCCACCGTTAGAGCCGGGGCTTTTTGCGTAGGGACCACTAGCGCGACCACCCTGAGGAGCTGGGCGCCCTTCACTGCGAGCGCGATTGCCGTCTCTGTTGCCGTCACGAGCAGTATCTCGGTTACCATCTCGAGCGCCTTCACGCTGTCCAGCATGAGAGCCACCACCAGTTTTGTGCTTGGCACCGGGCTTAGGGCCATGAGAATAGGTGCTGCTGCGCTTAACTCTTGGATCCGGCTTGCTCTTGCCACGACTATTGGTTTCGCTGTTCAACGCCTTGCGCTGTTTTTTGGTCCTAACCGGTCGATCGAGAAAAGTTTCTGGCACATCGTGCTTCGGCTCAAAGCCATCCATCACTTCACGGGGCAGCAGTTTCTGCGTCAGGCGCTCAATATCCGAGAGCAGATCCACTTCATCGGCACTGACCAAGGAAATTGCAGTCCCTGTAGAGCCTGCGCGACCGGTTCGACCGATACGGTGAACATAGTCTTCGGCAACATTGGGCAGATCAAAGTTAACCACCTGAGGCAGCTGCTCGATATCCAAACCGCGGGCGGCGATATCAGTCGCCACCAGAATACGAACCTCGCCAGCTTTAAAACCGGCCAATGCCTTAGTTCGTGCACCCTGACTTTTATTACCGTGAATTGCTGAGGCAACAATGCCCTCCGCTTCAAGGTGCTTAGTAAGCTTGTTGGCGCCGTGCTTGGTCTTGGTGAAAACCAGTGCCTGGCCCCAGCTGTTGTCGTGAATCAAACGCGTCAACACAGCGGCTTTTTGTTTTTTGTCGACGGTGTAAACCGACTGAGTCACTGTGGGCGCCGTGGCATTGCGCGGCGTGACCGAAATTTCGAGTGGATTGTGCACCAGCCCTTTGGCCAGTTTGCGAATATCGTCGGAGAAGGTTGCCGAGAACATAAGGTTCTGGCGACGCCTAGGCAGCAAACTGATAATACGCTTAATATCGTGGATAAAACCCATATCCAACATGCGATCGGCTTCGTCCAACACCAACACTTCAAGGTGAGTAAACTTCACTGCACCTTGGCTATAGAGGTCCATCAGACGACCGGGAGTGGCAACTAATACATCGACACCGCGACGCAGCTTCATCATCTGCGGATTAATTTTGACACCACCAAAAACCACTGCTGAGGATAGCGACATATGCTTGCCATAGAGCGCGACGCTCTCCCCTACCTGAGCCGCTAGTTCACGGGTGGGCGTCAGGATCAAGGTGCGAGCCTGATTGGGCTGGGCACGTTTACCCGCGCTAAGAATTTGCAGTATTGGCAGGGTAAAGCCTGCCGTTTTTCCGGTACCGGTTTGCGCCGCGGCCATCACATCCCGCCCATCGAGGACTGCCGGTATGGCTTTCTCCTGAATCGGAGAAGGTGTGTCGTAGCCCTGCGCAGTAACGGCTTTGAGAATCGGGGCTGATAGGCCCAGGTCTTTAAAGGTGGTCATAAGGTGTCTTTTTGCGAATGGGCGTAGCTCGAAATTGAGTGGCCCCTTTGAATGGCGCGCATCTTACAGGAAAACCGCCTTAAATGCTATGTCGACGGGCTAGGCTGTGGTAAGGAGGAAGGTGAAAAGAGTACTAGGGAATATACCAGGTAGTGGCAAGTACAGGGCTAATTATGGCTCTATTAAAAAGCCCTGTTTGAGTCCAACTAAAAACGAATCTTAGCGAGCAATAAACTTCATCGAAATAGAATTCACGCAGTGGCGAATATTCTTCGCTGTGTAACCTTCACCCGCAAACACATGGCCTAGATGCCCGTCGCAGGCAGCGCAGAGAATTTCCGTGCGCTGGCCATCACTGTCGACTTCCCGGCGCACCGCACCGGCGATCTCATCATCAAAACTCGGCCAGCCGCAGTGTGAGGGGAATTTGTGCTCGGAGCTATACAACGGCGCATCGCACTGTTTACAGATATACAGGCCGCCATCGGTGGTGTCAGTGTACTCGCCAACAAAGGGTCGTTCGGTGCCCTTGTCTTGGATAACATACTTCTCTTCCGCCGACAGCGGATTAAGTGCCTTGCTCATAGACTTCCTCAGAAAATTCGGTTTGTACCAGTGACCAGAGATCATCCATGCCGCGAAGTAAAATTGCCAGCGGTTTTAAACTCTCAGTTAATCTCTCGGGATCCATCCCTATGTGTACGTAATTGGACGGCTGATCGGTTCCATGGAAACGCAGGGCATCCAGTGCCGGATGACCGAGGGCGGCATATTCCCAGTCGATAACAATAAGCCCATCATCCGTAACCAGAATATTTTCAGGCACCAGATCATGGTGGCAGATAACCCCAGGCCAGTCTGCTAAATCAATCGCCGCAGCGGCGGTGAGTATGGTTTGTTGAAGACCCTCAACAGCAAAGGCACTGCCCAGCTGATCAATATACGCCTGACAATACTGCACATAATTGCGCCGCTGTAACTGGGGTACCTTAACCGCCTGAACCCGTTGCAACAGGCGATGGAGCGCAGCCGCTTGCTCAGTATTGCGGCTGTCCTCTTCACTCCAGGGTCGGCCTTCATGGAACACACTCACCAGCACTTTATCGGTTTGGAAAAGTACTTTTGGTACAGCGCCAGTTGGCTGTAACAGTTCGAGGATTAATCCTTCCCGCTGGCGATCAATGCCCAAACTCGCGCCATTCACCGCGTTAATTCTCACCACCGCCTTAAACTCAGCACTGGCCACCAAAAACGAGCGGTTGGTGCGCCCGCCAATTAGCTCCCGGAGCACAGTTGGCTGAGCACTTAAAACACCGCCCCCAGTGTTCCACTGACGCCAGTTAGCGAGAGTTTTCTGAAGCAGTTGCATAGACAGAGGGCTTAACCTCATCAACAAGTGGATTTGCGCCAAGACTTTGCTCTTGCAAACTCTTGAGCCAGAACCGGTAACCCATTACCGAGAGCACAATATAGAGCACTAAGAGCCCTGTAGTTTGATAGAGTTCACGATCCAAGAAAAGATAAATTGAGGCGCTGTTGATAACCATCCAATAGAGCCAATTGTCGATGACTTTACGCGCCACCATGACCGTGGTCAACACCGCTGCCCAGGTGGTGAAAGAATCCAGATAGGGCAGCCGCGCGTCGCTATTGGTATCGAGCAAATAGCCCGAGACAGCCGTGGCCACAGCAATCAACAATATGGCCCGGAGGTGCTGACTGCGGTTCCAGCGTGAAATATTCAGGCCGCTATTCTGCTCACCGCCGCGCTGCCACTGATACCAGCCATAGACTGCCATCGCCATATAATAAACATTCAGGGCCGACTCCATATAGAGACTGACATCACCAAAAATCCACACATAGATTGCAGTGCTGAAAAAAGCACAGTACCAGCAGAGGCTGCTCTCTTTGATGGCGAGCACAAGATAGGCGATAGCTAAGGCTACCGCCAGAGTCTCAAGATTGACCCAATCAAACATTATCTAAAGTGCCTCGTAACCGGGAATAATTTTGGCCACATAAACTGCCATAGTAAACTCTACATAGCAGGCGGCGATGGTTTCCTGCACCGCGTGCATAGCATGCTTATATTCACCCTGCACCACCGTACTGGTAGGGAACGTGGTGATCTTCAGATTATCAAACTGATTAATTTTCTCAATAAACCCATCGATGGGAGGAATAAAATCCTCCCGGTTGGGGTACATACTGATATCGATTGTCACTTGCATAATAAAGCTCCTTTTTACGCTGCTGTTTTAAAAATCGTATTGGCCGCTAACACCAAACATGCGCGGCTCGCCAAATTGATAGTAAGCTTCGGTTGCATAAAACTTACGCGGGTCATTACCAAAGCCGCCGAAACCACGCACAATCACATCTTTATTGGTCAGGTTGCGACCCCAGAGTGACAGCTCCCAACCAGCCAGTGCATAGTTTATCCGGGCATTGATTAGTTCGTAGGACTGGCTCTGTTCGTTATGGCTTGAAGATAGATAAAACTTATCTTTGCCTTCCACATCAATACTGACAGAAAGACTGTCATTGACCTGATAGCTGCCACCCAGAGCAAACTGATAGTCTGGTGCATGGGCCTGCTGGCGGCTATCAAGATCTATGGAAAGGGGAATATCGTAATCAGCCGAGAGTAAACCAAGGCTGCCAAACCAGGCCAGAGACTCTGTTGCCAGCCAATTAAATTCCACTTCTACACCATAGTTAGCACCACTGGCCGCATTGCCAAAGTAATCGGTGAAATCCGGAGCATTGCTATCATCTCGCGACTGAACCAAAGACTGCTTAATTTGAATATCGTCGCGCTTTTGATAGAAAGCGGCCACCTGAGTTTGCAGACGATCATCCAACCAACGACCTTTAATACCTGTCTCAAAGTTCCACATCAACTCAGTATCAAACTCGCGATCTTCAGCGGCCAGGGAGGAGTCACTGTTCACACCACCCGCTTTATAGCCACGTGAAACCAAGCCATAAACCATTTGATTGGCAGTGATCTGGTATTGCAGAGCAAGACGCCCACCCCAGAGATTTTCGTCGACGCTGTGTGCAACCAAGTCGCTATCGCGATAAGTTGCCTCACGGTTTTCAAGGCGCAGACCGCTGATCAAGGTCAGCGAGTCGGAGAGCTGTGTATCCAGCTGTGTGTAAAGAGCCTTGTTGGTAGTCTCAAAGTCACTGGTGAAATCAGCCGCGGCATAAGTGTATTGACGCAACAACTGTTCATCCTGATCGCGCCAGTAAACACCCACCACCCAATCTGAACTGTCGTTTAAAATTCGTGCTTCTGGGGTGGATACCAGCTTGATATCGACACTGGCATTGTCACGCTCGCGAGCATAGTTATCCGCCGAGTTGTACTCCCAGCCTTCACAGGGCTCGCCAGTGCAGATATCGGGAAACGCCCAGTCCTCGTCATAACCGTATTCGAGATCATTGTCGGCAAAACTCACCAAGCCAATCACTTTGAAATTCTCGGCACCCTGCCAGCTGCTCTCCACGGCTACAGCCGTGGCTTTATGGCGATCCTGGCCAGGCGTATCTGAGAGAGTATGGCGCGTGTTGTCCAGTGAAAAGCCATCGTAGCCATTGTCGGCATCAACATGGAATAGGGTCAGTTTTAGATCCAAGTCATCACTGGCCTGCCAATCTAAAATCGTACGAAGACTGAGTTCGTCAATGCTATTGGTGTCGTCGCGCTTGAGAAAGTCGTTCTCTATATAGCCGTCGCTATTGTGCTGTTGCACGGCAACTCGGTAACCCAGAGATTCACTAACCGGGCCGCCTACTGCGGCACTCACCGTGCGCGTATCGTAATCGCCGACAGAGACATGCATATTGCCCTGGAGCTGTTCGCTGGGCTGATTGGATCTAAGATTAATCAGACCCGCCAGTGCATTGGCACCGTAGAGCGTACCCTGAGGGCCACGCAGTATCTCGATCTGCGCTATATCCATAGTGGTGGCGGCACCGGCAATACCGGTAAAATCAATACCGTCAACCAGGGTTCCCACGGAGGGATTCAATGGCTCGATAAACTGACTGCGCTCGCCGATACCGCGAATCTGGATAAAGCGGCCCCGGGAAGCACCACTGGAAAAATTAACATTGGGCGCTAAATTGAGCACCTGCTCGAGATGCCGCGCCTGACGTTGGGCGATGGCTGCACTACTAATAACAGTGACGCTAGCTGGGGTTTTTAGCAGTGCGCTATCGCGAAAGTCAGAGGTGACAATAATCTCTTCAATTGCGCTATCTATCGCAGAATCTATTACAGGTTCTATTGCAGAGTCTATTGCAGGATCGGCAATTACAGATATGGAAAGGGCCAGCAAAGCGGCAGTAAGCAAAGAAAAAAACGGGATAATTATTTTAGAGCGGTTCATAAGAGCCTCAGTAACAGAATTAAAAGTTAAGGAGACCCGGAAACAAATGACGAAGAAAGGTGACAATCAAAAACTCCTATTCCTACGCCGGCATAATCCGGATCAGGTTCAAAGGGTACTTCTCAGGCCAGTAAATCTGGCCGCCCCTTAGGATAACGCGGGCATCATAGCACCGCGATTGAGCAAGATACATTCGCTGTAGAGATTTCCCTTCAAGCCGCGATAAAACTCACACTCACTTGAGATAGGTCATTAACTCACTGCTGGTTAGACTCTCTATCTATCAAACAGTAAACGCGAGAATCCGACTCAACTCGCACAGGGAGCGCCCGGACTGCTCGCGAAGATCGGCAAACACCTGCTCCACCAGCCGCAGATCTCTCTGCGCTGTAGGACTGAACTTTTTCATCAGCCCTTGATTGACCAATGCATCACTAACATCTTTGGTGAGCAGAAAAGTATCCTTGCCCATACTGCGCAACATACCCGGTCCCGAGTTGCCCCCCAGTCGCGAGCCATTTTTCTTCAACTCTAACCACAGACCGACAATATCAGTCTCGGGCCACTCAGCAACAAATTTGCCGAAGCTGCCGTGGCTGTGCTGTTTGTCCAATACATAGGTCGCATTGTGCCGCACCGACAGGATCTTGGTGAAGTTACGCACGATCCGGGTATCTTTACCCAGCTCTTCAAGCTTTTCATCACTGTAGTGAGCAATGGCGAGGGGATTAAAATTCGAGAAAGCCTCTTCAAAACCGGGCCATTTATTATCGATCACCCGCCACACAAAACCGGCGCGGAAAACGCAGCGGGTCATCATCGACAGGTAGCGATCGTCGGTTTGCGCCGCCAATTGCGCAGCAGTTTTCGGACGTGGCAAACTGGCTTCTAAATGCTCAACACCACCACGGTTTTTGGCCGCAAGTTGATAGATGTTTTTATAGGTTGTTTTCACTTAACGTACCTGTAGGATTAAATATTAACGGGCTCTTATTAACGGGCTCT
>CAJQKW010000049.1 GCA_905478975.1 uncultured Pseudomonadales bacterium | reverse complement strand
TTAAAGGCTTGTAGGTTAAAGGCTATTAGTTACCAGCCATCAGCGATACAGTGCCTGTCAGTGATATCCACTATGAGTTGCGCTGTTATTGACGCCATTATTGTTCTGTTATGCTTCGGCACCTCATTACAGTCTATACACGAATGCAGAAAAATTCATGGCATGGTTAGAGTTTCTCCCTTTAAATATAGAATGAATAGAAAAAATAGAAAGGATAAAAATGAGTAAAGCACTAGAAGGATTGCGAGTCATTGAGTTGGGCCAGCTGCTGGCCGGGCCATTTGCCGGTTGTATGCTAGGGTATTTCGGCGCTGAGGTGATAAAAATTGAGCCCCCAGGCGGTGATCCGATTCGCAATTGGCGGGAGGTCAAAGACGGCACATCACTCTGGTGGCGCAGCCTGGCGCGGAATAAAAAATGCATCTCGCTGGATTTAAAAACTCCCGAAGGACGCGATCTGGTTAAGCAGCTATTAAAAACCGCCGACATAGTGGTGGAAAACTTTCGTCCCGGTGTGCTCGAGGGCTGGGGACTGGATCCCGAGTCTATGCGCGCCGACAACCCGGATCTTATTTACGCGCGTATTTCAGGCTATGGACAAACCGGACCCTATTCCGTGAAACCGGGTTTTGCTTCAGCTTGCGAAGCCATCAGTGGTTTCCGCTATGTGAACGGCTACCCCGGCGAAGCGCCAGTGCGACCCAACCTAAGCCTCGGGGATACTATCTCTGGATTGCATGCGGTGCTGGGTATTTTGATGGCACTGCGCTCCCGGGATCGCGGCGACGGCGGTCAGGTAGTGGATGTGGCTCTCTATGAATCCATGTTCAATCTGCTCGAGGCAGTGGTTCCCGAATACGACGGTGCCGGTGTTATCCGCGAGCCCTCCGGCACTACAGTGACCGGTATAGTCCCGACCAACACCTACGGCTGTGCCGATGGCAAATTTGTCGTGATTGGTGGCAATGGCGATTCTATCTATGCCCGTTTGATGACTGCTGTGGGTCACAGCGAAATGGGTACCGACGACAAATACTCAACCAATTCCAAGCGTGTGGTACACGAGGCAGAGATTGATCTGGTGCTTAAAAACTGGTGCGCCAGTCTACCTCTGGCGGATGTGATGGCGACTCTTGAAGAGCACCGCGTGCCCTGCGGTCCGGTCTACAGCGTTGCGGATATGATGGAAGACCGTCATTTTCAGGCGCGAGGATTATTTGAGCAGGTGGAGATCAATGGTGAGCCGCTTAGAATTCCCGCGATGATGCCGAAATTAGGTAACACCCCTGGCGGCACTGATTGGCCCGGCCCGGAAATTGCCAGCCACACCGATGAGATTCTCGAAGGGCTGGGTCTGGATAGCGCTCAGATCAAACATCTAAAAACCACAGGCATAGTCGCGGACAGCGACTGATTGGGATCTGTGGTTAAACACTTATTATTTTTAAAAAAACCGTTTATAAAGGAAGGCACAATGAGTATCAGTTCATTTCATCCCCCCCGTCGCATGCTTATGGGTCCCGGCCCCTCCGATGTCAGTGAGCGGGTATTAGCCGCCATGGCTAGGCCGACAGTAGGGCATCTGGATCCAAGCTTTATCAGCATGATGGATGAAGTGAAAACCCTGCTCCAGTATGCATTCCAAACTCAAAACGAACTCACCTTTGCGGTATCGGCCCCGGGTTCTGCGGGTATGGAATGTTGTTTCGCCAATTTGGTGGAGCCGGGCGACAAGGTGATTGTCTGTCAGAACGGCGTCTTTGGTGGCCGCATGAAAGAGAATGTCGAGCGCTGTGGTGGCATTGCGGTAATGGTTCAGGATGACTGGGGCCAGGCGGTCGATGCACAAAAACTCGAAGAGGCGTTGGTGCAAAATCCGGATGCGGTATTGGTGGCTTTTGTTCACGCCGAGACTTCCACTGGTGCTCAATCCGATGCCAAGACCTTGGTTGAATTGGCTCATAAATATGACTGTCTGGCGATTGTGGATGCGGTGACATCTCTCGCCGGCACACCACTAAAAGTCGACGAATGGCAGATTGATGCCATTTACTCCGGCTCACAAAAATGTCTCTCGGCGTCTCCCGGTCTATCACCGGTGAGTTTTAGCCCCCGTGCCGCAGAAAAGATCAGCAAGCGTCAGTCCAAGGTGCAGAGCTGGTTCCTCGATCTCAACTTGGTCATGGGTTACTGGGGTGGCGAGGGCAAGCGCGCCTATCACCACACGGCACCGGTTAACTGTCTCTACGGTCTGCATGAGTCTCTGGTGATGGTTCAGGATGAAGGGTTGGAAAATGCCTGGCAGCGTCATCACAGCAATCACCTGCTATTGCGCGATGGCTTAGAGCAGATGGGTATTTCGTTTTTGGTTGCCGAGGCGGATCGTCTGCCCCAATTGAATACCGTATTTATTCCCGAAGGCGTCGATGATGCGGCGGTGCGCAGCCAGCTATTGAATGAGTACAATTTGGAAATTGGCGCAGGCCTAGGCGCACTTGCAGGCAAAGTCTGGCGCATTGGCCTGATGGGTCACGCCAGCAAGCAGGCGAATATTGATTACTGCCTGTCATCCTTAAAGGCGGCTATCTAGCCTAGCCAGTTACCGGCATCTTATATAGCTGACCCATCCATTGGGTCAGTCAGCAGCGGGCATCAAATCCATTAAAGCCAAAACCGTTGCCTGCACTCCGCGGATGACCGCTGGCTGTGGATCGATTCGAAACAGTGGACTGTGGTGAGAGGCAATCGGCGGCCCACCGGCTGCTGCCGCTTTGTAATCTACAGCACTGGTGCCGCCCACAGTAAAGTAGACACTGGGAATGGCGGGTTCTGTGGTGAAGTAAGGAAAGTCCTCCGCGCCCATACCTTTGGATGAAATTGAAACAACCTGACGCTCTCCCAATCCTGCCTGCCATACCGCCTTAAGACGTTGTACTAGTGGGGCATTATTGATGGTCGGTGGGGTCGAGGATTTTGAGTAGATCACTTCGGGTAACTTATCTTCCGGAAGACCTGCGGCACGACCGAGATTTTCGGCGATGCGTTTAATCCCTTTTAAGAGTAGGTCGCGGGTTTCGAGATTGGTGTTGCGTACGGTGAGCTGTAGCACTGCGCGATCGGAAATAATATTGTGTTTGGTGCCGCCGTGAAAGGATCCCACTGTCACCACGCCAGGCTCTCGAGGGGCCAGCTCTCTTGATACCAAAGTTTGCAGCGCCACAACAATCTGGCTGCCCAGCAGAATCGGATCCTTGCCGGCATGGGGAGATGCGCCGTGAGCGCCAACACCGTGAATAATAATATCCAGACTGTCGGATCCAGCAAAGGGTGAACCCTCTTGCACATTGATCAGGCCCGCAGGGAGTCCGGCGCCGACATGAAAGGCCAGGGCATAATCAGGTTGGCCAAAGCGCGCCCAGAGATTGTCATCCATCATCGCTTTGGCGCCGCGAATACGCTCCTCGGCGGGTTGCCCAATCAGCATCAAAGTACCGGACCACTTATCCCTGCGCGCTGACATCTGCCGCGCGGTGCCGATCAAACTGGTGATATGCACATCGTGACCACAGGCGTGCATCACTGGCACCTGGTTGCCGGTGATAGGGTCTGTTTGGGTCGCGGTGGAGGCATACTCCAAGCCTGACTTTTCTTTTACCGGCAGGCCATCCATATCGGCGCGCATCATCACCAGTGGCCCCTTACCGTTTTTGAGTATGGCCACGACACCGGTGCCGCCGACTTTTTCAGTGACCTTAAAGCCGCTCTTACGCAGTTCATCGGCGAGTTTTTTGGCGGTTTTTGTCTCCATAAAACTGAGTTCGGGATTGCGGTGAAAATGGGTAAATAGCGCCCCGAGACGATCGTCGTAATCGCGGGTTACGGAGCGGGCAAGTTCCTCATTGGTGAGAGCACTAGCTGATGAGCTGATAACTGTTATACCCAGAACTAAAAAAAGTGCACCAGCAGAAAAGGCGCTGGAAAAAAAGGCCAGTGGCGGTATGGATAAGTTTTTCATAGCGGTTCTCGTTGAAGATAAATAAATTCTGAAATAACCCTGCCCACCTGTTGCAAGCTGTCGGCACTGCAGCGGTCGATAGTATCACCGCTGGTATGCCAGGACTGGGGGAATGGCCAGTGGATCAGGTTGATAACCTTCAGACCGGCGCGTAAAAAAGGCAAGTGATCGTCTTCTATATAAGCGCCTGCGCGATCCTTAAACACCTCGGCGCCCTGAGATCGGGCAATCTGCCAGATCTGATCCTGTAAATCCGCGGCGCCGTCTCGAGAGAAGCGTTCTTGGGGAATTACCAGATCCCGGTCACAGACCATATCCACCAACACACCAGCAGTGGGGCGATAGAAGCGATTTTGGTGAACAAACTCAGTGGCGCCGATAGAGAAGGGCAGGCCATCTATATTGCCCATATCCTCGAGATCTAAAAACACCAGATCAACGGTGACCGGGGCACGTTGACTGCTTAGCAGCCGCGCCATCTCCAGTAATACTGCGACCCCGGAGGCACCGTCATTGGCACCGGTAACCGGTTGCGCGCGATTGGCTGGCAGTTTGTCGCGCTCGGCAATAGGCCGAGTATCCCAGTGGGCGGCGAGCATAATTCTCGGCTGACTTCTCTGCTTCGGGTCGGCGGCATAAAAGCTCGCCCAGAGATTATTCCCCGACAGGCCATGGGCCTGAAATGGCTGTACCACCAGCTGGTCGGCCTCGGGCTGGAGTAGCTGCTGAATATAGTTCAGGGTTTTTTGCTTGCCGGAGTAGTCTGCTGTGCGCGGACCAAAGCTGACCTGCTGGGCAATATGCTCCATGGCCAGCTGGCCATTGAATTGGCCATTTTGCTGTTCATCTATTTGGCTATTTATTTGACTATCTATTTGGCTATCTAATTGATTATCTATTCGGGCATGGGCCAATGTCGACAGGGCAACAAATGCACTGGCCATGACCAATTGGGTTATTAATCTGTCAGTGCTTGGCAACATATTTTATTGATATAACTCTTTTTAGGTGATTCATCAAAATAGCTTAGTCGCTGTTTTGTACCCTGCCCTCTGACTCGTTGATCAAAGGCAACTTAATCTGATAAAAGCCATAAATTATCGCAATCAGCGGGCAGAAGATATTAAAGAAGGCATAGGGCGCATAGTAAAACGTACTGACCCCAAGTGTTGCCGACATAAAGGCACCACAGGTATTCCAGGGCACCAGCACCGAAGTGAGGGTGCCTGAGTCTTCCAGAGTTCGGGATAGATTAACGGCGCGCAGATTGCGGCGCTTGTAGGCCTCGGAAAACATCTGCCCGGGAATCACAATCGACAGATACTGATCGGCGGCGAGAATATTGGTGCCTATACAGGTGGCGATGGTGGTGTTGATCAGGCCGCCAGCCGATTTTACTCGGCTCAGTGCCGCTTCCACTATGCGTTCCAGCAGACCGGTGCGGGCCATAGCGCCACCAAAACCCATGGCATTGATAATCAGGCCAATGGTCAGCAGCATACTTTCCATGCCGCCCTTAGACAGCAGCGCGTCCATGGACTCATTGCCACTCACCGAATTAAAGCCTAAAAACATCGCCGTAAACAGACCTTTAAAGATTGCCGCCGAGCTGCTTAAGCTGGCGTCTGCCGCCAGAGTAATCACTGCGTCCCACTGGAATATCACGGCAAAGATACAGCCAGCCACCACGCCACAGATCAGCGTCGAGAGGGCGGGCTTGCGCATTATCGCCATGACTAATAGCAGTACCAGAGGGGTGAGCATTAATGGGTTAACCAAGAATGCATCTTGCATTGCCGCTTGGAGAATTTCGATATCGTCGACTTTGACATTGATGTCGCTGCCCATGCCGAGCATAAAAAACAGTCCCAGGGTAATCACAAAACTGGGCACCGTGGTCCAGAGCATATGTTCAATATGGTCAAACAAATCGCTGTTGGTGACCGCCGCGGCCAGGTTGGTGGTATCCGAGAGAGGCGATAATTTATCGCCAAAATAGGCGCCGGAAATAATCGCCCCGGCACTGATGGGCAACGACAGATCCAGCGCCGCTGCTATGCCCATAAAACCGATGCCCAGGGTGCCAGCCACTGTCCATGAGCTACCAACACTAAAGCCGATCAGGGCGCAGACCAGACAGCAGGTCATGTAGAAGTAGTCCGGGGACATAATCTCGACGCCGTAATAGATCATGCTGGGCACAGTGCCAGCGAGGATCCAGCTGCCGATCAGGGCGCCCACCATAAACAGAATCAGAATCGCTGGCAGAGACACAGTAATGGTGTCGATCATGCCCTGTTCGATCTGCTTCCAGGTCAATCCGTTTTTAATGCCGATAACCGCGGCCACGGCGGCGGCTAAAAACAGCGCCACCTGATTGGGGCCAGAGGAGTCGAGGCCGAAGACATAGACGGTGCCAGCGAGCATGGCGATCAATAGAATGACCGGAATAAGGGCGTCCACAAGACTGGGTTTTACCAGGGGTCTGCTGCTCATAGGTATCTCAGTTATTATTTTTATTGGGGCTAGATAAATCGGTTTGTGCCGATGGCGTGTAACTTACCAGCACTGCTACTATCTATCTACCTTTCTCAACAGCAGTAGATGACTTAATCGGCTTTCTACCGGAGTTTTTTTGTGGAAAAAACCTTTGCTAGAGAGAAAACGCTTCGGCAGTCTTATCCAGTGCCTGGGTGGCGCGCTCAATCAGCATATCGATCTCGCCATGAGTACAGATCAGCGGTGGCGAAATAATCATCGAGTCACCCACGGCGCGCATTACCAAACCGTTCTCCAGAGCTATATCGCGACAAATACCACCGGACACCTGATCTGGCGCCAAGCGTTCCCGAGTGGCTTTATTGCGCACCAACTCCATGGAGCCAAACATACCCAATCCACGAGTATGCCCGACAATCGGATGCTGCCCCAGCTCCGCCCAGCGCTTTTGCATATAGGGTGCAGCATGGTCGCGAACCCGGTCGAAAATATTCTCGGACTGCATAATGTCCAAAGTGGCCATGGCCGCGGCACAGGCAATCGGATGTCCGGAATAGGTAAATCCATGGGCAAACTCGCCGCCCTTGGCGGTGATCACGCTGGCAACTTTATCGCTGACTAAAACGCCGCCCAGTGGCTGAAAGCCATTGGTCACAGCTTTGGCAAAGGTGATTAAATCCGGTTCGGTGCCCAGAGTCTGGCTTCCAAATAGCGCGCCAGTGCGACCAAAACCACAGATCACTTCATCGCTGATAAACAGAATATCCCGCGCCTTAAGAATCCGACTGACCTCGGGCCAGTAGCTGTCGGGAGGCACGATTACGCCACCAGCACCCTGAATTGGCTCAGCAATAAAGGCGGCAATATTGTCTTCGCCAATCTCGTCGATCTTTTCTTCCAGCGCTCTGGCCGCTTGCAGGCCAAACTCTTCAGGGCTGAGATCACCGCCATTCACAAACCAGTTGGGGTCCACTATATGCTCAACATAGGGCAGGGTTTCAAACTGCTGATGGACAAAGCCAAAACCACCCAAGCTGGCCGAGGCGATGGTACTGCCGTGATAGGCATTCTGTCGCGAGATAATAATCCGCTTGTTGGGCTTGTCTTGCAGATCCCAGTAGCGCCGCACCAGACGAATATTGGTGTCATTGGCTTCGGAACCGGAGTTGGTGAAAAACACATGGGTAAAGCGCTCGGGAGCCATATCCACCAGCCGCTCAGCCAGCTCAACCGCCGGCGCATTGCTGCACTGAAAGAAATTGTTGTAGTAGGGCAGCTGCTCAAATTGGCGGCTTACCGCCTCGGCAATGACCGGCTGGCTGTAACCGAGACTACAGCACCAGAGGCCGGACATGCCGTCGAGTATCTGATTGTCGTCGGTGTCATAGATGTAGATATGCTCGGCGCGGTTAATGATTCGCCCGGGCTTACTCGCGTATTGGTTAAAGTCGGTAAAGGGGTGCAGGTGGCGCTGGGCGTCGAGCTCTTGCCATTGCTGTGTAGTTCGGTTTTTAGTCATGATAATCGCGGTTGCCATATTATTGGAGTTCACCCGGTTAGGGCGTCTTCAAACAGGTGAAACTGATGCTTTATCTGACCATAGAAAGATAAGACACACAGGTACCCAAAGGGGTGGTTAGCCACTGGTGGTGGTCTTGACAGTATAAAACAAACACCGTAGCCGGTTAAAAAATCTGGTGAGGAGAGAAGTCACGCTATACACTCACTCTCGACTATAACTGCCGAGTAAATTTGTTCCTCACCAAGCGGCTGCATAGTCGGTTATAAAGGTGCTTGGCGAGGCGGATCAAACATTAAGTAAGCCATTTTAACCACCCACTATCAATCACCAATTTTAAAACAAACAAGGCGAAAAGATCGCCGATAATGTTTACTGGGAGAGTTGCTATGACGCACCACATCATTAGAAAAACCTTGATTTCAGCGGCAATCGCCGCGGCGACCTTGAGTGCCGGACAGCTGTCCGCAGCACAGATCGAAGAGATCATTGTCACCACACAAAAACGCCAGCAGTCGCTACAGGACGTGCCTATTTCGGTGTCCGCATTTACTGGCAGCTTTATGGATAAGGCGCAAATCTCTGACGCTAAGCAGGTGGCACTGTTAACACCTGGTGTATCCGGCGATACAGACGACTCTTTTCTCGATTCGATGAATGTTCGCGGTATCAGTACCAATGATTTTGGTGTTGGCGCTGAGCCCTCCATTGGTCTCTATCAAGACGGCATCTATCTGGGCCGAACCGGTGGTGCAGTGTCGAGCTTCTTTGATATTGAAATGGTCGAAGTGGTCAAAGGTCCGCAGGGTACTCTGTTTGGCCGCAATGCCTCCTCTGGTGCCATCTCCATTACCACGGCAAAGCCTACGGGTGAGTCCGGTGGATCCATCGATATTGGCCTTGGCCAAGATGGTTACGGCGAAGTCACGGCGGTTGTCAATACGCCGATCAATGATCAATTTAGTGGTCGCTTGGCGGTCTATCACCAGCAGCAGGATGGCTGGGTGACTAATATCAATGATGGTCAGCAGACCGGCGGTGTAGAAAATACCGCAGCGCGCTATACCCTGGCCTTTGAGAATGAAGAGATTACTAGCACTCTGATGCTGGAGTATGAAGACCGTCAGGGACCACCGACTCTTTATCAAGCCTTTGATCCCGATGAAACCGGTCTGCCGTTTTACAGCACCGCTGCTGAGGAAGATCAGTTCTCCTCCGATGTGAACTCAGCCGATCTAATCGATGAAGGCGAAGTCTGGGGTGCCACGCTAAATGTGGAAGTGGATTTGGGTGATGACTATACCCTTAGTTCAACTACTGGTTTACGCGGTCACAACTACTATTATCTGGAAGACTTCGATGGCGGCGCTAGCTTCCTATCGAACTACAACCAGATCCAACAGCAGGATTACTTCAGTCAAGAGTTCCGCATCAACAAAGAGACTGACAGCGTCAGCTGGTTTGTCGGTGCCTCATGGTACAAAGAAGAACTCAAGGTGCGCTTCAATCAAACCCTCGATGAAGATACCTTTTGTGCGGCTTACGGCGCCTATTACGAATATGACGATATCACCGATTGTGCAACACTCTATGAATACTATGAGTACGATCCGATTGTCGGTATTGGCACGCGCAACGATTCGGTTGATGTGGATGCGGAATATGACGGCTGGGGCCTCTACGGCGATGCCACTTTCCATGCCACTGAAGACTTAGACTTTACCCTCGGCGCTCGCTATACCGAAGATAACCGCGATTTCGCCCAGAACTTTGGCGGCGAAGAGCGCAATGCCACCTGGTACACCTTTCCATTCTTCACCTCAGATTTTGTTCAGGGCAATGACCAGTGGACCAATACCTCGGTTCGCGCCGCGGTGAACTATCAGCTCAGCGATGAGGTGTCCACTTACGCCAGCTATTCAACCGGCTACAAGGCCGGTGGTTTTAACACCATGGAACTGTCCTTTGCCGACGATATTACGGTGGATGATTTAGACGGTGAAGATGCCTTAGATTTTGATCCCTCACTGGCCAGCTTTGATAAAGAAGAAGTGACCAGTTTAGAACTGGGCTTAAAGGGTCAGTTTTTAGACGGTCAGATGCAGTTGAATGCGGCGCTGTACAGCTACCAGTTTGATGGCATGCAGTCCGGCTACTATGTTGATGGCCGCTACACAGTGGCCAATGTGGGTGATGCCGAAGGCTCTGGATTGGAGTTGGATATGCGCTACCTGCCCACCGATAACCTAGATATCTATCTGGGTCTAGCCTGGGCTGACTCTGAGTTGACCAAGCCCAATGCAAGCCTCTCTGCGGATTTTTGTGAAGACGATTGCACCGGTGCCATGTTGCCGGGCACGGTTGATTTTAGTGCCGCGCTGGTGGCCACTTACAGTCGACCCGTTACCGGTGGCGATCTCAGTGTCACTTGGGAAACCTTCCATCAGGGCGCCAGCCCAGGATTTGGTGATTTTTCCCTAGAGCCGATCATGCTGGATGAGTTTACCCTGAGCAATCTGCGGGTCGGCTATGACAGCTCGGATAACTGGAGCATGACGGTTTGGGTCAACAATGTATTTGATACCTTTTATTACAAAGGCGTTGCCCCGGCGGATGGCATTATTGCTCCCCACTACTTTGGTTTCTCGGAGCCGCGTCGTGTGGGATTGGATATAGGTTATAAATTTTAACCAGTACTATTTACAGCTACTACCCACCTAAAAACAGCCGACATTGTCGGCTGTTTTTTTGTAGACTGTAAAAAATAATAACCCCATCCCAGAGTTCAGCTTATGGATCCGCAAAAACAGTTCTTTAAGGCTTTAGCGGCATTGCGCGAAGGCGATCTAGAGGGTTGCGAGTCTATCTGTCAGCGTCTGTTGGCTATTAATCCGAGAGAAGTGAATACCCTGAGGCTCCAAGCCCAGGTCTGGCACAAGCGCGGTGAGCTAGCGCGAGCCGAGGCCGGATTTAAAACCGCCCTCAGTATCGCCAATGATTTTGCCCACGCCTGGGCAGATCTCGGTAAAGTGCAATTTGACCTGGAAAATTACCCCTCCGCCGAACAATCTTTACAGCGAGCAGTAAAGCTTAATCCGACTCTAAAAGTCGCCAACAAACTACTTGCTCAAGTTCTTGAACAGCAGGGTAAAGTTAATCAGTCGGCGGCGGTAGAGCAGGTTAATCAGCAGCATCAAATACTCAAGAATAAAGTTGTTGAAGCCTACAGACTTGCGGCTGGGACGGATAAGGCTTCTCCGGAAACAGCAGCTGAGAGAGCTGAGGCCCTGTGCAGAGAGGTTTTGCAGGCAGACCCAGAGCATGTGGGGGCCAAAGAATTTTTAATTAACCGTGCCCTGGAAACCGGTCGCGCCCGCTGGGCCGAAGAGCTGGCGCGCTCACTGGTACGCAAAATGCCAGAGCAGTCAAAATGGTGGCTAAAGCTCAGCTCTTCACTGGCACGACAGGATCAGCTGGTTGAAGCTCAGGAAGCGGTGCAGCAGGTATTGGATATTGAGCCGCATCTGGAAGAAGCACAGATGTTACTGGGCAGTATTTATGCCCGGGACAATCGCTTTGCCGATGCCCTAGGCCAGTACAATGCAGTCTTGCAACAGAACCCAGAGAATATTGCCGCACTGGCGCAAAAGGGCAGTGCCCTAAAAACCCTTGGCAGGCAGGATGAATCGATTCACTGTCTGCGTCGCTGTATGGAATTAGACGGCAGCTTTGGCGAAGCCGCCTGGTCGCTATCTAACCTTAAAACCTACAGGTTTAGCGACGAGGAAGTGGTCAGCATCAAAGACTTGTTAGCTCGAGATAAAAAGCTCAAAGATAAAGATGTGGTGCACTTTAACTACGCCCTGGGCAAAGCCTATGAGCATCGCCAGCAGTGGGACCTGGCGTTTAATGCTTATCAGGCGGCAAATCGAGTCAAGCAGAAATCGGCAATCTGGAGCGCCGATGACTTTTCAGCCCAGGTGGATCAGATTATTGCCACCTTCACTCCCGAATTGCTGCAACAGCATCGCAACAGCGGCGTCGATGACAGCTCGGCGATTTTTGTCCTCGGCCTGCCGCGCTCTGGCTCGACCCTGCAAGAACAAATTTTAGCCTCCCACTCTCGGGTGGAAGGCACTCGAGAGCTGCCCTATATTCCCTGGATGGCCCAGCGCTTAAATCGCAAACCCAATCCACTGTGTAAGGATAATTATCCTCTGGGTGCAGCGCAGTTAGACGCGGGCCAGTGGCCGTTATTGGGCCAGCAGTTTCTAGATCAGGCGAAACGCCACCGTCAAACCGACGCGCCATTTTTTATCGACAAGCTACCCAATAATTTTCTCTATGTGGGTCTGATTTTATTGGCCATGCCCAATGCCAAAATCATCAACACAGTGCGCAACCCCATGGACAACTGCTTTGGCTGCTTTAAACAGCTCTGGGCCGAGGGTCAGAACTTTACTTATGACCTAGAGGATTTGGGGCGCTACTATCGGGACTACTATCGTTTGATGGCCCACTGGCAGGCTATTTTTGGCGACAAAATTTATTCGGTGAATTATGAGTCAGTGGTGGCGGATCTCGAGACCAATGTGAAGGCGCTGCTGGACTACTGCGGTCTGCCCATGGAACAGCAGTGTCTGCGTTTTCACGAGACTGATCGGGCGGTAAACACTGCCAGCTCGGAACAGGTGAGGCAGCCGATCTACACTTCAGCCGTAGCCTATTGGAAACACTTCGACGAGCATTTGCAGCCGCTTAAAGATGCATTGGGCGACCTTGCTGAGGCTTGATTGGGGTATTGTTCGGTGGGGCGTTAAGTGCAAAGCTGTTTAGTCAGAAAGCTCTCTAACTACAAAGCTCTCTAACTACAAAGCTGTTTTTTTTAGAAAGTTCCCTCTACAGAAAGCGCATTGAATAAACTATAGAGTCAAATATGAAACCCATTGAACAGCTCGACCAGTTTCTGCAAACCCATCCGGAGATCGAAATCTTCGAGGTCATACTCCATGACCTCAATGGTATCCATCGCGGTAAATGGCTGCCCCGGGAGCAGATCTACAAGCTTTTTGAAGGGGGCTATAAAATGCCTCAGAGCACCTGTTCCCTAGATAGCTGGGGCCGCGATCTGGAACAGCTGGTAGCGGCTACCGGCGATACCGATGGCATTTGCACTGCGCATCCGGAAACCCTGGCAATAGTGCCCTGGGCCCATAGACCCACGGCACAGATTATTGTCTCCATGCTCAGCCCCGATGGTCAGTCGGACTATCCCGCCGATCCACGGGTGGTCTTGCAGCAGGTTGTCGAGCGCTATACAAAGTTGGGCTTAACCCCGGTAGTGGCCAGTGAGATGGAATTCCATCTGCTGCAAATAGACCGCGATCAGTTTGGTCGCCCGCAGCATACTCAGCGGGCTATCGATGGCTCTCCGGCACTGGGTGGTGAGACCTATGGCATCGAAGCCATGCGTCAGATGGCACCGATGATGGATGCCATTAGCAGTGCAGCCAGCCTGCAAAATTTGCCGGTAGATACCTTAATTAGCGAGTTTGGTGCCTCCCAATGTGAGATTAATCTGCATCATCAGGACTCGGCACTGGGCGCCTGCGATCAGGCCAGCATGTTGCGCAGAGCTATTCGCGGTGTCGCGCAACAGCAGGGCAAGCAGGCCACCTTTATGGCCAAGCCGTTTGCCGAAGCCGTGGGCAATGGCATGCATATCCACTTTAGTCTTCTCGACAGCAGTGGCAATAATGTCTTTGATAATGGTACGCCGGAGGGCAGTGAACTCTTGCACCATGCCGTGGCGGGCTGCCTGGAAACCCTGGCTGAATCGGTGGCGATCTTTGCCCCCAATATTAACTCCTACCGACGTCTAGTGCCCGGCTGTTATGCCCCCACGGCCCCCACCTGGGGTTACGAGAATCGCACAACGGCACTACGGATTCCGGCGGGAGAAGGTCATGCCATGCGCATTGAACACCGGGTTGCCGGGGCTGATGCCAATGTCTATTTAACCGTGGCGGCCATCTTGGCCGGTGCACTCTACGGTATTGAGAATAAACTGCTGCCGCCAGCGGTGACCACTGGTGATGCCGCCGAGTTGGAGCTGCCTGGGGCGCAACAGTTACCGCGTTTTTGGGGCGATGCGTTGCAGCGCTTCGAACAGTCAGAGTTTATTGCTGATTATTTGGGTGAGGCGTTTCAGACAGTTTATGCCCAGAGCAAGCGCAGCGAAAAAGCCGAGTTTGATAGCCGCGTGACGCTGCTTGAGTACGATGCTTACCTTTAAAATTTAAAAGCCAGCCCTCTAAAACCTCTTAGAGTTTACGTTTCAGCAAGAGGCTGTCGATCTGATTTTCCGAGAGCTTGGTGCGGGCATAGGACATGCTCGACGAATCGGTAAAGGGTCCCACTAACACCCGGTGCCATTTTTCCCCATTGCCGAGATCGATACGCTCGACTTTGGCATTCAAATTCAGCAGCAGCAACTTCACTCGTCGGCTGTCGGCATCTTTGGCAATTTTGAACGAACCGGCCTGGAGCAGGAAGGAAAAATCATCTTCTGGCTGCTGATTGTCGCTACTGGAGGATTCATTGTTAGGCACAATGATTTCGGTTTTCTTCAACAGGGTGTAAAAGTCGAACTGTAATTCCGAGGCCTCGGTTTTCACAGTCTCAGTGACATCCTGAACGGTGGCGCTGGCCGAGGGGGCTTTCTCCATCAGGCTGGGCAGCAAATTGGTCAAGACAACACCAAAAATGGTACCCAATAAAAATGCCGGCAGGGCAGAGGCGCGTTTAACCGGCTGCTGCTTACCTCGTGATGAATTCCTTTTGGCATAATCTTGGGACATTTTTAAAGCTCCTGAGTGAAGCGCCGATTGTAGGTGATGGAGGCGCTTTTAAGCAAATCACTTGGAGGAAAAAATCCGGTTTTTATACACTTATCTATGGAGGTTTTTATTGATTTTGAACTCGGTTAACTACAGCTCCTGGGGGTCCACATCCACGCCCCAGCGCACATGTCGCGCCATGGGCAGCTTCTCTAAATCAAACACCAGCTGTGACAGCAAAAAATTTAAATCACTGCGCCGCCCGCCACTCACCTGCAACACATAGCGATGCCGGGAGTTGCGTCGTTCCATGAGGGCTGGCAGTGGGCCGAGATAATCGACCTTTTCACCCGAGGGGAAAATCGCTTCGGCACACTGTCGCGCCGACTGCAAAAAAGCCTCGGCATTTTGCGCGTGGGCGGCGTCGGCACGAATCAGCACCAGCTGTTTAAAGGGTGGCAGTTCTGCCTGTTTGCGCTGTTTGCGCAGTAACTTGGAGTAGTCGCTATAGCTTTGCTGGGTGAGCACCTCTAGCAGGGGGTGATCCGGCTGATGGGATTGTAAAATAACCCGACCCGCCATTTGGCCACGCCCACTGCGCCCGGCTACCTGAGTCAATAACTGCCCGAGCCGCTCGTGACTGCGGAAGTCCGGACTAAACAGCCCGCTGTCCGCATCCAGTACCGCGACTAGGGTAATGTTGGCAAAATGATGTCCCTTGGCGAGCATCTGGGTGCCCACCAGAATACAGGGAGCGCCACTGTCCACAGTGTCGTACATGGCCTGCATGGCATTTTTCTTGCGTGTGGTATCGCGGTCAACTCGAAGTACTGGGGTGTCCGGAAAGCACTCTTGCAGCCAGGCTTCGCTGCGCTCGGTGCCATCTCCCGCCGCAACCATGCGATCACCGCGACAGCTGGGGCACCAGTGCAGCAGGCCGCGTTTATAGTTGCAGTGATGACAGAGCAGTCGCTGATGGCGACGGTGCACGGTGAGGCGCGCATCACAGTTGGGGCACTCGGCACAGAAGCCACAGTAGTGACAGAGTATCGCCGGGGCAAAACCGCGGCGGTTAAGAAACACCAAGACCTGCTGCTTGTTGTGAATCGCCTCGCGAATGGCATTTAAGGTTGAGGCGGCAACACCGCTCTCTACCTGTTCGGTCTTTAAATCCACCATCGACCAGGTCGGTGGTTTGGCGTCACCGGCTCGGGTATTTAGAATTAGGTGCTGGTAGCGTTTTTTATCGCAATTGTGCAGTGACTCGAGAGAGGGTGTGGCAGAGCCGAGAATAATTGGGATATTTTCCTGCTTGGCGCGAATCACCGCCAGATCTCGGGCTGAATAGCGAAAGCCGTCCTGCTGTTTGTAGGACTGATCATGCTCTTCATCGATAATGATAATTCCCGGGTTTTTCAGCGGTGTAAACACCGCCGATCTTGTGCCGAGAATAATCGCCGCGTCCCCGGTTGCTGCCTGAGCCCAAGATTCGAGACGCTCCTGATCGGTGAGACCGGAGTGGAGCATGGCTACCTGGACATTAAAACGGTCGCGAAAACGTTTTTCGGTTTGCGGGGTCAGGCTGATTTCTGGAATCAGTACCAGAGCTTGACGACCGTAGCGGATAATTTTTTCAATGCACTGCAAATAGATTTCAGTCTTGCCACTGCCGGTGACACCGTCGATTAACCAGGTATTAAAACCGTGACAGTCAATCAGGTCCATGGCGTCCTGCTGGGAGGGATTGAGCTTGAGTGGCTGTTCCAGCAGCAAGTTATCCAGATCTACAGCTTGGGGTCCGATACAAACCAGTTCGGCAATGCCCTTTTCTTCAACTCGCTTGAGGGTTGCTCGAGTATAAAATTTGAGTACTTGGCCCTGGGGTGTGAGGGGCATTTTTAATAGTTCGTCGAGCAGTGCACGCTGTTTGTGCATCCTGCCGCCCTGCAACATCTGGTGGCCCCGCTCTATGCCCACCTCAGTGACCTTCCAGAGTTTTGTCACCCGCGGTAGGGGCAGTGACCTGCCCATGCGCAGCATTGCCGGCAGGGCATTAAACAGGGCGTCGCCTATGGGGTGGTGGTAGTAATTGGCAGCCCAGATAAATAGCTTAAAAAGCGATTCCGGCAGCAGCGGCTCGGCGTCGATAATGGCCAAGACCGGTTTCAGTTTCTCCAGGGCAAAGTCGCTTTTATGGGTCTGTTCTATGACCAGGCCAATGACCTCACGCTTGCCAAAGGGCACGCTTACACGACAGCCCCGTTGGGGTGGTGCAGCGGCAAATTCATCGGTTACCAGATAGTCAAAGGTTCGCCGCAGGGGCGAGAGAACCGCAACCCGGACAATTAAAGGCTTGGCGCTGCTTGAAGGCTTTGAATGGGACATAATAAAAGTTGAGAATTCCTTTTGTAACCGAGTTCATTTCTGCTAGAATCCGCGCTCTTTAGAAATGGCCTGCCGTGCCATACAAGAGTTGGGTCGTTTTACCAGCTGATTGATAGGGTGGCGGCAAGCGACTTGGAGTATATGATGAAAACAGAGATTCACCCAACCTATAACGAATTAAAAGCGACCTGTAGTTGCGGTAACGTAATTACTGTCGGATCAACACGTGCGGCTAGTCTTTACCTTGACGTCTGCTCAGCCTGCCACCCGTTTTATACCGGCAAGCAAAAAGTAGCGGATACTGGTGGACGAATCGATCGCTTTAACAAGCGTTTTGGTGCTGCCAAGAAGTAAGCCGATACTGGTTAGCTTCAAAGAATATCAAAATGCGCCGTTGGTTATGCCTGCGGCGCATTTTTTTGTCTGTTATTTTTGCCTGTTATTTTTGTTGTGGATATTTTGTCGCAGGGAAAGGCAACGAGTACAATCTAAAGGGTACAATGCGGTCTTGAAACTCGACATAGATGGAAAAGGAGATACCTGTGCGCGCACTCTGGACATTGATTAAGTTTTTAATACTACTGGCCATTGCCGCCGTCGGCGCCCTGTTCGCCCTGGAGAATAGCCAGCAGGTGAATGTCGACTTTATCCTTTTTCACAGCACAGCCCTGAGTCTCGGCCTCTGGTTGATGATCTTTCTGGTTGCTGGCTGTCTACTGGGACTGCTGGCGAGCTCTGTCCTTATTACCTACTATCGGCGCAAATTAGCCCGCGCCGGGAAACGAGATTAATCCGCTTATGAGTTCTTCAGCACCTGTTATTGTCGCCCTGGATTTTGATAACCAACATGCCGCCCTGAGTCTGGCGGAGCAGCTTGATCCGACTCAGTGTCGCTTGAAAGTTGGCAAAGAGCTATTCACGGCAGCTGGCCCGACTCTGGTAAAGGCCCTGGTAGAGCGCAACTTCGACGTGTTTCTCGATCTTAAATTTCACGATATTCCCAACACCGCGGCTAAAGCCGTCAGTGCCGCTGCGGATCTGGGTGTATGGATGGCCAATGTTCACGCTTCAGGTGGCAGTCGCATGATGAGTGCCGCCAGAGAAGCTCTGGAGCAGCAGGGCAGCCCAATGCTGCTGATCGGCGTAACCGTGCTGACCAGTATGGATGAGTCTGATTTGTTGGAGATTGGTATTCAGCGCAGCCCCAGCGAACAGGTGTTGCATCTGGCCCAGTTGACCCAGAACTGCGGTCTGCATGGTGTGGTCTGTTCGGCTCAAGAGGCCAGTAGTCTGAAGTCTGCTCTGGGGGCCGAGTTTAAGCTGGTGACCCCGGGTATTCGTCTGGCGGATAGTGCCGCCGACGATCAGCGACGCATAGTGACGCCGCAAAAGGCCATGCAGTTGGGCAGTGACTATCTAGTGATTGGCCGACCGATTACCCAATCGGCCAATCCTCTACAGACACTTATCGAGATTAACAACTCTCTATAAGTCCCGCGATTTTTTCACCCGTGCTAGTTGTTAAACTCATCTGCCCAAATCGGGGCCGCTGATGAACTGGCATTGGGTGCATAGACTCTCAGGTAATCGACCTCCATCTGATCCTGGATAAAATCCTCAGTGATATGTTGCCCTTCTATGGCAAAGTTTAACAACAGATACTGAGGTGAATCGAAGGGCCAGGTCGCCGCAGTCTTCTCCTCTGGTTCATAGCGATAATGGGCATTGCCATCGACACTAAAGATCATGCGGTCGGCATTCCAATCCAGCGAGTAGATATGAAACTCGGATGAAACGGTGGCTATAGTTTGGCCATCGACATTCACTGTGTTACCCGAACTCGATGGAGTATGCAGCGCACTGCTAACGTAATTCTGATTTTTACCCCAGTGCTCCATGATGTCGATTTCGCCAGCAGCGGGCCAGTGGTCAGTGCCAAAGCCTTGAGTCTGCCAATAGCCGCCATTCTCGGCAATATTTTTAGACAGAGCCCAAATTGCCGGCCAGGTACCTTTGCCCGCAGGCAGCTTGGCTCTCACGTCGACTCGTCCATAGGTAAAGGCATATTTCGAATTGAGCCGTGCTGAGGTGAATTGCTTGGTGCGATTTTGATCGGTAAAGCGCTCTCTTTTGGCAACAATCTTTAATGTGCCGTCGCTGACATAGGCGTTGTCGATACGGTTGGTATAATGCTGTGCTTCATTGTTGTACCAGCCATCACCATTGGGCAGGCGAGTTTGATGAAACCATTTTTCTGAGTCGATCGGTTGAGCGCCAGAGGCGGTATCGGCGATAGGTGTTACTGGCTTGGGGCTAGCTTTGGATAAGGCGCCGCCACAGGCCACTAGACCGCTGAGCAGAATGGCTGCTGCCGCCATAGAAAGTTTAACTGCGCTGACCGGCAATCGGCTTACTTGTATTTTCATAGAAGTCTCTTTCGGTAAGTGGCTGTTTTTATCAAACCAATATTTCGTTAAGCATTCTCTATTAAAGTATCAGCACAATGCGAGCAACCTGAGACCGGCAGGCTGATACACGGGATGATTGGGTAGTTCTTTATACCTACATTGTGCCCACCTGGATTTAACCTGCCTCTGCCACAGCCCTTTTGCTTTTGCTACAATGTGCCGCGTATCCAGAAGGTTTATCCAAGGTCTTCCTCTTATGTCTGATCAATATGTTTCCTGCGCCCTGTATAAATTTGTCACCCTGGCAAATTACGTTGCTCTGCGTGGGCCGCTGCTCAAGGCCATGACCGACAATCAGGTGTTTGGCACTCTGTTGCTGGCCCACGAGGGCATCAATGGCACCGTATCCGGCACCCGGGAATCGGTTGATGCGCTGCTGGATTGGTTGCAACAGCAGCCGGGCTTGGAGAATATCGACTGCAAAGAGTCATACCATAGCGAAATTCCCTTCTACCGTACCAAGGTAAAACTGAAGAAAGAAATCGTTACCATGGGTGTCGAAGGCATAGACCCCAAAAACTCCGCTGGCACCTATGTGAAACCCGCCGATTGGAATGCCTTGATCGCCGATCCCGATGTACTGGTAGTTGATACCCGCAATGACTATGAAGTGGAAATTGGCACCTTTGCCAATGCGGTCAATCCGAAGACCAAAACCTTTCGCGAATTCCCCGCCTGGGCCGAGGAGAATTTAGAGCCCAGTAAACACAAAAAAGTCGCCATGTTTTGCACTGGCGGTATCCGCTGTGAAAAATCCACTGCCTATATGAAAGAGCAGGGCTTTGATGAGGTCTATCACCTCCAGGGCGGTATTCTGAAATATCTCGAAGAAGTGCCCAAAGAGCAGACTCTTTGGAACGGTGAATGCTTTGTCTTTGATAATCGCGTCGCCGTGGATCACGATCTTAAGCGCGGTTCTTACGACCAGTGCCACGCCTGTCGCATGCCGATTACTGAGCAGGAGATGAACCATCTACATTATCAGGAGGGACTCTCCTGTCACCACTGCTTTGGCAGTGTCGATGAAGAGCAGCAACAGCGTTTTGCCGAGCGTCAGAAACAGGTCGAGTTGGCCAAGGCTCGCGGTGAGGAACATATAGGCAATGCCGCTCTGGAAGCCACTGAACGGCGCAGAGCCGAAAAACAAGCGGAAAAGAAAGCCTCGCGAGACCGCCAGGCGTAAATCCCGCAATAGGATTTAGCGCGGCGGACTGAGCCAGCGCAGTTTGAAATTGGCCTCAGGGGACTGCGCCAGTTTATCCACCAGCCAGGGCAGCAACTCATTCATCTGCTGCTCTAGTTTCCAGGGCGGATTGACCACAATCATTCCCGACCCGGTCATGCCAAAACGGTTATTTCTCTGCAATACATTGAGCTCTATCTGTAACGTTCCCGGCAGCCCTGAGTTGGAAAACTTGCGCTCTAAAAAATCCACATCATCGCTGTGAACCACCGGATACCAGATCGCAAAGGTGCCGGTAGCCCAGCGTTTTATACCATCCACAACCGCCTTCACCACATCGGCATATTCATGATCTAGCTCATAGGGAGGGTCGATTAGCACCATGCCTCGTCGCTCTAGAGGCGGCAGTGCACCTTTTAATTGGCTAAAGCCATCAACCCTATGCACCTGAGTGCGACGATCTTTAGCAAATAGCTCTTCCAGCAGCACAAAATCCGCCGGGTGCAGTTCGCTGAGCAATAGGCGATCTTGGGGGCGGCAGAGTTCTTTGCCCAGCAGTGGGCTGCCCGGATACTGGGCCAGTTTCCCTTCGTCATCACTGTTTAGGTTTTTTAGAACATCTAAATAGGCTTGCATAGCAGCGGGAACATCCGCTTCCCAGAGTCGCTTAATACCCTCCAGATACTCCCCGGTTTTATCCATCTCTTTGGAGTGCAGATCATAGCAACCAGCACCGGCATGGGTGTCGATATAGACGAAAGCCTTATCTTTGATTTTAAGGGACTGCAAAATCAGCGACTGCACTGAGTGTTTTAAAACATCAGCATGGTTGCCGGCATGGAAACTGTGACGATAGGAGAGCATAGAGGTTCAATGTTCTGGCTGGGGAGGCGCAGTGTAAATCACCTGTGGCAAAAAGATAGCTAGAGGCTGAAAAGCAAAAGGCGCGCAGCTAAGTAAGGCGCGCAGCTAAGTAAATAGCTGCACGCCTAGTGGTCTTCACTCAGCTGGGTCGATTTCTACTGAGCCAGCTGCTGAGCAAGCTGGGATGAACTGCTCCGAAAGGATGCAATCTGAGCCGCCTGAACGGTCATCTGCTGACGCACAGCTAAGAGTTCAGCTTTGAACATGGCATTTTGTTCGAGCAATAGATTCAGGGCAGTTTGTTGTGCCTGATTTTCAACATGGCCGCGCTGCAATTCCGCTAATAGCAGTGGCGTTAGCAGTTGGTAAAACACTGAAAGAGGCTTGCCTTCCTCGTCAAATTGCACCAGCTCAGGCAGTATTTTGGCGACCTCTTCAGCAATCAGACCGAACTGCATTGGGAAGCCACCTTTTTCGTCTGCCTGTTTGTAGCGGAAGGTCACTGGACGCAGATTCATAATTTTTTCGCTAGCAGCATCTAGAGATTTGATATCTTTCTTAAAGCGCTGTGACGAAGGAAGGGTGCCCAGTTGGCCACTAGAGTTGATATAGACCGCAGCGCCACCAGTGGCCGTAACGCCAGAGATACCAGCTATATAGGCCCCCAGATGCTTGCCCTGTGTACCCATGCGAATAATATAGGACTCGGTACTGGCACCGGCGGAGGCCACATAGATATTGTGGCTGCCTGACGTCAGACCATAGCCTGACTGATAGCCGATCGCGGTATTGTAATCTCCGGTAACCAGATTCATCGAAGCCTGATGGCCGATGGCGGCATTGCCACTGCCAGTGGTTGTGTTCAGGGCGTAATAGCCACCGGCAACATTGTCATTGCCGGAAACATTGTTATACAGCGTCGACTCACCCCAGGCGGTGTTGTGATTACCGGATAGATTACCAAACAGAGAGTCTTCACCTATGCCAGTATTGTGGGCACCAAGAGTGTTGCTGGTGAGCACCGATTCGCCAATTGCCGTGTTCTGCCAGCCGGTGATATTGGCTGCAAGCGTTTGATAGCCAAAGGCCGTATTGGAGGTGCCGCCCTTCTCATAGGTCGCAGTCGGTCCGGTATTATTGGTCAGCGCGCGATAACCTACGGCGGTATTGTAGTAGCCAGTGACATTGCCATACATGGCTTCAACACCGGTCGCGGTATTGAAATATCCCGTGGTATTTGAAAACAGCGCCTGTACACCGCTAGCCGTATTGTCATGGCCAGTGGTATTTGTGTACAGGGCCTGAGTGCCTATAGCGGTATTGTCACTAGAGGTTTTACTGTTGCCCATTGCTAAAAATCCCACCGCCGTGTTGTTGTTGCCGGTGGTGTTGTTGAGCAGCGCCTCTGGGCCCATTCCCGTATTGCGTGAACCGGTGGTGTTGTACTGCAAGGCCAAGTTGCCATGAGCGGCATTCCAACTGCCGGTAGTGGTGTGCTGCATGGCCTTAAAGCCGGTGGCGGTGTTCGCCTGACCAGTGGTTTTATCCAGCAGAGTCTCACAGCCGGTACCGGTGTTATAGGGCGCGCCGGAGTCGGTCGTTATGCAAGTTGCCTGAGCGGTGATGGGGAAAAATAGCACTAGGCACAGAGCCATAAAAGATTTCTGAAAAATGTTTAAGCTGCCGTAAATGAGGGAGGTTTTTGTAGAAGCCTGCATGAAAAATTCCTTTTTATTTGTTTTTGTGTGCCTACAACCTAATACGCGATGGAGGTAGGGTTCTTCAGTTTTCTTTGGCTCTTTTTACTCTTTTAGATTATTGACAGTGCGCTTAAAAGATCAGTAGCAATGTATAATCATCAATATCCTTTGGTAACTTAAAAAAACTATAAAAAAAACAGGGTCGAGCCATGCCAGGAATTATTAATGACTTAACCGTCGCCGGAACACTATTCTTACGTGCTAGTCTGAAAAAACTGTGGTCAAAAAATGATCCTGAACCGGATCTAGATAAATTTTCTTCAGCCATACAGGGTCTTTTAGATCGGGCTCCAGAGGGGTTAATTAAAGACTACGAATGGCTAGACCTGCCTGGTAATCGTCCTCCTTGGCTGGCCTCTGGGATCAACCTGCAAGCTGGAGATGAGGTTAGTTGTTTTATGGCTGGGCGGGTATTTGCCAGCAAGCCCTTGGATATTTGGCTGAGCCTTGAACTACAGGTTTGGTATAAAGTTGGCGAGGGTGAAATCTTTAGGGGAACTCAGAGCAGTCATTCTTTTACCGCTAAAGAAAATGGCCCGCTGCAGTTTGGCAACTACTTCCCCAATGACTGGCAGAACCTTCAGGGAGAGCGTCAACAGGACGACAAGGTCTATGAAACCTCCAGCGGCATGTCGCGTATTTTGATTGTTCGCTGGCATAAACCGGCAGTTGACTGCCTTCGTGAAATGGTCGGCCTTGGTGATTTTGAAGGCCATTTACAGTCTGAAATTGATCGTATAAATATTGGCGACACCACACCCAAGGGTTGGTCTTATTTGTGGAATATCGGGCGAAGCAATATTTTCCGCAAGCAGCCACTGGAAACTGCTGATGACTGTATTCACTGCCAAACTCAGGGCGATACCGGAATTTTGCAGAAAGATGTGGATATGGTTTTGGATCAGCACACGGAAATAAGCTGGAAATGGTGCGTGGATCAACTGCCCTCCACCTTGCGAGAAGATACGGTTCCCAGCCATGACTATCTGAGTATTGCCGTGGAATTCGATAATGGCCGAGATATCACCTACTACTGGAGCAGCACATTGCCGGTGGGTACAGGTTATGACTGCCCGCTGCCAAACTGGCAGGGCAAGGAATACCATGTGGTTATTCGCAGTGGCAACGAGGGACTCGGCGAATGGAAGGATGAGCGACGAAATCTGTTTGATGACTACAAACAGTATATGGGTGAACCACCGGCGCGTATTGTGCGGGTCTGGTTGATTGCCAACAGTGCTTTCCAGCGCAATAAAGGGGATTGTAAATAT
>CAJQKW010000048.1 GCA_905478975.1 uncultured Pseudomonadales bacterium | reverse complement strand
GGCCAAGATGGTACTGACGGTGCAGACGGAAGCAATGGTCAAGATGGCGCTGACGGTGCAGACGGCCAAGACGGCGCTCCGGGTGAACCAGGCCCCGCCGGTGGAGCCGTCAGCCCCTACGCCGGAGACTGGTCAGCGTCTAACAGCTACAGCAAGGGACAGATGGTCATACACAACCACAGCCCCTACTGGGCTATGAGTTCGGCCTCCACAGCCCAGCCCGGTAACGAAAGTTTAGATTGTTCTGACTGGAATATATCCTCAACCCTGGGTTGGATTGGCATTGGTGGCGTTCCACAAACAGACTGTACTTGGGAAGGTGGCACAGACTCAAATTTCAGAGGAGCCGACAACGTCAGTTTCGAGAGCTTTGGCTCACCCAATTCGGAACAGGCAATGGTAGAGGGGTCTGACAGCACCGCTAGTATTACCCTCGGACAAGGCGTAACACTAACTGGCCTCGAAGTTTATGTCTCAGTTAATAGCGGCCATCAGGATCATTCAGGTAGCTGGGTCTTTACAGTCTTCGTTGATGGCGCCGCTAGCAGTGCAATTTGCACACTAAATGGCCGACAAAGTGATCCCCGAGAAGGGTCTTCAGGCTTGGTCTTGCACTGCAGCGCAGATATCAATCTCTACGTCGGTGCTAATTCAACTATTTCCATCGCTTCATTATGGGATGCTGACAGACACAATAATGATCAGGTTCTATCCGATATTGACTGGGTGCTGAATTATTCGCTGGGTGCAAACTAAACACTTGATAAAAATTTTACCAAGACACACAAAAAAGCCCCGACTAGCGGGGCTTTTTTGTGTCGCCAGCAATAACTACTGGTCTTTGATATGGTGCCCAAGGCCGGACTCGAACCGGCACAGCTTTCGCCACTACCCCCTCAAGATAGCGTGTCTACCAATTCCACCACTTGGGCATATAACATCTTAACTCTCTACACTTAAAGACTTAGTGCCAATATCAGCAACACGCTAAGCGTGGTCGCTACCGGCGTCCTGCCTTTCGCGACACTCGGGCTCCTGCCCATCGTCTACCAATTCCACCACTTGGGCATATAACATCTAACTCTCTACACTTAATTGCTTAGTGCCAAAACCAATAACACGCTAAGCGTGGTCGCTACCGGCGTCCTGCCTATCGCGACACTTGGGCTCCTGCCCATCGTCTACCAATTCCACCACTTGGGCATATAACTTCTTAACTCTCTACCTTTAAGTACTCAGCGCCAACGTCGGCACCTCTCAAGTATCTTTAAAGCGTTTGTTACTGAGGGATTTCAGAGGATTGCTCTGACGGTCGTTCTACTGCTGGTAAATCTGTGTCGATTGTCGTCTCGAATGGAATCACTTCCATTTCCGGCAACAGGTCAACATCAACTACTGTTTTATTTTTTGCGATTACCGCAAGGCTAACACTGGTGACAAAAAAGATTGTCGACAGAATCGCTGTCATACGGCTGAAGAAGTTCCAGCTGCCACTACTGCCAAACACGGTCTGAGATCCGCCGGCGCCAAAGGAGGCTCCCGCTTCTGCGCCTTTACCTTGCTGAACCAAAATCAGTCCGATCAAAAACACGGCGACCAGAAAGTGAAAGATTAAAATAAAATTTTCCATGATTACGCTTCTACCAATTGTGCAATTTTCAAAAACTTATCCGCCTCTAGTGAGGCCCCTCCAACCAGTCCACCGTCGATGTCTAGTTGCTCAAATAATTCTGCTGCGTTGCTTGCGTTAACACTGCCACCATAGAGCAATGTAGTCGCCTGCCCCGCTTCACCAAGCTGTGTACGTATGGCACTGTGTACCTGCTGAGCTTGCTGCGGGCTGGCTGTCTCGCCCGTGCCTATAGCCCAAACCGGCTCATAAGCTATGACCGCCTGTATGACTTTATTTAGCCCCACTAGGTCAATCACCGCATCAATCTGTTTTGCCACGACTTCCAGCGTCTTTCCTGCATGGCGCTGTTCCAGCGTCTCGCCAACACAGAGTATCGGAATCAACCCCGCATTCTGTGCTGCTCTAAATTTCTCTGCAACCACTTGGCTGCTCTCACCCATTACCGCTCGGCGCTCTGAGTGCCCAACCAAAACATATTTACAGCCTTGGTCTAATAACATCTCCCCAGAAACTTCGCCGGTGTACGCACCATTCGAATACTGGGAAACATTTTGCGCGCCGAGAGCAATACTGCTGTCGGCCAAAACTGCGCTCACCGCCGATATATGTACCAGCGGTGGAAAAATAATCATCTCTGCGGCATTTTCTTGGAATCTGTACTGATTGAGCTGGGCCGCTAATGTTAGCGCCGATTCAGCTGTGCCATGCATTTTCCAATTGCCCGCTATCAGCGGTTTACCCATCCTGAGTACTCCCTTGAGTGCAGTCCCGCAAAAGGGCGCAAATCCTACCCGACTGTAGGCTAAGATACAATAAGCAAATCAGCTTTTAACCGCTTCCACACGTTGTTTAACGATTTCAGCAATGGCAACCGCTGAACGCTCGACCAAGGCACTGTCTTCACCTTCCACCATCACCCGAATTAGGGGTTCGGTTCCCGAGGGTCGCAACAGCACTCGACCGCGACCGGCAAGCTCAGCTTCAGCATCGGCGACGGCGCGATTGATCTCTGCATCGCCGCTGATATCGATTTTTTCTGGCAGGCGCACATTGATCATTAACATTGGCAATTTAGTCATGCCGGCTTTTAGTTCCCGCAGTGTCTTGCCGCTATCACTGACCGCTCTAAGGACTTGCAGCGCTGACGCAATGCCATCACCAGTGGTATTGAGATCGCTGCAGAGCACGTGACCAGAGCCCTCACCACCGAGGTGCCAGTCATGCTCTTTCATCGCTTCGACTACATAGCGATCGCCAACCTTGGTGCGGCAAAAGGGAATCTGCATATCAGCTAGGGCAAGCTCGAGACCGAGATTACTCATCTGAGTGCCAGCGACTCCATTGCAGCCACCCTGAAAAGTATGTCGATGCTGGGCAATAATAAACAACAATTCATCACCGTCGACTAAATCACCCTGATCATCAATAAACAGGACACGATCGCCGTCGCCGTCGAAGGCTATACCCAGATCCGCCTGCTGATCCAGTACTGCCGATGACAGGGCCGTGGTATAGGTGGATCCACATTGATCATTGATATTAAAGCCATTGGGCTGGTTGCCCATGGTGATGGTGGTGGCGCCCAGTTCTTTAAACACTTTTGGCGCTACGTCGTAGGTTGCCCCATGGGCACAGTCGAGTATTATTTTCATACCCGACAGAGTAAAGCCGGATGGCAGGCTGCCTTTACAGAATTCAACATAACGACCCGCAGCATCGGTAATACGTCGCGCCTTGCCAAGGTGATTAGAATCGTTGGTGATCAGTGGCTGATCCAGCAGCGCTTCGATTTCCAGTTCGATTTCGTCGGACAGTTTGTAGCCGTCAGCACCGAAAAACTTAATCCCATTGTCTTCGAATGAATTGTGCGAGGCACTGATCACAATGCCCGCTGCGGCGCGAAACGTGCGTGTCAGATAGGCGATGGCCGGTGTCGGCATAGGCCCGAGCATATCCACATCAACGCCTGCCGAGATCAGGCCCGCTTCGAGAGCAGACTCAAACATATAACCTGAGACTCTGGTGTCCTTGCCGATCAAGACGCGTTTTTTACCCACTGCATTACGGGTTAAAACCTGGCCAGCGGCCCAGCCCAACTTGAGGAAAAAATCTGCCGTGATCGGGGCTTCACCCACCCGTCCACGAATGCCGTCGGTACCAAAATACTTTCTTGTCATAGGTTATTTATCTCTTCCTTAAAATCCATTGTTCGCTGCCAGACAGTCAGTGCTTCAACTGTTTGGCGCACATCATGTACACGCAATATCATGCCACTGGAGCAGCCTGTCTGAGCTCGTCTCTCAGCCACAGACTGGGCCATTAAAAGCGCCATGGTAACACTTCCGATTAGCCGATCATCAACATTTGAATCGAGCAGCTGACCGATCATAGTCTTCCGCGAGACACCCAATAAGAGGCTCTGACCGGTATCGACAAAACGATCCAGGGCGGCGACCAGTGCGAGGTTGTGCTGCAGTGTTTTGCCAAAACCAAATCCGGGGTCAAGCAATATCTGCTCACTGGCAATACCCGCTGTCAAGCAGGCCTGTTTGCGCTGCTGTAAAAAATCCAGCACTTCAGTCACTACATCTGTATAGGCCGGGTTGCTCTGCATGCTCTTGGGTTGATTCTGCATATGCATCAGACAGACCGGCAGTGAAGCTGCCACAGCCGCCTCAAGAGCGCCCTCACGCTGAAGAGCACGGACATCATTAATTAGGTGGACACCGGCCCCTGCCGCCGCTGTAATCACCTCAGCGGTGCTGGTATCCACCGAGATCAAGGCATCAAAGCGTGCTTTGATTGCCTCCACAACCGGCAGCACACGATCTAACTCCTGCTGGGTGGTGACCGGCGAGGCACCGGGGCGAGTCGACTCGCCGCCTATATCAATAATATCGGCACCCTCGGCGAGCATGGATTCCACTGCCCGCAGGCTTTTATCCAGATCGACCTTTTCGTCACTGTAGAGCTGACCGCCATCGGAGAAGGAATCCGGGGTGACATTGACAATAGCCATCACCGCCGGCCGGGATAGGTCCAGTGTTTTAGTGCCACAGATAAGGGTCATTGCATTCATAAAAGTAAAAAGCCCCGCAACCATTACGGCAGCGAGGCTATTCCTGCTCTATAGAGTTAGACTTCTTCTACCGGGCCACCAATGGGGCCCTCTTTAGCGGGTTTGGTAACAGTCTCTTCGGTGGATTCAGCAGACTGCTTTCCAGCGCCGTTATCCGAGTCATTGTCATCCCAGTTCTGCGGTGGACGCACTTTGCGTCTATGCATCAAATCGTCGACCTGATCCGCATCAATGGTTTCAAACTCCATCAGGGCGTCTTTCATGGCCTCGAGAATATCGCGGTTATCTTCCAGCAACTTCTTGGCCTGTTTGTAGGCATCGTCGAGAATGGTGCGCACTTCGTTGTCGATCTGTCGCGAGGTATCTTCCGAGTAGTGGGTGTTGCCACCACCGGGATTCTGCGATTCATCTTCACCGTAGAGCACCGGACCCATAGTTTCACTGAGACCCCATTTGGTGACCATATTGCGGGCCATCTGGGTGGCGCGCTCAATATCATTGGAGGCACCGGTGGTGACGCCATCCAAACCGCCGATCAACTCTTCGGCTAAACGTCCACCAAACAAACTACAGAGCTGACTAAATAACTGTCGACGGCTCATGCTGTAGCGATCTTCTTCCGGCAGATACTGGGTCACGCCCAGTGCCCGACCGCGGGGAATAATAGTGACCTTGTGCACCGGGTCGTGCTCGGGCACCAGTTTGCCGATAATCGCGTGACCGGCTTCGTGATAGGCGGTATTGGTCTTTTCTTTGTCTGACATGACCATGGAGCGGCGCTCTGCGCCCATCATAATTTTGTCACGGGCCTGTTCAAATTCTTCCATACCCACCACACGACGTTTGCCGCGAGCGGAAAACAGTGCCGCTTCATTGATTAGGTTGGCCAGATCAGCACCGGAGAAACCCGGCGTGCCACGTGCGATAACGCTGAGTTCAACGCTGTCATCAATGGGAACTTTGCGGGAGTGAACTTTAAGAATCTGCTCGCGGCCGCGAATATCAGGCAGGCTGACATAGACCTGGCGGTCAAATCGGCCTGGACGCAGTAGGGCTTTATCCAACACATCGGGACGGTTGGTTGCGGCGATAACAATCACCCCTTCATTACCTTCAAAGCCGTCCATTTCAACCAGCAATTGGTTCAAGGTCTGCTCGCGCTCGTCGTTGCCGCCACCATAACCGCCGCCACGATGGCGACCTACAGCATCGATTTCATCGATAAAGATAATGCAGGGAGCCTGCTTCTTGGCCTGCTCAAACATGTCCCGCACGCGGGCGGCACCAACACCGACAAACATTTCAACAAAGTCAGAACCAGAGATGGAGAAAAATGGCACCTTGGCTTCACCGGCAATCGCTTTGGCGAGCAGAGTTTTACCTGTACCTGGAGGACCAACCATTAATATGCCCTTGGGGATACGTCCACCAAGGCGCTGGAATCGAGTTGGGTCGCTGAGGAAGTCGACAAGCTCGCTAACGTCTTCCTTGGCTTCATCAACACCCGCCACATCGGCGAAAGTGGTGTTGATCTGATCGCCACTAAGCAGCTTGGCTTTACTCTTACCAAAGCTCATTGGGCCACCTTTGCCACCGCCGCCACCCTGCATTTGGCGCATAAAGAAAACAAAGATCGCCAGAATCAGCAAAATGGGGAAGGCTGCAACCAAGAGCTGCGAAAGCAGACTGGGTGTTTCAGGCTCTTTGCCCACCACTTTGACATTATGGTTGAGCAGGTCGTCCATCAAACCGGGATCCTGAACATTGGGTCGCACAGTTTTAAAGCTTGAACCATCGAGGCGCGTGCCTTCGATAATCAAACCATTGATGGCCACTGTTGAGACGCGCTCGTTCTGCACTTCGGTGACGAAGTCCGAATAAATAATCTCGTTCTCCACTTCCTTTGGCGTGAAGCTATTGAAAACAGACATTAGAATGGCAGCAAGAACTAGCCACACAAGCAGATTTTTCACCAAATCGTTCACGTTATATTCCTCATAATCAGGCTTTTAAGCCCTTGGCAACCATGTAGACTTCCCGAGATTTAGATCTCGAGGCATCGGGTTTTCGCATACTGACTGTATTAAACAATGTTCTAACATGCCGCACAAACTCGTCGAATCCCTCTCCCTGGAACAGTTTGGCAATAAAAACACCTTCGGGTTTCATAACCTTACACGCTAGATCCACAGCCAACTCAACCAAATAAATACTGGTCGGCTGATCCACTGCCTTGCTACCTGTTAAGTTGGGGGCCATATCAGAAATTACAAGGTCCACAGGCCGTTTATCAATTAGGGTTAAAAGCTCCTGCAAGATTTCATCTTCAGTGAAATCCCCCAAAATAAAGTCAACCCCTGCAATACCGTCCATGGGCAATAGGTCGAGGGCGTGTACACGACCCTCATGGCCGACCAGGTCCATTGCCACCTGAGACCAACCTCCCGGTGCTGCTCCTAGGTCTACGACTGTCATCCCGGGGCGGATCAAGGGGTCTTTGCCGATGATCTCAAGTAATTTATAGCTTGCTCGGGAGCGATAACCATCCTTCTGTGACTTCTGCACATAAGGGTCTTTTACATGTTGTTTTATCCAACTACGATTTTTCGATTTCGCCATGGGGTTGTTTTAGCTAGAATGGCCGACCTTTAAAGTGAGTCGTGCATTATGACAAGTTCCAACGCGGATAAAAAACATTTACGTCGATTAGGCCATAATCTTAAGCCTGTCGTCACAGTAGCCGGTAACGGCCTCACTGAAAACGTCACCAATGAGATCGAGCGCGCCCTAACCGATCACGAATTAATTAAAATTAAACTGGTCGCCGAAGACCGCGACGCAAAGAAAGCCCTTACCGACAGCATCTGCAAGGCCCACAGCGCGACATTAGTGCAATCCATCGGCCATATGCTACTTATATATCGCAAAGCCAAGGCGCCAGATCCGCGGCTATCTAACTTATTGCGCTGAATGGCAAGGCTTTTGTGCCATAATCCATGGCCAATATCAGCATAAATCGAGAAGCAGGCGTGACCAAAAACCGCACCGTGAACTTTATTATTCGTTACTTCGGCAAACCTATATTGGTTGGCCTGTGCGCCGCCGCCTTAATACTCGTGGTGTTCCCGGAATTTCGTCAGCAGAATAATGACACTGAACAGTCCTCTATGGATCTCGACCGCCGCACTCAGGGCAACGAGTGGACCGGACCAGTTTCCTACTCCAATGCGGTCAAGCGTGCCGCGCCCTCGGTAGTAAACATATATACGCGCACCATAACCACCTCCTCTAATCATCCGCTGCTCGACGACCCCTACTTTCGGCGTCTATTTAACAACCAACAGCAGCGCATTCAGTCCTCGCTCGGCTCCGGCGTGATCATGCAGGAAGATGGCTTTATGCTGACCAACAACCATGTGATTGACGGTGCTGATCAGATACTGGTACTGCTCTATGATGGCCGCGAAGCACCCGCCATTGTCGTCGGCAAAGACCCGGAAACGGATCTCGCGGTACTCAAGATTGAAGCGGATAACCTGCCGGCTATCTCCGTTGGCGAACCCGCCCAGGCTAAGATTGGTGATGTGGTGCTGGCTATTGGCAACCCCTATGGCGTTGGCCAAACTGTGACCCAGGGAATTGTTAGCGCCACAGGCCGCAATGGTCTTGGGCTAAATACCTTTGAGAATTTTATTCAGACCGATGCCGATATCAATCCTGGCAACTCGGGTGGTGCGCTGGTTGATAGCTATGGCAATTTGCTCGGTATCAACACGGCATCGCTCAACCAGACCGGTTCGGCGGGCATTGGCTTTGCCATTCCAGCGGACACCGCTGAGAAAGTACTCAATGACATTATCCGCTACGGCTATGTAGTGCGAGGCTGGTTGGGTATGGATGCCTTTCCCCTGACGCGACCCATTGCCAAGCGTTTGAATTTGCCCATATCTCAGGGGCTACTGGTGCGGGCCATCTACAATGGCAGCCCGGCTTTTCTGGTGGGCATTCAGCCAGGGGATATAGTCATCAAGATCAATGGCGAGCCGGTCACCGACCGTCAAACCAGCATCAGCCAGATCGCCGACGTGGCGCCGGGGGCACCGATTGATTTGGAAATTTGGCGTCAGGGCGCGACTTTTGCCGTGACTGCAGTGGCGGGCATTCGCCCTACCAGCCCGCTTTAAATCAAAAAAGCGTACTAGCCAATAATCTCAGTCAAGGCATCAATCAACTGCTGATTTTGTATTGGCGTGCCCACTGTAATACGTAAAAACTCACTCAGTCGTGGCTTATTAAAGTGCCGAATAATAAGGTTTTTATCCCGCAGCGCTTGGGTCAAATCCAATCCGGCATGCTCGGAGTGACGGGCCAGAACAAAATTCGCCGCTGAAGGCAGCACTTCAAAGCCGAGGGCATCAAGCTGCTCAGCTAATAGTTCGCGACTAGAGATCACCTGCTGGCGCATCAACTCAAAGTAGTCAGGATCCTTAAACGACGCTACTGCTGCGGCAATCTGAACATGGCCCAGGGGATAGGAGTTAAAGCTATTTTTGATTCGCTCAAGCCCTTCAATTAAGACCGCAGAGCCCATGGCATAGCCAATGCGCATACCCGCCAAGGAGCGCGACTTGGACATGGTTTGCACAACCAATAGATTGTCATACTGATCAATCAAGCTAACGGCACTGGAGCCCGCCTCGGCAAAGTCGATATAGGCTTCATCCACCACCACAACAGAATCTCTGTTGTCACGAAGCAATGCCTCGATTGCATCAAGCCCCAGCAGGCGACCTGTGGGTGCATTGGGATTGGGGAAAATAATTCCACCATTGGCGCGGCGATAGTCAGCCAAGTCGAGTGTGTAATCATCGGCCAGGGGTATTTTACTAAATTCAATATCGTAGAGGCCGCAATAAACCGGGTAAAAACTGTAGCTGATATCTGGATATAGGATTGGCCGGGCCTGGCGAAACAGACCGTTAAACACATGAGCCAAGACTTCATCAGAGCCATTGCCAACAAACACCTGAGCCGGCGTTAACTGAAAGTAATCCGCAAGCGTCTGTTTTAACTGGTCAGCATTGGACGGCGGATAGAGACGCAGATCGTCATTCACCGCACTGTTCATGGCTGCCATTACCGCTGGCGAGGGCGGATACGGATTCTCATTGGTGTTCAGCTTGGTGAGATCGCTGTTCGCCGGCTGCTCGCCCGGGGTATAGGGCTCTAGGCCAACGACAAAATCACTCCAGTACTTACTCATAGCTCTCTCTCGTCTTAACGTTCTCGCCTTAGATTTTAATCCTGGCTGCTCTTTAAATCAGATTAGATCAGTCACGAATTCGATATTCTGCCGACCGCGCGTGAGCCGTCAGCGACTCTCCACGACCCAGCACCGAGGCCACTTTGCCCAGATCAGAGGCGCCCTGTTCGGAACAGAAAATCAATGAACTGCGCTTCTGAAAATCATAGACTCCCAGTGGCGAAGAAAAGCGCGCTGTGGAAGAGGTCGGCAACACATGGTTGGGCCCGGCACAGTAATCACCCAAGGCTTCGGCGGTGTGGCGGCCCATAAAGATAGCACCAGCGTGACGAATCTTTGGCAACCAGGCTTCGGGGTCGGCAACGGATAATTCCAAGTGCTCTGGGGCAATGCGATTAATCAGCTCAATCGCCTCGTCGGCATCGCGAACCTGAATCAATGCACCGCGGCGTTCCAGAGACTGGCGGATAATGTCCCGGCGTTCCATCTCGGGCAATAATTTGCTCATGCTGCTGTGTACCGCAGCTATATAGTCGGCATCCCAAGAGATAAAGATCGCCTGGGCATCTTCATCGTGCTCCGCTTGAGAGAACAGATCCATGGCGATCCAATCGGGATCGGTGTCGCCATCGCAGACCACCAGAATTTCACTGGGTCCGGCAACCATATCCAAACCCACCAAACCAAAGACCATACGCTTGGCCGTGGCCACATAGATATTGCCGGGACCAACAATTTTATCGACCTTAGGCACAGTTTCGGTGCCATAGGCCAGCGCCGCAATCGCCTGTGCGCCGCCAACAGTGAAGACTTGATCAACACCGGCAATGGCAGCGGCAGCAAGCACCATGGGACTGAGTTCACCGTCTGGTGCCGGCACCATCATAATCACTTCGCCCACTCCGGCAACCCGCGCCGGAATGCAGTTCATCAATACCGATGAGGGATAGCTGGCTTTGCCACCGGGTACATATATACCCACCCGATCCAGCGCTGTGATCTGCTGCCCGAGAATGGTGCCATCGGCTTCCTGATACTGCCAGGAGGGCTGCTCCTGATGATTGTGATAGTCGCGAATCCGCTCTGCGGCTATTTCTAGAGCCTGTCGGGTCTCGATATCGATAGACTCAAGTGCCTGTTGAAGCTGTTCCTGGCCGATCACCAACTCACCGATCTGTTTAACCTGGCGGCGATCAAAACGATTGGTCAGATCAATTAATGCCTGATCACCCTGAGCTTTTACTTGGCGCAGCATCGCGGTCACCGCGTCTTCCACAGCATGGTCTGAGACCATATCCCAGGCGATCAGGTCACTGAGGGTCTGAGCAAAGTTATCATCCGCGGTGGACAGGGTTCTGATGGCACAGTTGTCGGCAGAGACTGTCATAGGTTTGACTCCACCGCCTCTCTCAAGGCATCGACAATGCCCTGCACCTGAGTGAATTTGGTTTTCATCGAGGCTTTATTAACAATTAACCGCGAGCTGATCTCGGCGATTTCGTCTCGGGCCTCAAGACCATTGGCGCGCAGAGTGTTACCGGTATCGACTATGTCGACAATCTCCTGAGCCAGATCCAGTATCGGCGCCAATTCCATAGCCCCATAGAGCTTAATCAGATCAGCCTGGCGGCCCTGCTGGGCGTAATACTCTCGTGCCACATTGATATATTTGGTCGCCACTCGCAATCTGCTGTGCTGCTGAGTGGTGCCCACAGGCACCGCGGTCATCAGCTTGCAGCGAGCAATACCCAGATCCAGCGGCTCATAATAGCCGTCGCCCTGATGCTCAAGCAGCATATCTTTGCCAGCCACCCCCAGATCCGCAGCACCGTACTGCACATAGGTGGTGACATCGGAACCACGCAAAATAATCAATCGGACATTGTCACGATTGGTGGGAAACACCAGCTTGCGACTGGTGAAGACATCTTCGGCGGGCACGATGCCAGCGCGAGCCAGCAGTGGCAGTGTCTCTTTTAATATGCGTCCCTTGGTTAGGGCGATGGTTATCTGGGTCATTGGCCTGTCTGCTTTTTACTATTGGTTATATTAGGTGCCTGAGGCGATCAACCCCGACTAACTCAATTAGCTAGTCACACGCTTAATTTTCGCACCGAGCAACTGCATTTTTTCTTCAATGCACTCGTAGCCACGGTCTATATGGTAGATTCGTTCCACCGCTGTCTCGCCATCCGCCACCAGCGCCGCAATCACCAGTGCCGCCGAGGCGCGCAGATCCGATGCCATCACCGGAGCAGCACTGAGCCGCTCAACGCCAGTAACAACAGCGGTGTTACCTTCAACGGTAATAGTGGCGCCCATGCGGTTCAGCTCTTGAACCTGCATCAAACGGTTTTCAAAAATTGTCTCGATGACCACACCAGTGCCTTCAGCAACCGCATTAATGGCGGTGACCTGAGCCTGCATATCCGTGGGAAAGGCTGGATAAGGAGCCGTCTTAATATTCACTGCCTTGGGGCGTTTGCCCTGCATATCCAGTTCAATCCAATCTTCTCCCTGAGTAATCACCGCACCGGTTTCTTGCAGTTTTAACAGCACCGCCTCAAGTGACGAGGGGTCGGTCTGGGTAACTTTAACTTTACCGCGAGTTGCCACTGCGGCAGCCAAGTAGGTGCCGGTTTCAATACGGTCGGGCATCACCCGAAAGTGGCCGCCGGTAATTTTCTCAGCACCATTAATAATCAAGCGCGCAGAACCTATGCCTTGAATATCGGCACCCCAGGCATTTAGACAGTTTGCCAGATCGACAATCTCCGGCTCACGGGCGGCATTCTCAATCACCGTCTGGCCCTCGGCCAATACCGCTGCCATCAGCAAGTTTTCGGTGGCACCCACGGAGACAACGTCCATCAGAATATGGCAGCCCTTCAGGCGACCATCGCTCCGTGCCTTGATAAATCCATCTTCAATTTCGATGGTCGCACCCATGGCTTCAAGACCACGGAGATGCAGATCCACAGGTCGGCTACCAATAGCACAGCCGCCGGGAAACGACACATTGGCCTCGCCATAGCGGCTCAGCAGTGGCCCGAGCACCAGAATCGAGGCGCGCATGGTTTTAACCAATTCATAGGGAGCAGTAACGCTGTGCAGAGTCGAGTTATCCACTTCCAGCTGCAGTTTCTCGTCAACACTTACCGTGACACCCAAACTGCCGAGTAACTCGATGGTGGTGGTTACATCTTGCAGATGTGGCAAATTAGAAACCGTCGCCAAACCCTCAGAGAGCAGCGTTGCCGACAGGATAGGCAGGGCGGCATTCTTCGAACCGGAGATCCATACCTCACCGATAAGCGGCCCGCCGCCTTGAATCTTTAATTTGTCCATCAAACAGCCTTGAGTAGGGAAACAACAGTAGAGAAACGCTAGTAGAGCAACAACAGCGAAGTGTTTTAGGCCTTAGCCTGCCACTCACTTGGGGTGAAAATTTTCATATTGACCGCATGCATGGCGCCAGATGAGATCTCACTGTTTAGGGCAGCATAAATCAGCTGCTGACGCTGCACTGCTCGTTTGCCGTCAAATACTTCGCCAATAGCGGTGATATTCCAATGGCCGCCTTCGCTGGCAACCTCAAACTGACAGTCAGGTATGGCGCTTTCAAGTAGTGCTTTTACATCTTCAGGATTCATAACTCACTCTTTTGTCGTCGCGAGACTGCTGTCCGCGGTTTAAATTCACAGGCTTTTAATTAACGGACTCTTGTTCACAGGCTTTTATTCACAGGCTCTCATTTACAAGCTTTCAGATGACCAGCCATTGATAACTTGCTCTATATCGCCCCCGGCACGCTGGGCCGATCGGACAAATTGATTGCGAAAGGTTTTGCCCAGGTTAATGCCATTGATCACTACATTGACCACCATCCACTGACCGGTCTTTTTTCGCGCCATGCTGTATTCCAGCGGGTAGACCGTATCAGCGCTGCGAATCTCTTGTTTGACGGTCAACTTGCGCTGCCCCTCAGCCACGGTTCCCGCTTTCACCAGCACAATCTCTTGGTTCTCATAACCGATCAGGCCACGACCATAGGTCTCAACCAGACCGCTGCGAAATGTCGCGGCAAAGCGCGTGCGCTGTTCCGCAGTGGCAACTTTGTTATAACTGCCCATGACATTGCGCGCAATAAAGGCAAAATCGATACGGTCACGGAGAAGCGCATCCAAACTATCAAAATAGGCTGCTTCGTTCTCGGGATAACCGGCCTGATAGGTAGCGATAGTATCCAACAGCTCAACGGTAACCTGTTCAATCTGCTGATAGGGGTCACTTACAACATCCTCGGCAACAGTCAACGACACCAACCCGAGAGCGCCAGTCAAAGACAACGCAAGCACACAAAACCACCGTTTAACGCTCATAAAAATCCTATTCATAAGTTCACCACCTTGATCAGTCAGCAGCAGAGACTCTTGTACGCAAGCACAGTTTAAAACGATGCAATATTCTGCGGTAAGTTTGCTGACAATATTGGCTGAGCACTATAACATCCTCGATCCTGTGAAGAAATAGAACCCGCCGCCGCTAAGGCGGTAATTTGGAGAATTTATGAGCGCGATGCTACTACCGATTTTAGGCCTACTGATCGGCGTTCTTGGACTCCTCTGGGGCGCAGATCGGTTTGTCGAGGGCAGTGCTGGCGCGGCGCGAAACTTTGGCATCTCACCACTGATTATTGGCCTCACCGTGGTCTCCATTGGCACCTCGGCACCGGAAGTTCTGGTCTCGGTCAATGCGGCCCTGAGCAATGCCGCAGAACTAGCGGTGGGCAATGCCCTGGGTTCCAATATGGCCAATATTGGTCTGGTGCTCGGCGTCACCCTGCTAATCGCACCGACCCCGGTACAGAAGCATCTGCTCAGCCAAGAGGGTGTAGTGCTTTTACTGGTCACTGCAATCGCCGGATTGATTCTCTATGATGGCTATCTGGGTCGCATTGAGAGTGCCATCTTGGCCGGCCTGATCTTTCCTCTGGTGTATATCGCAGTCAAATATAAAAAGACCCATATCAGCCCTGAAGAATTAGAAACTAGCGAAGACATCCCCGATATCACCATGGGCGCTGCCGGTCTCTGGTTTTTTGTCGGCTTAGCGGTATTGCTGGCCAGCGCCGAAGTAACGGTTTGGAGTGCAAAAACAATCGCCCAAACCATGGGTATCAGCGAGCTGATTATTGGCCTCACAGTGGTCGCCATCGGCACCAGCCTGCCGGAACTGGCAGCATCGGTGGTCAGCGCCATGCGTGGCCACCACGATATCGCCATCGGTAATATCTTTGGCTCAAACCTGTTTAATTTGATGCTAGTAATGCCCGCCGCTGGCATTATTTCGCCAATGGCACTGTCTCCGGAAGTGTTTAACCGCGACTTTATCAGCCTTGCACTGATGACTCTGGCACTGATCGCCATGGTTGCCTTCGCCCTCAATAAGGCAACGCGCAACGGCAAGCCAGCACTGCTCTCACGACGCCTTGGGGTGATTCTTATTGGCGGTTACATTGGCTATTACGCGGTACTCTGGCCAGCAATTGCCGGCGCCTAACAAGGCGGTAGTTCTCCACCCGCACATTTGCCTCTATAATGCCCAACAACTTCACCCAAGCGACGCAACCTAAGCGACCCACCTATGACCGCGACAAACTTTATCACTTCGGCTCAACGCACCATCAAAATGGAAGCCGATGCGGTTGCCGAGCTGCAACATCGCCTCGACCAGAGCTTTGTTACCGCCTGCGAGACTATGCTCGCCTGTGAGGGCCGAGTGATTGTTACCGGAATGGGCAAGTCCGGCCATATTGGCAATAAAATTGCCGCGACTCTGGCCAGCACAGGTACACCCTCATTTTTCGTCCATCCCGGCGAAGCCAGTCACGGCGATCTCGGCATGATCACCAAAAACGATGTGGTGATTGTGATTTCAAATTCTGGCAACACTGCGGAAGTGATTACCATTCTGCCGCTGATCAAGCGCCTCGGCATTCCCATGATCAGCATGACCGGCGATCCCGAATCCGTATTATCCCAAGCGGCACTGGCCAATCTCGATGTCAGTGTCAGCAGTGAAGCCTGCCCGCTGAATCTGGCCCCCACGACCAGCACCACCGTGACGCTGGCCATGGGCGATGCCTTAGCCATTGCCCTGCTCGAATCCCGCGGCTTTACCGCGGAAGACTTTGCCTTCTCCCACCCCGGTGGCGCCCTGGGTCGCAAGCTGCTATTGAGAGCAGCGGACATCATGCATAAAGACAGTGAAGTGCCGCGAATTCTGTCCACCCAGCCACTCCATCAGGCGCTGCTGGTAATGACCGAAAAAGGCTTTGGCATGACCACCGTGGTAACTGATGAGAATAAATTGCTCGGCGTGTTCACCGACGGAGATCTGCGCCGCATTGTTGACGCCAAGGTGGATATTAACAATGTCACCATGGCCGATGTGATGTCCCCTAACCCGAAAACCATACAGGGTGAAATTCTTGCCGCTCAGGCACTTAAAATAATGGAAGACGATTCCATTACTGCCCTGATTGTTGAAGATGAAAATCACTCGCCTATTGGCGTGTTGCATATGCACGACATTCTCCGTGCAGGAGTGATGTAATGGAATCATCCTTGATCAACTCGACCGATAAAGTCGTTATCGAAGCCGCCAAGCAGATCAAGTTATTGCTCGTCGATGTCGATGGCGTGCTCACCGATGGACGCCTCTACTACGGCAACAATGGCGAAGAACTCAAAGCCTTTGATATTCAAGATGGACTGGGCATCAAACTGCTCCAGCGCGGCGGCGTTCAGGTGGGTATTATTACTGGACGAGTCTCCGCACTGTTGCAGCGCCGAGCCGACGAACTCGGCATGGAGCCAGTGGTTCAAGGACGCGAAGACAAACTTACCGCACTCAATGAACTGCTGCAAAATATGCCAGTGGAACTCCACGAAATCGCCTTTATTGGCGACGATCTGCCGGATCTGGCAGTGATCAACCGAGTGGGTCTCGGCATCACCGTGGCCAATGGCAATGCCGCAGTGGCCGCCAAAGCAAAATGGCAGACCAGCCGCTGTGGCGGCAATGGCGCAGTTCGCGAAGCTGCCGAAATGATCCTCGCAGCACAGGGTAAATTAGACGACCTGCTGGTGGCTTATCAATGATTCAACAGGCGCTGCTAGCAGTGTTCCTAGCGTTTATGGTCGGCGGATTTGTGCTGATCTGGGATTCACCTCCCGAGGCCTTTCTGCGCCAGACCAGCAGCCAGATGGATGAAAACCCTCAGGCCGACAGCTATATGACAGCGGTCACCAGTCAGCGTTTTTCAGCACTGGGCAGCGAGCAATTTAAGCTCAGCTCACCGCGCATCGAATTCTTTCAGGGCGAGGCGACAGTCAATATAGAGCAGCCAAGGTTTATCGCCAAAGGGGATGCTCGTCACCCCATAAGGTTAACCGCAAACAGTGGCCAGCTAGATAATGCCAACGGCAGGCTAGACCTCAATAATAATGTCCGCGCCGAGATGACCAGCGATGGCGGTCCGGCACAGTTGACCACAGAGCAGTTGAGCTACTTGATCGATAGCAGTGTCGCCACCACTGATCAGCCGTTTAATCTACTCACCGCCCAAGGTAAAGCCTCCGGCACCGGACTCAAAGTTGATCTGGTCAAGGAAACCTTCGCTATCCAATCCAAAGTCAGGGTAACTCATGATCCTCGGTAAACTGCTTCACCTGCCACGTCTATGCCTAAGAACCGCCCTGCTCGTGCTAGCCGGCACTGCACTGGCCCTGCCATGCCTAGCCCTTCCCGACGATCGTCAGCAACCCATTTCCATCGAGTCTGATTATGCCGAGCGCAATGAAAAAACCGGCCGCACCCTCTATCGAGGCAATGTAGTGATCAGCCAGGGCAGCGTGCTTATCGAGGCCGATGAAATTACCCTGCACGTTGAGAATAACAAGATTAGTCGCATTGAATGCGAGGGCAGACCCGCCAGCTATCAGCAAAAACCCGAGTTGGATGGCGCTATGATGATTGCCCGGGCCAACCATATCGACTATCTGCCGGCCACCAACAAACTCGCCCTAAAACAAAATGCCATGCTCTCTCGGGACGGCACCATTATTAAGGGTGACTCAATTGATTACGATATCGATAAGCAGACCTGGAAAGCTAAAGGCGACAATCAGGGCCAGCAAAAGCGTATTCAATTAGTGATTCCACCCTCTGCATTGCAGAGCAGCGACAACTCTTCCGCGGAGATTACCCCCTGATGGCTACTTTACAAGCACGCAATCTGGCCAAGGCCTATGGCAAACGGCCAGTAGTTAAGGATGTCTCCATCAGCGTCAAACAGGGTGAAATTGTTGGCCTGCTGGGACCCAACGGCGCTGGCAAGACCACCTGTTTTTATATGATTATCGGCTTGGTCGCTCAAGACCGAGGCTCGATCACCATTGATGGCGATGATATTACCGCCCTGCCCATGCACGGCCGCGCCCGCCGCGGACTGGGCTACCTGCCCCAGGAACCCTCGGTATTTCGCAAGCTCAGCGTCGAAGACAATATTTTAGCCATTCTTGAAACCCGCAAAGAGCTCAACCGCAAGCAGCGCATTCAGCGCGCTGACGAACTGATGCGTGAATTTCACGTTTCTCATCTAGCCAAAAATCAGGGCATGAGCCTCTCCGGCGGCGAGCGGCGACGGGTTGAAATTGCCAGAGCACTGGCCGCTGAGCCACAGTTTATTCTCCTCGACGAGCCCTTTGCCGGAGTCGACCCGATATCGGTTACCGATATCAAGCAGATCATTCGCCACCTCCGTGACAGCGGTATTGGCGTATTAATCACCGACCACAATGTTCGTGAAACCCTAGATATCTGTCAGCACGCCTATATTATCGGCGAAGGCCATGTGATCGCCGAGGGCACGACCAGCGATATCCTCAGCGATGCTCAGGTGCGCAAAACCTACCTCGGTGAAAACTTTACGCTTTAGTCGGTAGCACCTAATCTAGTAGACCTAGTCAGCCTGCTGGAGCGTTCCCGAATAGACTAAAAAACCCTCTAAAACGCCCAATAAAGCACTCAAATCAACCTTTCAGGTAAATAGTCGATTGCCAGCAACATAGAATTGGCACTAAACTTGCACACTTCTATAGAAGAATAATTGCTAACTATGCGCCAAGGCCTCCAGCTTAAGATCAGCCAACAACTGACGATGACCCCGCAGTTGCAGCAGGCTATCCGTCTTTTGCAGTTATCGACCCTGGATTTGCGCCAGGAGATGATCGAGCAGCTCTACAGCAACCCGTTGTTAGAAATGGATGAAGATACTCCTGAACCCAACTCCGGTCAGGACGCCGAGCATGCCACCAGTGAAAGCAATCAGGTGGCAGAGGCAGAGAAAAATAGCGAACAAAATCCCGAGTACGAGTGGAACGATGAGATTCCCAAGGACGTGCCGGTAGACGCCAACTGGGACGATGTGTACAGCCCCCCAACTACCGCGGCCAGCGGTGGCGAAGTCAATCTCGAACAGGTCTACCAGGTTACCGAATCCTTTCAGGGCCATCTCGAATGGCAGCTTAATCTGACCCCTTTTTCCGATCGCGACCGCGAGATTGCCTCAGCGTTTATCGACTCCATCGACAGCTCCGGCTTTATCGCTGCCGAGCTCAGTGATATTACCGCACATATTCACTACGACGAGATTGAAGACCAGCTCCATGAAGATGAACTGGTGGCGGTACTGCACCGCCTACAGCAATTTGATCCCCCCGGTGTATTTGCCCGCAGCATTAGTGAATGCCTGATAATTCAACTCAACCAGCTGTCCTTGGAAACCCCTCATCTAGAGTCGGCCAAACATTTGGTCAGTGGTTTCTTGCAGGATATCGCCTCGGTGGACAGTGCCCGCATGGCAAAAAAATCCGGGTTGGATGCTGATGAGCTACAGGGCGCCCTGCAACTGGTGCGCAGTTTAAATCCGCGCCCCGGCGAAGCCCTGAGCAGCAATGACGTTGAATATATAGTTCCAGATGCCTATGTGGAAAAAATCAAAGGTCGCTGGCGAGTCAGGCTCAATGACAGCAATATGCCAAAACTGCGCATTAACGACTCCTACTCCTCATTGATTAAACGCTCCGACAGCAGCGATCAAAATCAGTTTTTAAAAGACAATCTCGCCGAGGCACGGTGGTTTTTGCGCAGCATTGAAAGCCGCAATGAAACACTGATGCGCGTGGCCATGACCATCGTCGAACTACAGCGTGGCTTCCTCGATCACGGCCCGGTGGCCATGAAACCCATGGTACTCTCGGATATTGCCACCAAATTAGAACTCCATGAATCGACTATTTCACGGGTTACCACGAGTAAATATCTGGCCACGCCCCTGGGTATCTTCGAGCTCAAATATTTCTTTTCCAGCCATGTGAGCACGGCGGGCGGTGGGGAGTGTTCATCGACAGCGGTTTGCGCTATTCTTAAAGAAATGATCGGCGCTGAACAACCGGCCAAGCCCCTCAGCGATAGCAAGCTGACTTCTCTGCTAGAACAGCAAGGCATCCAAGTCGCACGCAGAACAGTGGCGAAATACCGGGAGAGCTTGGGCATTCCATCCTCGAGTCAGCGCAAACGCTTTTAACTGTTTGAACCCTGTAACTGTTT
>CAJQKW010000047.1 GCA_905478975.1 uncultured Pseudomonadales bacterium | reverse complement strand
GAGAGCCCTCAGCCAATTGAGAGCCCTCAGCCAATCGAGAGCAGCATTAAAGCAGTAAAAAAATAATAATAAAACCGCTTTAAAAGGATTCACCTTGAGTATTAAAACCGATCTGCGGGCAGACCTTGTCTTGCTATTAACCGCGTTTATCTGGGGCCTCGCCTTTGTCTTTCAGCGTTCAGGTATGGACCATATTGGGCCCATCACTTTTACCTTTGGACGCTTTTTTATCGGTGCTCTGGCGATCTTGCCGCTGTGGTATTGGATGGAAAAGCCGAAACAGATTTTTGCCTTTAATAAGGTTAATAAGCAGGCTGCTCTGCTAGGGCTAGTGTTAACCGGCGGTATGCTGCTGCAACAGTGGGGCATGGTTTACACCACTGCCGGTCGCGCTGGATTCTTAACCGGTGTCTATATTGTCTTTGTGCCCTTAATCGGCCTGTTTTTTCGCAATAAAACCGAGTGGCCCACCTGGTTGGGAATGGTAATGGCCCTCGGCGGTCTCTACTTTATGGCGCAGATCGACAGCGATGAGATTTTTATCGGTGACATATTAGTGCTTGGCAGCTCCGTGCTCTTCGCCCTGCATATTATCTTTACCGGTATCATTGCCAATAACACCTCGCCGTTCCGTTTGATCTTTGTGCAGTTCTCCGTGGCCTCATTAATTACGGCTATTTTGGTGCCAATCTTTGAAGGCTGGAACTGGCAGGGTATCTTGGATGCTGGGGTCGCCTTATTGTATGTGGGTGTGCTGTCATCGGCAGTGGGCTTTACTTTGCAGGTTGTAGGCCAGCGTACCGCGCCTTCGTCCCACACGGCGATTATCCTCAGCTTTGAAGCAGTGTTTGCCGCGTTCTGTGGCTGGTGGATATTGGATGAAATACTCACCCGTCCTGAAATGATTGGCTGTGGTCTAATTCTGGCTGGTGGTTTGGTGTCACAGTTAAAATCATTGTTAACCCCGACGCCGGGTGAGCCGATTCAGCATCCCTATGGGACGAACTAAGCCAGTAACTAAGTACCCGCCGGATGGCACTTTAATCCGCCGATGGCACTTATGTTACTGATCCGTTGTCATAGTTTGCGGAGTATATTTTTCAACAGGGAATGGTATAGGGCAGATTATGAATAGACGTAAATGGTTACAGCAATTATCACTCGGCCTGATTGGCTTTGTCGGTGCCGCTAAACTTTGGGCATTTGAAAAACTAGAACTCTCCAAAGATCAGTGGCGTGAGCGCTTAACGCCATCTCAGTACCGTATTTTGCGCGACGAGGGCACGGAGCCAGCTGGCAGCAGTGCGCTTAACGATGAACATCGAGATGGCCAGTATCACTGTGCTGGTTGTGATCTGGCGCTGTTTAGTTCGGTGATGAAATATGAGAGCGGCACTGGCTGGCCTTCATTCTTTGACCATATAGAAGATCATCTGGAGACCAAGACTGATTATAAATTGATCTGGCCGCGCACTGAATATCACTGTGCTCGCTGCGGCGGCCATCAGGGCCATGTCTTCGATGATGGTCCCAAGCCTACCGGGCAGCGTTGGTGTAACAATGGTCTGGCGCTTAATTTTGTGCCCAAGGCGTAGTGGTTGTTTCGTTAACGGCTTTATTCCATTAAGAGCTCTACTCCTTTAAGGGTTCCACTCCATTAAGGGTTCTATGTAACCCTTAATCACTTCCTTAATAATCGGTTGCGCCAGAGCTGTTGGGTGCAGCCCATCTTCCTGAATCATACCTTCGGTAATACTGAGTTCTTCCAGCTGGAAGGGGATCAGCAGCACATTTTCGGCTTCCGATAACTGCGGATAGACCGCGGCAAAGGCATCGGAATAACGACGGCCATAATTGGGTGGCAGGCGCATTCCAAACAGGACTGGCTCGGCGCCAGCTTCTCGAACTAGATTAATCATTGCCTGCAAGTTGCTCTTCATCAGATTCAAGGGCTGGCCGCGGAGGCCATCGTTACCACCCAGTTCCAGCAACACATAATCTGGGCTGAACTCTTGCAGCAGGCGTGGCAGCCTATTTAAACCGCCACCGGTGGTGTCGCCGCTGATGCTGCCATTGATAATGCGGTGGTCATCGCCAAAGTCTTTATCCAGTAAGGCGACCCAACCGCTCTCCTGATTGATCCCATAACCCGCGCTGAGGCTATCGCCTAAGACCAGCAAGGTTGATCCATAAGTGTTGGCACCCAGTAAGATAAACAGGCAACATACGTGCGTGATGAAAGGTCGAATAACAGAAGGCCGCATAAATAATCTCAATACAATTTTTTTCGTTTAATTCGCTGCCCAGTGTAGGCATTTTTAGACGTAATGGATATTTCAAATGATCGAAGTTAGCAATATCAGCAAGCAGGTTACAACTACTGAAGGTACGCTCACCATTTTAGATGGGATCAATCTCTCTCTGGCCGCAGGTGAAAGCCTGGCCATTGTTGGGCCGTCGGGTTCCGGTAAGTCGACACTCTTGGGTATCCTGGCGGGTCTGGATCTGCCTAGCTCAGGTTCAGTTAGCCTCAATGGCCAGGATATTACTGCTATGGACGAAGAGGGCCGCGCCGCTGTGCGAGCCAAGACGGTGGGCTTTGTCTTTCAATCCTTTCATCTATTGCCTGGTTTGACTGCACTGGAGAATGTGGCTCTGCCATTAGAGCTACAGGGTGATAAAGAGGCGCTTAAAACCGCTGCCTATTATCTGCAGCGGGTTGGCCTCGATCATCGCACTACCCATTATCCCCGCCAGCTATCCGGTGGCGAGCAGCAGCGTGTGGCTGTGGCCCGCGCCTTTGCCTGTAGACCGGTTATTCTTTTTGCCGATGAACCCACGGGCAATCTGGATACTGGCACCGGCGAGAAAATTAACGATCTGCTGTTTGATCTGAATAAAGAAGAGGGCACCACTCTGGTGCTGGTGACTCACGAGCACAACTTGGCTGAGCGCTGTGGTCAGCGTCTGGTAATTGCTGCGGGTCAGCAAGTTGCTGACGTTACTGACGTTACTGACGTTACGAGAGGCAGCGTAGCCTGATGCAAGCATTGCGAATGTTACTGCGCACTTGGCGCGGCGGGCAGTTAAATCTGATTATCTGGTCACTGGTGTTGGCGGTTGCGGTGGTCACCTCTGTGTCTCTGTTAGCGGAGCGCATTGAGCGGGCCTTAACGGCCCAATCCAGCAGTTTCCTCGCTGCCGATCTAGTGATCAGAAGTAGCAAGCCAATTGATCCTCAGTGGATTGCAGGGGCTCTGGAGCAGCAGGTGGAGAGTGCTCAGGTATTAACCTTTGCCTCCATGGTCTATCACCAAGATGATATGCATCTGGCGTCGATTAAGGCGGTGGAGGCGAGCTATCCCTTGAGAGGTTTACTGCGCCGCACCACCACGCCATTTACCACCGACCCAAGTTTGATAGAAGAGATTGATTACGGTCCAGCTCAGGGTGAAGTCTGGGTCGATGCCCGGCTGTTACCACTGCTCAATATTGAGCTCGGCGATGAGATTGAACTGGGTGAAATTCGTTTAAAAGCTACGCAAATTGTTGTGGAAGAACCGGATAGCGGCGGTTCTTTTGGTGCCTTTGGCGCTCGGGTATTAATGAACTACGGCGATATAGAGGCGGCCGGGATTATTATCCCCGGCAGTAGAGTCACCTATAGATATCTTATGGCCGAGGGTGCCAGTGGCACTGACGGCTTTGCTAACTACAGTGACTGGGTGGAAGAGCAGCTGGATATCCACGATCGTCTGATCACCCCAGATGAAGCTCAGGCCAGTATTGCTGACACCATGGATAAGGGCCGTCGCTTTTTATTATTGGCTGGCAGTATAGGTGTAGTCTTGGCCGGTATCGCGCTGGCCTTGGCGAGTCATCACTTTGCCGCCGGTCAAACTCGACAAGTGGCACTGCTAAAAAGCTGGGGCATTGCTGCCAGTCGGGTGCGCAGCTTGTATCTGCAACAGAGTCTTTGGTTGGGAGTCGGCGGTTCGGCTATCGGCCTGCTGGTGGGCTTTGCCTTCTCTGAAATTCTGATAGCGGTAGTCCGTGAATGGCTGCCGATCTCATTGCCCATGGCCGGTATTCGGCCCTGGATTACCGGTCTGGCTACAGGTTTGCTCTGTCTGGCGGGCTTTACTCTACCAGCAATCTGGCATTTGCCTGCGCAGTCGCCCCTGGCGGTGTTGCGCGATGATGTGCAGGTTGAGCCGGTGAGCTCTGTGGCTCGTGGGTTATTGGGGATCGCCGCTGTCGCTGCGCTGCTGTTTTGGTACAGCAATAATTTATACCTTTCGTTGGCGATCTTGGCTGGCTTCGGACTCACGGCATTGGCCACGGTGGTGCTTGGTCTGCTGATGCTGCGTCTGGGTAAAAACACTGGTCAAAAGCTCGGCAGTATTTGGCGTTTGGCATCGAGTAATCTCTGGCGGCGCAAATCTCAGAGTATTATTCAGATGGTGGGTTTTTCCGGTGCCATTGCTCTGCTGATGATTATGAGCGTGGTGCGCACCTCGCTGATTGATGAGTGGCGCTGGCAGTTGGCGGATGATGCGCCGAATCATTTCCTCTTGAATGTGGCTCCCTATGAACTTGAGGGAGTGCGGGATTTAGTCACCGATCAAAACCTTGAAACTGCTGGCTGGTACTCCATGGTGCGCGGGCGCCTGACGCAGATTAATGGCGAAGGCATTAGCGATGAACAGCGCGACAAGCACGAGTCGTTTCGCCGTGAATTGAATCTGAGCTGGACCACAGAGCTGCCCGAGGGCAATAAATTAACCGCGGGCAAGTGGTGGGATGAGTTGGATCTGTCTGGGGATATTGCGCCAGTTTCTCTGGAAGATGAGTTGGCTGGAGAGCTGGGTTTGAAGATCGGCGATGAGCTGACCTTTAGTGTCGGTGGTTTGGTTTTTCAAGCTAGAGTGGCCAGTACTCGCAGTTTGAACTGGGACAATATGACCCCTAACTTTTACTTTCTGTTTCCCGAAGGCCTGTTGGAGAACTATCCGCGGACCAATATGACCAGCCTCTATATTCCTCCGCAGCAGAAGCTGCTGGTCAATGATCTGCTGCGCCAATATCCCACGGTGCAGGTGATTGAGCTGGATAAAATTATCGACCGTATTCGCAGCATTGTCTCTCAGGTCACCAGTGGTCTCGAGGTGATGACATTGCTGATTCTGAGCTGTGGTGTGCTGGTGATGTTTGCCGCGGTGAGTCTGTCCATGTCCGAGCGTCTGCAAGAGAGTGCTATTTTGCGCACATTGGGCAGTTCGAGGCGTTTGATTCTGGGTATTCAGTGGGTCGAGTTTAGCGTGCTGGGATTGATGGCGGGCCTGCTGGCGGCGATTGGTGCCGAGGCTGCGGTGGCTATGTTACAGCGCTTTATGTTTGATCTGCCCTTTAGCTGGCACCCTTGGTTGTGGCTGGTGGGGCCAGTGGCCGGTGGTCTTCTAGTGGGTGTGCTGGGTGTGGGATACAGTCGCAAAGCGGTTACCCAACCGCCATTACAGGTGCTAAATAGCCTTTAAATACTGGCTAAAGGCCCTTTATTTAGTTCTCTAGCTCATCCGCTGCCTCGGCAGCGATGGGGTAGGGCAGCTGGATATGGAAGGTGGTGCCTATATTGATATCTGAGGTCACCGCGATCTTTCCCTGATGTTGCTCAGCGATAATAAACTGGGCAAATGACAGGCGCTCGCCAGCGCTATGCCGTTCTTCGCTGGTGCTACTTTGGTCTTCACTGGCCGCTGTGGCATGACTGCTGGCGAAAAAGGGTTCAAACAGCAACTGCTGCTCTTCGGTGCTCATACCCAAGCCATTGTGCTGAATACGCACCCAGATGGCGTCATAGAACTCGCTGATTTCAATATTGATCGAGGGCGTGTGTTCCGGGTCTTCAATCTTGCCCAGGGCATAGCAGGAGTATCTAAACAGACTGAGAAATACCTGCTGCAACTCTGGCACATGACAGCGCAGTTGGGGCAATTCGTCGGCATAATTGTGGTTGACCAACACATCCTTAAAGCGCAGTCCCTTGGTTACCGAGAGTACATCCGCAGCCAGCTCAACACTGTGATCCATCACCTCAGTGATATTAGCCAGCTGTTTTTCACCGGCGCCAGCGTCGGAGAAGCTCACCAGATTATTCACTACCGAGGCCGCTTGTTGACCGCGAATCAGGGCGTCGTCCAGTAACTCGTGGATGCCGATGGGGTCTATATGCTCTTCAGTGAGATCCAAACGTACGGTTTGCAGATCTTTGAGAATCGCTTGCAGGGGAATATTGATATCCTGGGCCATAACCGAAGCCATTTCACCCATGGATGACATCTTGTCCCGCTGCACCAGCATATTCTCACTCTGCACCCGCTGGGTGACATCGTCCACCATAATGACTACGCCGGTTTCCAGCTGGTCGTGAAGCGGGTAGATGGTGATATCAAAGTGGTACTGTCCACGCTGGCTATATTTAACAGTGAGTGTTTTATCTTCGTCCTGAGCCTGTTTAATCTGCTCTGGGGTGACCGCAATCGTGGGATAGGCCTGCCATAAATTTTTGCCCAGCACTCTATCGGAGGGCAGGCTGCTAATCTCTTCGGCGCGGCTATTCCACTGGGTAATCTCTCCACTCTTATTGAGGCCGATTAGCATCAGCGGCATGGAGCGCAAAATATTGGTGATATAGGATTCGGAAAGACGCAGCTTGGTGGTGGTGTCCCGGTGCTCGGTAATTTCCGCTTCCAGGGCTTGATTGCTCTGCTGTAATAGCCCATTGGCATTATCTAGAGTCGCGGTGCGCTCTTTGACGCGATCTTCTAGCTGCGCGCGTATCTCTTCGAGGTCGCGGTTGTAGCGGCGTGCGGCGCGACGGGTAAAGGCTAGACGAATGGCGGTGATAGATAGGGCGACAATTAAGATGCCACTGGAAAAATTCGCCACATACTGCCAGTTGGTGTTGCCATCTTCTAAGCGTACAAACCAAAACACATCAGCTGTGACGATCTGGCTGAAGAACAGGACGAATAGCGCGGTGATATTTTTCAACGGGTTCAACCTATGTAGGGCTCATAGAAATTTCAGTGGACTGCCATTATAGCCATGAAAATCGTCCTGTCAGGTAACAATTCAAAGAGAAGCAATCAATGCTGCTGATTCAAGCCTGTTATGCAGGCAGGTGCTCTGGTGATGTTGCGGGATAAGGGTCTTTAAACCAAGGGTTAAACCTTTGGGCAAAGTATTCAAAGTTGAACTATATTTGACCTAAAAGACAGGCATGTCTATTACTAATGCTTGGCCTACTAATAACTACCTATTAACTGCCGATTAACAATCGATATTAATAATCAGTCTCTCAAAAACTGCGCAAGGAATCGCCGCCCTATGAATACGCCAGACGTTATCAGCACCACCGTGTATGACCTTATACTCGCTAGCCCGATGACCAAGATAAAAGACGTAGAGCCACAGCAGGTGCTCAGTGAAATTAAGATGGATTCCCTGGAAAAGCTGTCCATGGCCATGGATCTGGAAGAGGCTTTTAAAATAGAGATGAGTGATGAGGATATTGAAGGCTTTAAAACCGTGTCTGATGTGATTGGCTACGTGCAGCGAGCGGTGGATAGTCCAGTGAGCACCTAAGTTCTCTCTTAGAATAACCTGCTATTTATGCTGATTAGGCAGATTTTAGCTCCTCTGATGTTCACTGGGGGGGCAGCTATATGTAATATTTTTGAAAAAGTTATATTAAACGAAGATCAGAGGTGGGGTTTTCCCCTGCTTTGGAGTCTTATAGGTTAGAACTGATTAATAAGTAAACGAATGTTTTTTCTAGCAGCTGTTTAGAGATAACTTACTTATATGTTTTGCCTTGAGATATTGAGTTTTTCCGCCCCTGCTGATCTGCGTTACTCCCCCCTTTTATCCGGCAGGGGCTTTTTTCTCCTTCAAAATAGTCTCTATTACTTCCGTTGTTTATCAACCTGGGTTCGTATTAAAAACCGCCTGGCGAATAGGGAACTCAGCAAAAACCAGACAACGAAAAAGCGGCCCAAGGGCCGCTTTTTCGTTTTCGCTAATATAACTTCTAGCTGCGTTTTAACCACATTTAGAGTCGCCGCAGTTCAGGCAGGTCATACAGCCATCCATCATAATGGTGGCCTTAACACTGCACTTTTTACACAGCTCAGCAGCGGGTGGAAAGTCATTGGTTTCTGCCGCAGGGGCACTAGCTGCTACAGGAGCGCTAGTGGCGCCTTCAAACTGAGTGCGTTTCTCATCCATAATTTTCTGCTGGTGCTCTGGAATCTCCGGCTTTTTCAGCATGCCGATCTTCTGTAGGTGATCTTCAATCGCCCATCCGATCTCAGCGACTAATGAGGGCATAAACTTGCCGCCGGGCTTAAAGTAACCGCCCTGTGGATCAAAAACCGCCTTGAGCTCTTCAACCAGGAAAGTGCAGTCGCCACCTTTGCGGAATACGGCGGAGATAACGCGGGTCAGAGCAACAATCCACTGAAAGTGATCCATGTTCTTGGAGTTAATAAACACTTCAAATGGGCGGCGCAGCTCGTGATCCGTGCCTTCATTCAAGATGATATCGTTAATCGTCAGATACAGCGCATGGTCCGACATTGGCGTCTTGATTTTGTAGGTACTGCCAGCCAGTGCTTCAGGTCGTGAGACCTTTTCGTGCATCTGGATGATATTGCTCTCAGCGACTTTGGTTTTCGCTTCTTTAGTCTGCTCTTCGTTGGCTACTGTGTAGCCAACGATTTTCTGTCCAATTTTCTTAGTCATTTTGGTCCTCTCAGGGTTCTACGGAATTGGGTTAGCTTGATCAGAATTTACCGTAGTAACCTTCTTTCAATGCATCAAATAGGTTGGCGGCGGTATGGGTTTCACCGTCGTACTCAACCTCTTCATTACCTTTAAACTCGACTTTGGAACCGTCTTCCAGGGTAAAGCTATAGGTGGTGTTTTCGAGATCTTTCTCAGTTACCAAGACACCCTGGAACGCTTCTGGATTAAAGCGGAAGGTGGTGCAACCTTTAAGGCCTTTCTCAGCGGCATAGAGATAGATATCTTTAAAGTCTTCGTAGTCACAATCCGTTGGCACATTGATTGTCTTCGAAATTGAAGAATCTACCCACTTCTGTGCTGCTGCCTGAATATCAACGTGGGCTCTCGGCATAATGTTCTCGGAGCTCATAAAGTAATCGGGCAGTGCCTCTTCTTCGCTGGTGCCGTAAGGCATAGCTTTGCTGTTGATCAGTGTGCGATAAGCCAGCAGCTCATAGGAGAAAACATCAACTTTCTCTTTCGACTTCTTGCCTTCGCGGATCACGTTGCGGGCGTAGTGATGAGCGAAGCTTGGCTCGATACCATTACTGACGTTATTGGCCAATGACAGAGAAATGGTACCAGTGGGGGCAATTGATGAGTGGTGGCTGAAACGACAGCCCTCTTTAATAATGGATTCGATCAGCTCTGGGGCAACAGTGGCAATGGTCTGCATATACTTGCTGTACTTGCCGAGCAATACTTTGCCCTTGAGGCTATCGCCGACTTTAATACCGTCTGCAGCCAGCTCTGGACGCTTAAATAGCAGCGCCGCAGTGACTTCAAAGTCGTCTTCCATAATCGGTGCTGGACCTTTTTCACGGGCCAGTTCAAGACCGGCTTGAAGACCAGCAACCGCCATGTCGCGAGCGATACGATCTGTGAATTCCAATGAATCCTCATCGCCATACTTCATTTGCAGCATCGTGATAGTTGAGCCCAGTCCAAGGAAGCCCATACCGTGGCGACGCTTGTACTCAATTTCTTTGCGCTGGTTTTCCAATGGCAGGCCATTGATCTCCACCACGTTGTCGAGCATACGGGTAAATACAGCCACTACTTCAGCGTACTCTGCCCAGTCGAAATAGGCATCTTTGGTGAACGGGTTGCGCACAAACTTGGTCAGGTTCACAGAACCCAACAGGCAGCTGCCGTAAGGGGGCAGAGGCTGTTCACCACAGGGGTTGGTGGCGCGGATATCTTCGCAGAACCAGTTGTTGTTATTCTTATTGACCTGATCAATCAGGATAAAGCCTGGCTCAGCATAGTCGTAAGTGGACGACATAATCGCGTTCCACAGTTTCTGCGCGCGAATAGTTTCATAGATGCGACAGGCCACTAGACCGGCATCATTGCTGTGGTAGTTTTCGGTCGTTGGGAAGGGCTTCCAGACAACATCGTCGCCTTTCAGATCAATGCCACCGTCAATTTCTTTGGCGCTGATTGGGAAGGTCAGGTCCCAATTGCCATCGTTGCGTACTGCTTCAATAAACTCTTCGGTAATCAACAGGGACAGGTTGAACTGTCGCAGACGACCGTCTTCACGTTTGGCGCGAACAAAATCAAATACATCTGGATGACTGACATCAAAGGTCGCCATCTGGGCACCGCGACGGCCACCGGCAGAAGAGACGGTGAAACACATCTTGTCGTAGATATCCATAAACGACAGTGGGCCAGAGGTGTAGGCGCCGGCGCCGGACACATAGGCACCTTTAGGGCGCAGTGTGGAGAATTCATAACCGATGCCACAGCCTGCTTTAAGGGTCAGACCGGCTTCAAGATTGCGCTCGAGAATACCGAGCATTGAATCGGGCACTATACCGGATACAGTGCAGTTGATCGTTGAAGTAGCTGGCTTGTAGGCCTGAGCACCGGCATTGGAGATAATACGTCCAGCTGGAATCGCACCGTGCTTAAGAGCCCAGACAAAACGCGCTTGCCACTCTTTGCGCAGGCTTTCGTCTTCAACATCAGACAGCGCCTTGGCGACTCGTGAATAGGTTGCATCGATGTCGGCATCAACTGGGTTGTTCTGCTTATCTTTGAGACGGTATTTTTTGTCCCAGATATCCAGTGAAGCTTCTTGGAAGACAATTTCAGGTGTTTTCTTTGACGCTTTCACGGCTTTTAATTTGGTTGCGGTGCTCATTGGCTGACCTTTTTTGTTTGTTTTCTGTTTGTCTCATTCGGGGCTAGGCTCGGGAGACCGGCTGTTGCCTAGCGCCAGTTGATTCTGGTGTTATTTTTGTGCCCTCATTGTTCTTTTTAGCGCCTTGTTAGCCAGGCCGAAGTTGTGAGTGCGAACAGGAGTTTATCCTACATGGTGTGTCATGCAACCCTTAATCCACTATATCTTGTGTTTAATTGTTAATGTTTCCATAAATTCTGTGGGTAAGTCATTGATAATCTTGTGGATAAATCCCTGTGATCCCTAGCCTGTCTGGTATTGTTGAAATAACTGACCGGCGCTAATAAACCGGTCACGTTGCTGCTGCGTATAAAACGTGTAATTGTTCCAAGGCAAGGCTGATATAGCATGGCAACGTTGTGCCGGTCCGGCGACTTGGCTAAACTAGCGACCCTGCCAAAAGCAGAATTTAATCTAGCTTAAGATCGCTGCTTAGAAGGCTGTTTAAATCTTGTAAATAGTCGCGTAAATAGGCGAGTAGTTAGTCGCGTAATAAAAAATGTAATTCATTCGAACTGCGGTCTGCCCATGGGGCATCGACTGCGATCTATTGAGGCGTTTCATGGATATTTTTGACTTCTCCGACGGCCGTGAAGGCTACTACGGAGAGTACGGTGGTGTTTTTCTTCCCGAAATTTTGCAGGCAACTATTGAGGAGCTCCTCGCGTGTTTCCGCGAATGCAAAGCTGACCCCAAGTTTTGGCAGGACTATGTGGCACTGTTGCAAAACTACTCCGGACGTCCAACCCCCATAACCCATCTGGAAAACCTCTCACGGAAACTGGGTGGAGCGCAGATCTATGTTAAGCGCGATGATCTCAATCACACTGGATCCCACAAGATCAATAATGTGATGGGCCAGGGTCTGCTCTGTCAGCGTTTGGGTAAATCCAAGGTGATCGCTGAGACCGGTGCCGGGCAACACGGTTTTGCCACGGCCACCATGGCCGCCAAGTTTGGTTTTGAGTGCAAAATTTATATGGGTGCGGTGGATGTGGCACGCCAGCGTCCCAATGTATTCTGGATGGAAAATCTCGGTGCTGAGGTGATAGCAGTAGAAGATGGCCAGAAAACTTTAAAAGATGCAGTCAATGAATGTATGCGTGACTGGGTCACCAATATGGCCGACACCCACTACATTCTCGGTACTGCCTGTGGTCCCCACCCGTTCCCAGAAATGGTTAGCTGGTTCCAATCGATTATTGGTCTCGAAGCCCGCGAGCAGATGCTCAAGCAGGCCGGACGTCTGCCCGATCGTGTCTATGCCTGTGTCGGTGGCGGCTCCAATGCCATGGGTATCTTCCAGGGCTTTATGGATGACGATGTCGAGTTGATCGGTTCCGAGGGCGGTGGTCATGGTGTCGGTTCCTATATGCACTCTTCACGTCTGGCCTATGACGATGCTACTGTAGGTGTCGCTCAGGGTTACAAGACCTACTTCCTACAGAACGACGAAGGCAATATGAATGAAACCCACTCTGTTGCGGCGGGTCTCGACTATATTGGCGTCAACCCGATCTTTGCTCATCTCCACGATCAGGGCAAAGTGCGGTTTGAAGCGGCCACCGATGTGGAAGTGAAGGAGGCGCTCAAACTGACCATGCGCACCGAGGGTTTGATCCCGGCGCTGGAAAGTACTCACGCTTTTGTGACGGCTATTAAAGAAGCACCGACTATGGGCAAGGACCAGATTATTCTGATCAACCAGTCCGGTCGTGGCGACAAAGATATCTTTACCATTGCCGATGCCCTGGACGACGCCAAGTGGAAGTCGTTTATCGGTGGCAAGGCGGATCAATACCGCGCGGAGAATAACTAATGGGTCTGCAACGTTTTATTGCCGAGCGCAAACAGAGCAAAGATATTTTGGTGATGGCCCATGTGGTCTGCGGTTATCCCTCCTTTGAAGAGAACCTTCAAGAGCTGGAGATTATGGCCGAGGCCGGTGTCGATCTGGTGGAGCTACAGTTTCCCTTCTCTGAGCCCAGTGCCGATGGCCCGCTGTTTGTGCGCGCCAACGAACAGTCGCTAAAATCCGGTACCACAGTTGATCAGTGTTTTGACTTTATGAAACTGGTCAGTGCAAGGTTCCCGTTTAAAGTCTTGATGATGGGTTATTACAATACCGCCTTTAAAATGGGCGAAGTGGCTTTTGTAACGCGTGTTAAAGAATCTGGTGGTGTCGGTTATATTCTGCCTGACCTGCCTATTGAAGAGTCAGCTGAGTTGCACCGTCTGTCGGAAGAAGCGGGTATAGAACCAATTATTTTGATGACGCCTACCACCAGCGACGCTCGCTTGGTCAAGCTCGGCGCGGTTAGCCGCGGTTTGGTTTATGTGGTTGCACGCAAAGGTGTTACTGGTTCGAAAACTCAGATGGGTGATGATGTTCTGGCGCTGATTGAACGCTGTCGTCAACACACCGATGTGCCTTTGGGTGTGGGTTTTGGTATCAGCAGCAAGGCTGATGTAGATGTATTGCGCGGCCATGCGGATATCGCCATTGTTGGCACCGCGGCATTGAAAATCTGGGAAGAGGGCGGAGCACCTGCGCTGCGTTCGTTCTTTGCGGAGTTGATGGCCTGAGCTAGTTAGGCGTTTCTTGGCTGGCTGAGAAGCGCCAGTCATTGATCAATTGATTCTCCACCTCTTCAAGGGGTGGGTAATCCCCCCAAGTCACTTTATCGACACAGACTAGATGGGCTCCCAGGGCTGAACTGATTGGTCCATACCAGCAGGGTAGAGATGCGTCCCCTAATTGCTCTTGCCTCTGTTCAATAGTCATTAAACTGTCGACAAAGCTTTGGCCGTAGACCCTCTCGAACTCTATTGATGATGTGGCAGCATATTGCTCGCTGCGATCCCCCACCGGCGCTTGGCCGGTATTTAGCGCTTGCTCAGCCATTTGGAAAACCTGGCCACCGTGCTTGGCGGTGGCGAAGCTAACAACGTCTAGCCAAAATTTTGATGGGTTGCGATAGCGCTTTTTATTGAGCTGATAAAACACCTCTAATTCGGCGCTACTGGGTAGTTGCTGGGTGGTCACATTTTTAGTTAGCCCGGCTAACTTTGACTGCATTGCCGAACTATCTGTGGTGCTGTCGATATCGGCGCCAATACCTGGCACTTCCACAATTGACTCGCTAAACAGCTGGCTATTGATAAGCTCCTGCAAGGCCTCGCTGTCGGCATTGGTCAATGCATCCAGGCTACGTGCCGGATCTGTCACAGGCGTTGCCCTAGTGAGCCAGTAGGCGGCTGCACTAAGGCCTATAACCAGGCTTAGCAGCAGAATAAATCGTTTAGTTTGAGTTGTTGGGGGTAGTTTAGTCACGGTGTTATCACTGTTTAAAAATCTTTATCCAATCACCGGCGCTGGGTTCGCCGCTGGGGTAGTGGCCGTTGATTATACGCAGGTCATCCACCTCCGAGGTACTCAGTTTTAAGGCTTTGCCGAGCTTCTCAAAGGTGGTGGCATTGGTGGCTTTGACATAGTGGATAGTCTTGGGTTTTTGGCCGTCAATCTCGCGCCGTGAAATCGGTCTAAAAGTGGCGATGGACTGGGTAAACAGTTTGTCGGCTTCGGCAAACTGTTCGGCATTGGTTACCTCGCCGGTAAAGACAAAGGCATTGCGCTTGTAATAGATCACCGCAATACGACTGTCTGGCTGGTCGCCGCCACCGGGCAATATACCGCTAAAACCTTTTAAACCGGCAGGGGCGATGGCGCCGCCCTGATCCAGTTTTGCGACTTTGAGATAGTTGTATAAATACTCTTCCGGGGTCTGGCTGGTACGGGCAATGGGAGTCATCGCCAATCTGGCTTCGCCGGTTTTAAATTTGCTGGCTGGAGTGTCGACTGGAGCAGTAACTGGAGCGCTGGCTGGGTTCTCTACTGAAGTGTCGGCTGAGGCTTCGGTTGAACTATTATCTTGAGTGGCATCTTGAGTGGCATCTGGAGCAGTAACTGGAGTGCTCACCGAGGTACCAAGAGAGCTTCGGGCACTGATGTTATTGGTTTGTTTCCAACCCTTAGGATAATCAAAGCGCACCCGCAGTGTCATATCCGAGTAGCGTTCAGGCTTGCTCTCTTTGGCGAGAAAGTTCTCCCCCCAGATTAAGCCTTCAGTGAGCTGGCGGTAGATTGCTGCGCCGTCGCCACGAGACTGTTTCGCCTGAAATGTCTGGGCTTTGCTGACCACTGTGCGCAATCGTGAGTCGTTGCGCGGGTGGCTGGAAAAAATACCATGATAGGTTTGCTTGCTGGCCCCTTTGGCTTTGGCGCGATCTTTTTGCAGCATCTCATAGTCTTTCATTATCGACAGCATGCTGATCATTTCACTGGGGGCATAACCCAGTTTGGCCATATATTCGGCGCCGGCTTCATCCGCTTCCAGCTCATTGCGTCGGCCATAACCGCGAATCAGTGAGTTGGCATAGGCCATGCCCGCTTCATAGACTTCGCCGCTGCCGGAGAGCACTGCGGCGATGGTGGAGAGAATCTGTGCGCCAGTGGCTTTGCCCTCCTGACCGGTGACATGCTTGCGGGTGATATGACCCACTTCGTGAGCCAGCACTGAGACCAGCTGGGCTTCATTGCTGACATAGTTGAGCAGCCCACGGTTGACATAGATGTAGTTGTCCCGGGTGGCGAAAGCGTTTAGGTCTGGGGAGTCGAGGAGGGTAAAGGTAAACTTTTCTCCGGCCATCTCTGACTGGGCGACAACTTCTTCGCCGAGCTTTCTAACATAGCTATCGAGGATCGGATCGTCATAGACTGAGGTGCCTTGCAGCACTTCTTTGTAGATATCTGCGCCGGTGGTTTTGGCCGCGGCCTGTCCGGGGACTATTAATGTCAACATCAGCGCCAGCAGCGACAGCGGCAGGTAATGTTTGATGGCTACTCTGATCATCCTAATTCATCCTTTTTTTACTGCACCTGATCCAGGGTGAAAAATTGTTTCAGCTGGGTGCCAAGACTGGCACAGGCATCGTTTTTCACTGGCGTCAGCAGCGGTATCGGGGCCACTACACCGAGCAGGTAGGAGGTTCCTGAAGAGTCGACTCGCAGTCGGCCCTTTTCTGTGAGATTGGTTAGATCCCAGACGATGGCTTCATAAATCGAACTCTTCTCCCACTGGGCAAAACCAAAACAACCGCCACCACCGGGCCCTATGGCACAGCTAATCGATCCGCCTTTGTCGTGGGTCTCGGTGGAGCCGTCGAGCCACACTAAATAGCGGATGTGGTTGCGCTCAATCTGCTGTTTGATCGCCGGATCTTCCATAAGTCGGGTTAAACGCTTGAGCCCTTTGGGCGCGGTTCGCGGTTCAAACCAGGGATAAATGGCGTCGACAAATTGTTGCTCGGGAAATACGCCGATATCCGCGCCTTCCATTTTACTGGCGACGCAGTCTATAAATTCACGGTCGGTGTCGTAGTGTCCTGCATCTCGGCGACCGAGAATTACCACCGACTCTTCGCCATTGATTTCCATGATTTGATTGTTCGGACGATACTCGTCGATGGTGGTGGTTGCGCCACAGCCTGCCAGTAGGGTTGCGCAACAGAGTGCTAATAATTTATTCATTATTACTGCTCCTCGTCGAGTAACTGTTCTCGAACCAGCCAGTTGTAGACGCTGGGTATGCGATAGAAGTCGAGCATCAGTTTGGCACCGGCGTCTCGCAGTGCGATTACCGTGGCTTCTTCAATGGCATTGGTCTTGGACAGCATAAAGGAGTCCGGGGTTTTGCCGTAGGCGGGCATAAACCAGCTGTCCACCGGATCGCCGCTGGCGGTCTGGATGTCGAGATTGTATTTGATCCACACTTCATAGACATTGAGGTAGGTGTCTGAGGGGGTGGAAACCTGTACTTCCTGAACTGATGGGGTAATCACCAGTGCATTCTCCAGGGTCACATCTGCTGCTGTAGAGACAAACTCTATATCCCGAAACAGCCCTGCAAAGGCATTGCTGAGCAGCTCGGTTTGGGCGCTGCCCAGATCGATGCTGGTTGTGCGATTGGGTGTTGCGAGGTAGGTTTTAAATTCATCAGTGAAAACAATCGCTGCTTTAACCGCTTTTGGTTTTGATACCACTGTGGGAAAGGGCGAGTCGATCTGCACCTGCGCTGAGGTGCTGCAGCCACTGATAAAAAGCACTGCTAGTAATATGGAGAAAATAGATATTTTAGTTGTTGGCATATTTGTCTCTCTTTATGTCGTGCCTTTTGTCGTCCTGGCCTTAATGGCCTTGGCCTTTCACTTTAGCCTTTCACTTTAGCCTTCTAATTAAGGCTATTTAAGCCGATAAAGGTTCCCCCGTTGTTATAACTTAGTTCGCGCATCAGCGCTGCAAATTTTATCGCCGATGCGCTGGGTGCGCCTCCCCTTCCAAAGTGCACGGGAAAGCCAATGGCGTGAATACGGACTAATCGATCTGCACCGAGGTGGGCGCGGTTGAGTTTGTCTACGGCTCGGACCACATTTCTAATAGTGCGCCCCTGAAAGTCGTCACCTAAAGTATAGATGCTGATTTTGCGGCCTTTTTTATAAAAGGTTTGAATAGCCGCGTTAATTCCCTCAACCGGGCTGGAGTTACTAAAGGGCGCCCAGTTGCCGAGGGTGGTAATAATCTCTTCGCGCATCTTTGGGCTGTCGGGAATCCAGCGCTCGCGATAGGCTGAAAACATATACTGGCCCATATCGTTGAGCACTTGAATGCCTTTGACGTCGGGATAGATATCGAGAATATTGATCATCTCTTTTTTGACCTTCTCCCAGGCGGCCACCTGCATACTGCCGGAGGTGTCGATAACAAAAATAATATAATCGCTGTCCACCGGAATACCGCCGATCAGATTGTTCTGCTGTTTAAACTCCGGGCCCACCAGACGCTCCATCTCTTCGGTGAGAATCTGCATCACCAATTGCAGCTGCTCGGTCTCGCGAGCCTGAGACAGGGAGATAGTCAGCGCCTGCTTGTCGACGCTGGCGAGCTTGGCTTTGAGCCTTGCTACACGCTCAGTAAGCTCTGAGAGCTGCTGTTTACGAGATTTAAGTTGGTCATTGAGCACCACGGATTCACCGCGCACATCAAACAGCTTCTGTTGAAATTCTTTCACCGTGCCACGCAGAGCTTCTTCGGCTTCTTCAAGGGCGCTGGGGTCGCCCACTCGGGCGATTACCAACAACAGCACAATAGCGCCAAAGCCACAGCTGATCACGTCGAGAAACGAGATGCTGGCTTCCTGAAGTTCCCGGCGCTGGCGTTTCATGGCCAATCCCTCGAGGGTGCGATAAACGCGCCCTGGCTATTAACACCCAATTGCCAGAATAGGGCTGCCGCTTCCGGATCTCCTTCCATGGGGAAGAGGATGGTATTCACTGGCATGCCGCCTGGCAGACTGCCCAGTGCTTTGGCAAAGTAACTGCGACGCTGTTGACCGCTGACCATATATTTTTTCGGTGGCGCGGCGCCCTGAGTGGGCAGACCATCGGTGAGAATAAACATATTGTCCGGCTGGTCGTCGAAATCATTGATCGCGTTGATGGCATTGATCAGGCTGGTGCCACCTCCTGGAGAGTATTGGCGAATGCCTTCGACTACCTGTTCCAGCACTAGAGAATCCGCGGCATCCAGCCACTCCCCCTCAGAGCCGATAAGCGCGGCCTCGGCCTCGGTATTAAACATATACACCTGAAAGCGACTGCTGGGGGGCAGCTGAGCCAAGAGCCACTCCACGGTGCGCAGTGTCCACTGCCATTTGGGCGATTGTTTCTTATCTTCGTCATTCATATTTCGCCGTCGCAGGGCGTTGACCACGGTGTCGGCGAGCATGCTGGCGGAGCCATCCACCAGAATAATCACCCGCTCGCCACCGAGCTTTAAACCAGTGAGATATTGACGGTTGCCGTCGCCGAGAAATTCACGCACCTTGTCGCCAAAGTCCAGCTCTTCCATCTCCGCGGTCTGCTCTTCCAGCTGTTCCACTTGGCGACGGAGTTTGGCGATATCATCTTTAGGATCCGATTGAATGCTTCTTTCGATCTCCTCGAGGTCGGTGAGCACGCGATCTGATGCCCCTTGAGCTTTGACTAATTCGAGCTGTAGTTGCTCGAGGCTATTGAGCAGTTCGGTCTTCGACTCTTCGGCCTGGCGTATATCATCCTGCAACAGCTCCACTTCAGTAGCCAGTCGTGGATCTGGGGTGACCACCTCGGTGGCATTGTGGCGCAAAATCAAAAATAGCAGAGTCACTGCACCAAAGCCGCAGGCCATGATGTCCAGAAACGAAAGGCTAAAGGCAATATTGCGGCGCTTTTTAGCCATTGCAGACCTCAATTAACTCGAATCGGTAGGCGTTGATAAACAGCTCCATACCGCAGAGGGCAATATGGGGTAATTCCACTGTGGCTTGTGGGCTTCTGTGCAGCGCCTTGACGTTTTCGCCGTCAATTACCAGCACTGCGGTGGCCTTGTCATCGTGTTTTTCCAACAGCTGCACGCGGCCATCTTTGATGGTGATGCTCAGGGCGTCGGTCAGTGGCCAGGCTTGTCCTTCATAGAGCAGGTGGGTCGCGGTGCCCGGCGGTCTGATCTCTAGTGGCTGCTGCTCTGGCTTGGCTGGCAGCATTTCAATTGAGGTAATGCGGTGCAGGTTGTCGCTTTCCGCCAGCAAGCCATCGGCAAATCTAAAGCAGCTGTCGACCCCCTGGTTGGCCTTAAATTGTCGGGTGGTGTGAAACTCGTCGGTGAGTATCGAGATCATCTGGGCATTTTTCGAGAAGCTCACATCGTTGCCGGAATGCTGCCGTAACATGGATGAGATTTTATTCAGCCGACTGGAGAGCAGTTCCAGCACTTCTGATTTATACAGCATGACTGGCAGGTCGCCCCGGGGCGAGGGTATCACCATGCCGTATTCTGGCTGTGAGGCAAAGCGGATGACCCAGTCGGGCAGCAGGTCATAGATTGCCTGTTCCCCCTGGCATGCGTCCATAGGGTCAAAGCGAAAATTCTTCACCAACTTGTTGCGAATATGGTTGGCCAGTAGGGAGTAGATGTCCATGGCGCCCAGTTCAGGCAGCACGCGCTGAGCGGTAATCTGCACACTGTCTTCGCGGTAGGTGATTTGACTGACCACCGACTGAAAAAGGTGCAGGTCTATATGCAAGCTGGTCTTTTCTTCTTCTCTTGGGCCATGGACCTGACCGGCGATATACATGCAGTCAGCCAGACTGCTATCCACCACCCCGATCACTTTCACCGGAATGGCGCTGAGTAATCCCAACAGTAAGGACAGCTGTTCGTCGTCAAAACAGGCGGCAACACTGATAACCAGCTGCTCTGGGGAACCGGCGCTGCTGAGTAGGGTTTTAAGCTGGGCAAAGGCAATGTCGGCATGGTGACGGGCCCAGGGCAAGTCGCCGGATAATTCGGTTTGGTTGAGATTGCGCCAGTACTGGCGGTAGACATTTTGCGGCTGTAGCCAGGCCTGCCTGCGGGCCTCTATGCCGGTGATAATGCCGTCGCCAGTGTGCAGGGCAAAGCCGGGCTCGGAAAATACGTCTCCAGCTTGATTTTTAATCAGCAGAGCTTGGTCATTTAGTTCGAGAACAGCGAGAGTCATAGTTTATTTTGCCTTAAGAAAACGCAGTAAATTGTTTTCACAGTAAGCGTGAGAGTCGAGCACCAGCCGCTCTTGAATAAGCTGTAACTGATGCATAAAGAACATCACCACCATGCTGATCAGCAGGGCGATAAAGGTTGAGTTAAAGGCCACGCCAAGGCTGCTGGTGACACCGGCAATATTGCCCTGCATGGCTTCGTGGGCCTGTCCCAGTGCGGCGCCAATACCGCGCACCGTGCCGATAAAGCCAATCGATGGAATCGCCCAGGTGATATAGCGCACCATGGAGAGTTCGGAATCCAGACGATCGTTTTCATTGTTGCAGACGACATTTACCGCGTCGGTGGCCGACTGCACGCTGTCGGTCACCTGAAAGCGTGTCAGGGCGGTTTGCAGGGCTCGGGGTAGTAATAGGGAGCGTTGGCTTGCGTCCAGTGATTGCAAGGGCCGGGCCAGCTGACTGGCATCCTCCGGCAGCACTCTGGAGCCTTCGCCGATACTAATCAGTGCGCTTGAGAACATTCTCTGCTCACGCATGGCATTGCGGGTTTTGTAGCCCATAATTGCCAGCGCCCAGATCATTAGAATAAAACAGGACTCCTGCTCAAGATCTTTGATAACAATAAAAAATGATCGCGGCACTTCATAATCTTCCCCCGCCGCCGCCATCTCGGCATGCTGGCGAATAGTGCTCTCGGCATTGGGCCGCACCACGGTGACAAAAATCGCGTGCACGACAATGATTGCCAGCAGCAGGGCAACTAGTTGAAAAAACATTTCATTGGTATGGCTTTTCATTAAAGGCTCCTGTCATTGCAGCCTTCTAAGGGCTGCTGAATGTTAAGTTGAGTCTAAATATCAGATGGCAGTGGTACTGGGAAATCTTCAGAGATCTCTTCGCTGGGTTTAAAATCTCCGGCGGGCTTTTCTTTTACCGTTGCCGATTGTTTATTCTTGGTTGATTGGTCTTGGCTATCTTTTGACTTAGGGGCTTCTAACCCAGAGGCCTCTTGAGCCTTAGATTCCAATTGCGCAGCATTATCCTGTGACCACAGCGCAGAAGAGCCCAGCATAGTTGCTAGTAGTCCGGCAGCGCATAAAAAACTGACAATTTTAGTCATAGAGTTGCTCTTGTTTGATCTATCATGGTTTTTGCCCACTCGGTGATATTTCTACCTGAGGGGTCGCCGTCACTCGACAGACGACTTCCTAAAGCGCACTAAAACATCCTAAAGCGCACCGCCCGGTTTATCCACATAGCGCGCTATTCTAAAGCCCAAATCAATCCGCCCATCAGTGCCAGAATCTCGGTAGCTAAGGCGCAGTTCGGTGCGTGAGGCCAGTGCCCAGCTGGCACCGCGAATCACATGTTTGCTGCCCTGTTCTGGACCTCGGGGATCCACTGTAGGCTCGCTGCGGTTGGGGCGGATATCAAAGTAATCATTCACCCACTCCGCGACATTGCCACTCATATCGTAAAGACTCTTGCTGTTAGCCGCGAAGCTGCCGACCACCGCAGACACCGGATACTGATCATTGTAGTTCGGCAGAGTGAAACTGAGAAAGCCTCTGGCACTTTGGTCGGCATAGTTGCCACTGAGCTGGATTGGCGGATAGAGATCATTGGACCAGGGGAAGATATGGCTGACAGATTGCCGATCTATCCTTGCGGCCCAGGCCCACTCTGCTTCGGTGGGCAGGCGATAGCCATGAGCGTCCCAGTTAGCGCCAGTAATACGAGCACCCTCGACAATATAAAATGCTGGCAGCCCCTCTTTGCGGCTCAACCAGTTGCAGAACAGCGCGGCATCTTCCCAGCTCACTTTGGCCACCGGCTGATCTGTCATATCCAGGGTTTGGCCCTTGACTGCACTGGAGCTGTGCTGATCTTTCCAGCGTTTAAACTGGCCGTTGGTGGTTTCCTGGGTGGCCAGATAAAAAGGTCGCTCGAGGCGCACTGAACGCTCTGCTTCATTGGCGCGCCTGCCGGGCTGACGCCGCGGTGCGCCAAGCATAAATTGTTCATTGGGTTGGAAGAGCTTTAACTTGCCACCCACTGATGTCTTGATCACCGCAGGTCGCGAGGCCCAATAGGCTTGCTGAAGCGTCAGTAGGCTGATGGTGAGAGCCTGCTGATGGCCGGGTCTTGGGGTGACGGTCATCGACTTGGTTTCGTAGCCGCTCTTTTCGACGCTAATACTGTGGGGTTTGGCGTTTAAAGAGAGGGTTTGACTGCCACTGCCGCGACGTTTGCCATTGACTAAAATCGCTGCGTCAGAGGGGGTGATATTGAGGCGCACTGTGCCGATATTGGGGGTTAGATTAACGCTCACCTGAGTCTGCTGCTCGGGTTTAACGCTCACCGACTGTTTGGCTTTCAGATAGCCCTCGAGAAATAATTCAATCCGGTGTTTGGCAAAGGGGGCTATGGCCACATCCAGTGGTGTGGTGCCTTTAAACTCTTTGTCGATGGTGATGCTGGCCCCCTGGGGTGAGCTGTTAATGGTCACTGTGCCGTCGGCGACGATCATTTCAATCAAGGGGTGCTCGGCTTTGCTGCCCGCTTTTACTGTCACCTGTTTACTCTGGGTTTTATAACCGGGGGCTTTGAGGGTGAGCTGGCTGCCGGTTTCCAGCACTTCGACACTCAAGGGTGTCTGGCCAATTAGGCGATCATCGATCAATAACTCTGCCCCTTCGGGGAGCGTACTGAACTCAACCTGCCCCCAGGCTGGTTGTAGGGAAATATCGATGGCTTGGGTCTTGCCCAGCCCTTCGATATCCACTTCTTGCTGAAGGGTGAAATAGCGGTATTTGGCAAACTCGAGTTTGTGGGCGCCGCGGCTAATTTCGCTGATAGTGCCTGGCACCGTGCCAACATCTTGGTCGTCAATTGAGAGCTGAATGTCGTCGAGGCTCGAGCGCACCAGCAGGTTGCCCGGCAGGGGCTGTAGCGCCACATCAATTTCTTGGGTGGCTTCACCGCTGACGACGATGGTTTTGCGCAGGGGGTAATAGCCCGGTGCTTCGGCGGTTAGTTGGTGTTGGCCTTTAAGTAGCAGATAGTTGTCGCCAATATGAAAGGCGAGACCGCCGAGATCGACTTCGGCGTCGGCTGGATCTAGGCGCAAAATAATTGCCCGAGCGGCAAATAAAAATATCAGTATGGCAATTGCGACAACGGTGAACAGGGTGGTGAATAACATGGCGGGCGAGGGGCCACGGCGACCGATAACCGGTTTTTTGTCCAGTGGCGTAAAGTCCGTGGCGGAGAGTGCTGTAGTGTCTTTCGTCTTGACCATAATTATTTTAATTCTGTTTGCGGCTGCGACTCTTTTTAAAAGGGTGTATATCCAAGCTGTTGTCCTTCGCGCTATTTCACTCTACCCAATCCTATTGACTCCATGGTGCCCGATTCCCGGATAAACAGATAGGGATGCTGTTTTTGACTGCCATTAGCGAAAATGGTTACAGGCTGGGGCAAATCTTTGCTCTATTGGAGATATAGTTCCACTTGCTGCTATTCATGTCTGTATTAGTTTAGACGGTTTTAAGCCAGGTTGTAGTAACAAAGCTTTTAGTAACTAAGCTTTTAGTAACTAAGCTTGTAGTAACTAAGCCTGTAGTAACTAAGCCTGTAGTAACAATACTCGTAGCAGCAAAGCTTGTAGTAAACGGCCGCGTACTAAATAGATTCGTTACAGCTAATAGCAATCGGCTGGTCAAACCCCTGACCGGTAACCGTGAACTCTATTCTCACATCGCGAAATCCCATTCGGCTGCCAGCGACTATATAGCGGCCGGGTTTTAGGGACACAGCGGTTTTCTCGAAGACCCCAAGCTTGGCCACCTTAAATAAGGTGACGTAAGTATTGCTGTCTGAGGTCAGCACAACTTGCACCGGGGTCTGTGAGGCTTTAAGCACTCGCTGCATCTCTGCTATCTGTGCTTTTAATTTTGGCCCTGGACGGGCGATACCTCTGGCATCCTCAAGAACTTTTTCGCCGCGGCGAAACTGGCTGGTAGCCGAGAGGGCGAGGGGATCGCTGAGAACTTTTTCAATGCGCTGATCGAGATCCGCGCGCACCTTGGCGGGGATCTGCTTCACTCGGATATCGGTGAGACTGGCGTCGGTATCCAGCAGTTGTTTATAGACCTGGGTTGCCTGCTGCCATTTCTCCTCTGCTTCCAGCTCAGTTGCCTTGGCCACATTGCTGCTTACCCAGAGCTGTGAACGGCGCGTTTCGACCTGGGCCAAGGCCTGTGCAACAGCGGAATGTGCTTTATAGACAGTGCCAGCTTGATTGAAGGCTTGAGTGGCCGCGGCAAAATTATTCTTATCCAAGGCGCTAAAACCGGCACTCATATAGCCGCGGAAGCGCTGTTCAGTGATTTTCTGTTCACTGGCGGCGAGGGCAGCCGCAGCTTTTTGATGTTCGGGATCCGCGGCTACAGCCTCGCTAAAAGCTAGCTTGGCCTGCTCTAGTCGATCCAGTGCGATCAGCTGCTGACCCCGCTCCATGGCATCGATCACCTTCGGCAGGTTCTCGGCGCGCTGGCTCAGATGAATCACCTCGCGATTGTCCGGGGCAATGACGCGGGCCAGTTGAGTGGCACTGACCGCGGTGCTGAGTACTGAGCTTTCGATGGCCACTGCGGCGTCGGTAATGGACTGTTTAAGCAGTGACTCGGCTTTGGCTTTCAGTTCGAGTAACCCGTCCAAGGCGCTCTGGTAGCTTTTGATCGCGTCACTGTAGTCGCCAAAACCATACTCTTTATCGCCCCGTTCAACCGCCTTTTGCGCCTGCTTAAATTCAAATTCGCCCCACTGTTCCACACCCTGTTTATTGAGCAGACTGTCCCGGCGGAGAATAATCTCTGCCAGCACTGTCTGGGCATCTTGGCGATATTGGGTCTTTTGTGCGGCAGTGGAGGGGCTGACCGTGGTCGGTGAGGGCGCGGGCTGACGCTGTGCTTGATCCGAGCCATTGATCCAGGGTTCGGAGACTAGGCTGGGCAATACAAAAATCACCCCGGAGGCCATCAGTAACAATAGGACTAGGGCGAGCTTTTGCATCCCTTTTTGTTTGCTGTCAGTGGTGGCTGGTTTATCCATAGATCAGGGAGTCGCCCGTTCTTGTTGATAGATTTTCCCCAGCAGTTCCTGCCACTGTTGATACTGGGCCTGCACGGTGCCGGTCAGGGTGACGGTGCGATCTTCCAATTCAATCACCTGGGGCGCGATTTCGGCTTCTAGAGAGGAGCCCATTTCGGCCACAGATTCATTGAACTCGGCGGCTTTTTGCTTTTTGTCGAGACCGGCCTTGAGTACAAAACCACCCACGGCGGCAGTGGCGGTGCCAGCATCATCGGTAATGCGAGTGCGGGCCTGGGAGCGTCCATAGATACCTGCCAAGATGGCGCCAATACCGCTGATAATCTGTCTATTACCCTGCTGGTTTAGCTGTCGGGCACGGACCACCGAATCGTAGGAGGCGCGGCGAAAATCCTGATAGGCCAGATGCATCTGCTGGGAGAAGCCATCGTAATAATCCTGCATGGTATCCACATAGAGATAGTCCCGCTCGCGGATTTTGCGCACTCGCATCAGGATACTGTCGTTTTCCGCGGGTAGCCGGGCAACGGTCAAAATGCCTTTGCGGTTTTCATTGATATAGCTGTCGAAGGCCTCGGGGGAAAACTGTTTGGCAAAGCGCAGTTCGGAAATGGTGCGCAGTTCCGCGGCGCGCTGGTCGCTAATCTTCTTTTCACGATAGCTGAGCAGATCATTGGCGATGCGGATAAACAGGTTGTGGAAGGGGTCGCCGAGGCTTTTTAGGCGTCTGTCGTAGGCGTACTTTCCCGTGGTCTGTTTGTAGCGTTTGCTAAACCATTTTTTGCCACTGCTGTCGGTGGCGGTGATTTCCAAGTCCATGGTCTCGCCATCGGATTGATAGATTGTGCCGCTGATATAGAGATCCATCACCACGTCATTGTTGGGGGTGACGCGAATCGCACCCCAGGCGCCGCTTTTCTCTAGCACCTTGCCCAGCTGATTGGAAAAGTAGATCGCCTCGGCATAGCGCACTTCGGGAAATACCGTGTCGTCTTCATCGGTGAGATAGAGGCCATCATTTAATGTAGGTATACCTACATCTAACAATGTCTCCACGGGGTAGGCCCGAGGGGGCGTGTCGAGAGTCAGCTGGGTCGACGAGGTGACTTTGTCGACGGCGGCGCTGGCGACGCCGGCAATCAGCAGCAGTGCCAGGGCGATTAGCCTGTTTGGCTTTAAAAGGGTCGGGCGGTTATTCATAGTTATCACTCGGGCTAACTCTGATTCTTAATACGTCGATATTCATCCCAGAGTTTTTCTCTGAGCACTGGATCCTGTTCTTTGCTCGCTGCGTCACGAATTTGGCGCAACACAATATCATCCCCCTGACCGTCATCAATATCCTCCGGGATGGGAATAATATCGCCTTGCTCTTGGGCTGAAGCACTGGCTGATTGATTGCCCGAACCTTCCGAACTCTCGCCACCCTCACCGCCGGTTCCGGATGTGGCACCCTCGGCGGCGCGCTCTTCGATGGAGGCGCTGCGATCAGAGCTGCTTTCACCGGCTTCTTCAAACAGTGGCTCATCACTGTCGACACCACCACTGGAGCCGCTGGGGCTAAGAATATCAATATCGCTTGAGCCAGCACCGCCGTCGCCCAATACCGTATCGTCAAACTCTTCCAGTGAAGCATCTAAGGATTCGTCGAGACTCTCTGTTGATTCGCCGCTGCCTTCGGCGCTTTCAGTATCGGAAGAGCCGTCAGCGCCAGAAGAGCCATCAGCGCTAGAAGAGCCATCAGCGCCAGAAGAGCCATCAGCGCCGGAAGAACCATCAGCACCACCAGGCGGTGTCGGACTGCCGCCCGGGGATGGGCTACCACCAGGTGATGGCATGCCGCCGCTAGGACTGGGAGGACTTGGCGGCGAGCCCGCTGATCCGCCGCCGGAAGAGGGTATCGGTGACCCGGAGCTGGTCGGTGAGGGCATTTGGCAACCGCTAAGGGCTAAGGCTAACAGAGCAGCCATAGCCAAACTCGGCGCTTTTAGCGCGCTGCCGTGGCAGCGAATTCCAGTGGATGATTTACCCATGATTAGTCTCTTTTCTTGGCGATATCTTGCTTCGCGTAGGGGAAATTGATAGCACTGCGAGTCGGCGTTCCCGCCACCAGTTTGGGTCTGTAGCGCTGGGCGCGGATATCTTTAAAGATAGTCCGCCGGAGATTTTTGTCGAGATCTTCCGGTGGATTAATAATTTCAATATTTTTTGGCACGCCGTTGGATGTGATGGCCATGGAGATTTCCATAGGTTGTTTATCAAGAGGCTTTTGTTTAAGAGCTTTTTCGTCAAGAGATTTTTGCTCAGCGAGCTCGTCACTAAACGGCTCTTCGATAGGAGGTTCTTCGGCAGGGGGCTTTTCAACAGGGGTCTCTTCAATAGGAGTCTCTTCAATAGGAGCTTTTGCCTTACTAAGAGCCTTTATAAACGGGCTAGTCTTGCCGCTGTGGTCGGTGAATTCAATCAGTTTCGCGGAGCCAAACAATGCTTCTTGGAGCTCCTCGGACTGCTCGCTGTCGCCGAGGAAATTATAGGCCAATTTATAGGCGTGGTTGGCGGAGGCGCGTTGGCCAAACACCAGATACCAGTCCCCCAGCTCGGCGATGGCATTGGCCTGGTCTCGGGCAGAAGTGCCCTCTTGCAGTTCCAGTGCTTCCACGACCTTTTGCAGGGCCAGCTTGCCACGGCGGTAGTGCATATGAGATGTGCTTTTACTGCTACTGGCTGTGGACGCGGCATTAAAGGTAAACCCGGATTCCGATGGCTCGCCGTGCTCTTTAATGTGGCTGGCAATAAAATAATGCAGGTGACTGAGCTTGCGGTACATCTGTGGGGCGGCGGGATCACTGAGGTCATTGGTCTGATCGAGAATGCTCTGCATGCGCGTGCCCAGCTTCTCAGAGATAACCAGGTTCTTATAGCCGCCATTGGTAGATCTGTCGCTGTAGGTATTCAGGTACCAGTCGAGCAGTTCGTCGAGTACTGGTAGCATACGCGGGTCGCGGGCACCGTAGGCTTGGGTGTTGATCAAATAGAGATTTTCCAGGGCTTTTTCCGATTCATCCCAGTTGCCGAGAAAGCTTTCGGCTTCGGCAATTGACATTAAATAGGGGGTTTGGGACAGGCTGTTGAGGCCAAAATTAACCCGTTCAATTTGCATGCCGCGCTGGAATGCCTGGCGGGCGCGCACATATTCCTGCTCTGATAAATGGGATTTTCCCAGGCCTAAATAGAGGTCTGAAAGTTCTAGGGAATAGGCACTGAGCTCAGATTCGGCAGTGTCGATGGCTTCGAGGTAATCGCTGACGGGGTCACTCTCTTTGAAGTCCGGGAGAGTAGATTGAGCTGTGGCAAGGGAGGCAAAGGTCGAACAGATAAATAGCATTGCAGTCAGGCTCAGTTGACTGGCTGTGTCTGCATTAGTGTTATCTTTCATATCGGGCTCCCCCCGGTGACATGGCAGTTTAGAGTCGACATATTGCCGCCGGTTCCATAACTTTTGTCAGCGCCTGTGAATTAACTGAGTCAGGCGGCTATTGCTGCCGACTGTTGCTTAAAGGCTTGTAGGTTAAAGGCT
>CAJQKW010000046.1 GCA_905478975.1 uncultured Pseudomonadales bacterium | reverse complement strand
CCCAAAAACAGCTTGAGTCCTAAAAATAGCCTGCTGAAAGCTGGCGCTAATCAGCGCGTCAATCAAAACCTGACGGGAACCAATATTTGCTGCTTTGAGGGCAAGGTCTTTGCCCCGCAACAGGTTCTTGTCTAAGTATTTGACCTGCTCGCGCCCCCGCAGCAGTGCCAGACGCAGCTGCCCTTGGCGACTTATCTTTTCTGCCTGTAAGGGGTTGTCCATCACTTCGAGGGCCACCGAATCACCACAGTCACGCAGCGCTGGCCAGGCTTTAATACTGATCTTGCCGTGTTGCAGTGCCACTTCTTCTGGCAGTTCGTCAAAGTCCCATTCAGTAATGCCCTGTCGCGACGAGCTCTGATCCGCAGCTTTCTCCAAACCTTGACTAATCTGCTGTTTAAAGTCCCGCTGTAATTGCTCAAGACTGCGGGCCATGGCGATGGTGGCACCATGCTCGTCCTCGAGCACAAAATTCATCTGATACCAGTTATCCAGACTTTCCTGGCGCCACTGCTCCGGATCAATGATCACCCCGCTAACGGTACGCAAATGCTCGGCCAGTACCTCAGTAAGAGGTCGGTCCTGGGGTTTGGCCTTGCGCAGAAACACATCCACATGGTCGGGCACCGGCACAAAATGTCGCCTTGTCTGTTTCGGCAAACTCTTCACTAGGGCGATACATTTGTCCCGTAGCATGCCCGGCACCAGCCATTCAAAAAAGTACCTCGGCAGCTGATGTAACAGTGCCAGTGGCAGCACGGCACTGACGCCGTCTTCCACATGGCCAGGCTGAAAGTGATAGCGCAGCTGGAAGGGAATACCATCACAGCTGATGCTTTCCGGGAACTGCGCCTGCTCATCCTGAGACAGCCCGCGCAGCAACAGGTACTCTTTTTCCAGCATCAACAGCTTGGGATTTTTGGCCTCGGCTTGCTTGCGCCATTTTTCAAAGGCGGCGAGATTGTAGATACCTTCGGGAACCAGCTGATCATAGAAGTCGAATATCGCCTGCTGTTCTACTAGTAAGTCGCGGCGGCGAAAGCGATCTTCCAGAGCCTGTAGCTCTTCCACCAGCTTGTGGTTGTGAGCGTAAAACTCGCCCTTGCCGCGATAGCCCTCTTCCACCAAAGCCTGCTGAACAAAGACTTTGCGCGCTTCTTGGGGTGCAACCTGTCCATAGACGCGATTTTTGTTTTCGACAATACTCAGGCCAAACAATGTCTGGCGCTCTTTGGCCATCACCTGGCCGGACTTTTTATTGTAGAAGGGCTCGCTGTAACTCTTTTTCACCAGGTGCGCGGCCAGGGGCTCGAGCCAGTCAGAGTCGATTTTGGCAACGGTCAAGGCGAACTGTTTGGTGGTCTCCATCAATGAGCCAGCCATCAGCCACTTCGGTGGCTTTTTACTTAAACCGGAGCCGGGAAAGATAAAGAACTTGCGATTGCGGGTGCCGAGGTATTCCCACTTGTCCTGAAGAATACCCACCTGTCCCAGCAGTCCAGAGAGAATTGAGCGATGAATGGCATCCTGCTCTGCGGGCTCAGTATTGGACGTCAGCTTAAGTCCGCGACAGGCTGTGTGTACCTGATGATGGAGGTCACGCCATTCGCGCATACGTAGATAGGAGACATGATTGCTCTTGCAGTAGCGGCTGTATTGATTGCCTGAGAGCTGCTGACGCTGCTCTTCAAAGTGACGCCACAAATTTAGCAACGAGACAAAATCCGAGTTCGGCTCCTGCCATTTTTTATGGCTCTGATCCGCGGCCTGCTGTTTATCGGCGGGACGCTCACGGGGATCCTGAATACTTAAGCCGGTGGTGATAATCATCACTTCGGCGAGACAACCATTGTTGGCGCTCTCTAAAAGCATCCGTGCAAACCGCGGGTCCAGGGGAATATTCACCAAACGTTTGCCAAGACTGCTCAATTTGCCGTCTTCGGTCACCGCCTGCAATTCTTCCAACAGCTTAAAGCCATCGCTGATCATGCGGTGATCTGGGGGATCGACAAAGGGGAAGTTGCGGATATCGCCGATTCTTAGATGCAGCATCTGCAATATCACCGCGGCGAGATTGGTGCGTATTATTTCTGGGTCGGTAAAGGCGGGTCGGCCCTGAAAGTCTTCTTCGGAATAGAGTCGATAACAGACACCATCGGCAACCCGACCACAGCGCCCCGCGCGCTGATTGGCACTGGCCTGTGAGATCGCCTCGATAGGCAGGCGCTGCACCTTGGTACGGAAACTATAACGCGAGACTCGCGCCCTGCCGGTATCGATAACATAGCGAATACCGGGCACCGTGAGTGAGGTTTCCGCGACATTGGTACTGAGTACAATACGCCTCCCCCGATGGGCTGAGAAGATTCTGCTCTGTTCCGCTAGGCTGAGCCGAGCATAGAGAGGCACCACTTCTGTATGGGGTAGTTGCGCCCGTTTAATCGCCAGATTCACTTCGCGGATTTCACGTTCGCCGCTAAGGAAAATTAGTACATCGCCAGCCTTTTGATTGCTGTGAATATCTTGCAGACAGTCGACAATCATCTGATCGCGATCAGTCTCCACTGTATCCGGGTGGTTGTAGATAACCTCTACCGGAAAACTGCGACCCGAGACTTCAACCACTGGTGCGTCGTTAAAATGTTTAGAAAACTTGGCCACATCAATGGTCGCCGAGGTGATGATGATTTTGAGATCGGGACGCTGGGGCAATAGATTTTTCAGATAGCCGAGCAGAAAATCAATATTCAGGCTGCGCTCGTGGGCTTCGTCAATAATCAATGTGTCATAGGCACTGAGAAAACGATCCCGCTGAATCTCTGCCAGCAATATACCGTCGGTCATCAACTTGATCAGACTGTTGGGGGAACTCTGGTCGGAGAAGCGCACCTGATAGCCTACCGCTTCACCCATTTTGACCTTGAGCTCTTCGGCGATGCGGGTGGCGACGGTCCGTGCGGCGATTCGTCGCGGCTGGGTATGACCAATAAGGCCTCTGACTCCGCGCCCGGCTTGCAGGCAAATCTTCGGTATCTGGGTGGTTTTACCGGACCCGGTTTCACCGGCGACCACGATCACCTGGTGCTTGCTCAGCAGTTCGGCAATTTCATCGGCTCTGGCGCTGACTGGCAGTTCGGGATAGGTGAAGTTGGGAATTGTCTGACGGCGGCTGTCGGTCAAGGCTTGGGTTTTTAACAGCCCTGTATGCCACTGTTGCCAGCCGCTGCTGATATCGCGACCGCGTTTAAACTGCTGCGCCAGTTCCCTCAGCTGGCGGCTGAGTCTAAAGCTATCTCGAGTACTGGCGGTCTCGTCGACCAACAGCTGGAGGCGCTGAAAGTCTTGCTGACCGCTGGGTAGGTCAGGCGCTGGCGGCATGGTCATGGTTAGGTATCAGTCGCCGCCATTCATCCAGACACAGTTGCCGCTGCTTTTATGAATCGCATCGAGCTTCTGTTGGTGGAGTTCTACCTCTTCCTGACTGGCGGTGACAACAGGCAGCGGCTGGCGATCTTGAGTTAGACGACGAATACCACCGCGGCTGCCGTCTTGACCGCCATCGGCAGATTGCTGGCCACTGATATTGAGGTTCACCTGTCCGCCGGTCATCAGCAGATAGACGTCGGCGAGAATTTCGGCATCCAAGAGTGCGCCGTGGAGATCGCGCTGGGAGTTATCGACGCCATAGCGCTTACACAGGGCGTCGAGATTGTTTTTCTGTCCCGGGTGCTTTTGTCGTGCCAGGGCCAAGGTATCGATGATGCGACAGCCGCTCTCGATGACCTGATAGGCACCTTTTAGCTTGGCGATTTCATGGTTGATAAAGCCGACATCAAAGGGGGCGTTATGAATAATTAGATCGGCGCCGTCGACAAATTCAAGAAACTCCCGGGCGACGGTTTCAAACAGCGGTTTGTCCTCGAGAAATTGATCGCTAATACCATGAACTTCCATGGCGCCGGCATCGACTTTGCGCTGGGGATTGACGTATTGATGGTAGTGCCTGCCGGTGAGCTTGCGCCCCACCAGCTCGACACAGCCGATTTCAATAATACGGTGGTCCTGTGAGGTTTCTAGGCCGGTAGTCTCTGTGTCGAGGACGATCTGTCTCATGGTTTCTGCTGCTTATATTTTTGTGTTTATTAGGCGGTTAAAGCTCGTCGATACCGCGGTTGGCCAGCTGATCGGCAATTTCATTTTCAGCGTGTCCACTGTGCCCTTTTACCCAGTGCCAATCAATATCATGTTGCGTAATCACGGCATCGAGTTTCTGCCACAGATCAACATTCTTTACCGGCTTTTTGCTGGCGGTTTTCCAATTGCGCTTTTTCCATGCCGGCATCCATTCCTGAACCCCTTTGAGCACATAGGTGGAGTCCGAGGTAACAGATATTTTGCAGGGCTGACTGAGGGCGGCTATGCCCTCAATAACCGCGGTTAACTCCATACGGTTATTGGTGGTATCCGCCTCACCGCCGCAGAGGCTTTTCTCCTTGTCACCGTAGCGCATCAATACGCCCCAGCCACCTGGGCCCGGGTTGCCGCGACAAGCGCCATCGGTAAATAATTCAACTGCTTTCATGATCGGCCCTTAGGGTCTTGCTGGTAAATGCTTGATTGTTTGGTCTATTGCGGTTGCTATTGCGGCTACTGTTAGTGCTGCTGTTTGCACTATGGCGAGCCTGTTTAACCCCACTCGAGGTGCGGAAACCATTATTGGCTGCACGCTTCCATACCGGCGCGGTGGTCTTGATACCTCGCGGAACTCGTTTGACCGCGTGGATCATATAGATATTGCCCAATGGAAAGCGAATCTTTTGGCAGGCTCGCTCCCAGGGACTCTCATGTTCGACCCAGCGAGGTGAATTGAGCGGGGGATTATAGGCGCCATGTTCAATTTCTACGACATGAAAATTGAGCAGCGACAGCCAGTCGATCACCCGGCTCATACGCAGGTTGTGAAAACGGTACTGGGCCTGTTTTGAGAACAGCTGCATGGGAAATTTAAGTATGCCCATGGGGCCGTAGGGGTTGAGCATACAGAGCACCAGATGGCCGCCGGGCATCACCACCCTGCTGGCTTCGGCCAACACCGCTCGCGGTGAAGTGGAGAACTCCAGCGCGTGATGCAGCAACATCCCATCGACGGTTTCCGACATCAAGGGCAATTCCGTATAACTTGAAATGGCCCCATGACCGGCTTTAAATTCCGAAGGATGCATGCTGAAGCGATGAATATGATCAAAGCAGTCGAGAGTGTCGGTGTCTTCGCTAAGGCCTAAGCGCAATAGCCGATAACCAGGCAGTTTGGATAAGGTCTGACGCAGCATATGGCGTTCATGGCGGAGCAGATAACGGCCAAAATCACTCTCGAGCCAGCACCGCAGATCCGCAGATGCGCTGGCCAGCTCATTGACCTTGAGCCGATTGAGCAGGCGCTCGCCGGCGCGGCGTAGACGCTTTAAAAGCATGGAATAAAAAGCCCCGAAAAAGGCGTCAAAAACAAGGTAGTTTTCATATGGCATATTATGTTCTCTGAGTCGGATAAAGGCCAGTGGATGATGACCTGTTCTGAGATCATCAAGTTGAGACATAACCCATTGCCATTCAGAGGCCTGTGAAACCGATGATTGTTTCGTCTGCGGCTGATCGTTACAATCCCGCCCAACATAAAGATTAAGAGTATTCACTTTGTTGCCTGATGTGCCAAAAGCCCTATCTGTATCCCGCGAGCGACCTCTGCACTCGGGCCTAATCCTCAGCCTGCTGGCGCTGATAACAGCCAGCTGTGTACTACTGCCAGAGCTAGAGCCAGAGTCAAGCCCCGATACCCTGCTCCTGGAGACAGCAGTTCCAGTCAATGCCGATAACAGCTCAGAGGCTATAGACGCAGTCCCAGTATCGACAACAACAGAAGAGGCCTTGGTAAGAGGGTCCGCTGAAAGTAGTGAGGCTATTGCCAGCACTGTAAATCTGCCAACCTCTGAAAATGTGTCTATTGATTTGTGGCAACGCCTGCGTGACGGCTTTGCCTTAACACCGGAAACTATGCCGGCAAGCGTGGCCAAACAGCGAGATTGGTATCTGCGTAATCCAAGCTACCTGGAGACAGTTTTTGGCCGTGCCAAACCCTTTATTTACTATGTCACCGAGCAACTGGCTGAAGCCGGGCTGCCATTGGAATTGGCTCTGCTGCCCATTGTTGAGAGCACCTATGATCCCCTCGCCTATTCCCACAGTCATGCCGTGGGTCTCTGGCAGTTTATGCCCTCGACAGGCGCCTCTCTGGGGCTGCGTCGCGATCGCTGGTACGACGGACGACGGGATGTTGTCGCCTCCACTGATGCGGCCATTACCTACCTGACCCGCCTGCACCGACGCTTTGACAAGGATTGGCTGTTGGCGCTGGCGGCCTATAACTCAGGCCAGGGAAATGTCGCCAAATCCATTCGACGCAATCGCAAAGCGCAGAAAGGCACGGATTTTTGGTCCATCTCGCTGCCCCGAGAAACCCGCAACTATGTGCCACAGCTACTGGCTCTGGCGACCCTGATCCGCGACCCCGACAAGTACGACCTGGAGCTACCGAGCATCGCTAACCAGCCCTATTTTGAGATTGTCGAGATTAGCTCGCAGATCGATCTGGGCAAAGTTATTCAGCTCAGTGATATTGAAATCGCCGACTTCACACGACTTAACCCGGCCTATCGCCGTGCTCTAACGCCGCCGCAAAACACCCATAGTCTATTGTTACCTGTGGGTAGTGCACAGCCTCTGCGGGACATGATGGCGACAACTGACCCCAAAACCTGGGTGCCGCACACCGAGTACGCAGTGGTCAACGGTGATACCCTCTCTGAAATAGCGCTGCGCTTTGATATCCCAGTCTCTTGGTTGCGCGAGCGCAACAATCTAAAAAATGACCGTCTGCGGATTCGGCAGGTATTGCTGATTCCCCATGCCGGAGACAATGGTAGCTATGCAAGCAGTGCCCCGAAGAGTGGCGCTCAAGAGCCTCGCTACCATACTGTCAGCCGCGGCGATTCACTCTGGTCTATCGCTAAGCAGTTTAATACCAGTATTAAACGTCTGCGTGAGACCAATAAATTATCCAGCAATACCTTACAGCTCAATGAGCGATTAGTGGTGGGCAGCAAGAACGCCGAAGTGAAGTCGAAGCATGTGCGCAAGCTGTCTTACCGGGTAAGACGCGGAGATTCACTGTCGCTTATCGCGAGCCGCTTTGATGTTGCAATATCGGATATTACAGGGTGGAATAAGATTGGTCGCAGCGCGCTGTTGCAGCCGGGTCAGCGCCTGACACTGTTTATCAACGCGCTGAAAATCTGAACCTTTCAGCAAAGCCTTTGTTTGTCTCTCTAGCGCTAATGGCTAATGTAGCTAATGGAATTTGGTAATGACTTGCAGGCAGATAGCCTGCAAGGGGTTAAAGTCTTTAATAGAAAGCCCCTGTTAGAAAGCCCCTGTTAAAACGTCTGAGTTAGAAAGCTCTTAACTGCAGAATTCTTAGCCCTAGAGCTCTGCACTCCAGAGCTCTCAACCTTAGGACTCTGCCCCACTCTAACGCTCTATATCAGCACTCTCGAGCAAGCTCACCTGCACTGCCTGCAACTCGCGACCACCTGTAGCTGATATGCCAGCATAACTAAGACTGGCTTTTTGCTCATTGCTTAGCTTGCGGCTATCTCCCGCTTCAACATCGGTTAAAGCCACTACAACAAAGTCGCCGCTGCGGGTGTAAAAACTCTCGATCATGTCATCAGTGGCGGTGGCCGGTAACTGAAAAGCAAAACGCTTGATCTCTGCATTGACGCCACCGGTGCTGCGCTTGGCATCCAAAACCACTTGCCAGTCTAGCTCTTCAGCTTTGGCTACTGCTTCAATCTGCTCACCGGAGCTAACTCTGGCCAACAATTCTGCGCCCTGTGCGGCGAGATTGGCGCGAGCCATTTGATTAGTCAGGGCTGCGACTACAGTGTCCTTCACTTCAGTCAATTCTTTCTGACGCGCGGGAATGGCTTTGTTCAGCTTCAGTACGACGTAGCGATCGCCCCCTAACTCCAGCACTTCGCTGGCATAGCTATCCTCTAGCACTTCAGCACTAAAGGCCGCATTGACTACGGTCTTATTAGAACTGATGCCCGCGGCGCCGGCTCGTGAAAAGGGCTCTGAGACCTGTGCAGTCAACTCGAGGTCATCGGCAATCTCAGCAAGGCTCTCTGCGTTGTAGCTAAGCTCTTTCAAATTGGCTAACTTCTCAACTAACCAGACATCGGTCAGCTCGGCAATCAGCTCTTGTTCAATGCGCCCGCGCTCAGTATCAAAATCAATGGTCTGCTCCTGTATGTCCAGCAGCTTGATTAAGTGCGTGCCACTATCGGTCGATACCGGTGCCGAGACTTCTCCCAGCTGAAGAGCTTCTAGTGCCGCTTCAAAGGACTCGGGGAAAGTGTCGCCAGAGGTGTAACCGAGGTCGCCACCAAAGTCTGCTGAGCCAACATCTTCTGAGTACTCTTTGGCCAAGGCTTCAAAGCTCTCACCGGCAGCCAACTTTTGATTTATTTCGTTTAGCGTCTCGTCGCTGGGATCTGCCAAAAGGATATGCGCCGCCTGACGGGATGTGGTTGCGTCGAGCGTTTCAAGCTGCTCTTCATAGCGAGCTCTCGACTGCTCTTCCGGAATCGTTTGAGTCGCGCTAAACAGGGCCGGGTTGAGCTCAATATAATCAATGACAACCTGTTCCGCTGCCTGATAGCTCTGCTTGTTCGCTTGGTAGTAGGTTTCAACCTGCTCATCACTCAGCTCGATAGCGTTAACCGAAGACTGTAGTGGCAGAGTCAGGTAGTAATAATCGCGCTGCTGTTCGGTGATGCTGGCCAACAGATCAACTTCATTATCAGTGGTAAAACCCGATGCCATAAAGCCGCGAACATACTGTTCAATCAACATATCCCCTTTCAGCATTTCCAGAAAGGTGCCACTGGTGTAGCCCTGATTGCGAATGGTGTAGAGATAGAGATCCTGATCAAAACGGCCATCATCTGATTGAAAAGCCGGGGTAGCTAGAAGTAATTTGCTGGTGCTGCGCGATGAGACGCCCATACCAGCAGATTTTGCCGCCTGGGTAAGCAGTTTGCGGCCAATTATTTGTTCCAACACCTGCGGGCGAATAAGCTCGTCGGTGACTATCGCGGCATCGAGGCCTTCATTTTCGCTGAGGATGCGTCGCTTCTCGCCATTGATGGCTCGCTGCACACTCAACTCAGTAACCTTCTCACCATTGACGGTGACTGCTGTATCAGCCCCACTACCGGACATAGACAGTGAACCTATACCAGAAAAAGCGAAGACAATGGCAATCAAGATAACGATACCGAAGGCGATGCCTTTCATGTTGCTTCTAAAACTGTCTAACATTTGTCTGTCCCTTTAATGCGGTTAATACAATGTGTAATTTTTATTGAGGTGCTGCTTAAACGTTTCTTATGCTGCTCTTAAAGTGTTCATTAAAAAAGGCGCATCACCGATGCGCCTTTTTTACCAAATTAACAAACCTTTGGCTGTATCTTAGTTAACGGCGTCTTTCAACGCTTTACCAGCTTTAAAGCTAGGCACGTTAGCTGCTTTAATCTGGATTTCTTGACCAGTCTGCGGGTTGCGGCCCGCACGAGCTGCACGGTGCTTAACAGCAAAAGTACCAAAGCCAACCAATGAAACCTGGTCGCCATTCTTCAATGATCCTGTTACTGCTTCGAGTGCTGAGTCAAGAGCACGTCCTGCTGAAGCTTTAGAGATGTCTGCACCAGCAGCAATTGCGTCGATAAGTTCAGATTTATTCACGGTATTCCCCTTTTTTGGAATTAGTATTGCGTAGTCAAATAGAAAGGCTTTATGAGTCCAAACTCACTACACATCGGGTCTCAAGCTCAATCGTGGATACGTTATACCAATAGCCATTTCGCGGGTCAAGCCCCGTTTGCCGAAATGGCTAATTTCTTTATCCCTAGTGAGTACTTGGCCTAGAGGACTGCTGCCCCTGATCCTTCGCACCACTGCTACGATTAAATTCTTCGTCACTCAAAGATTCCGGATTATGCTCCAGTGCAATGGCCAACACTTCATCGATCCATTTCACCTGACAGATGGTAAGGTCTGCTTTAATATTGTCCGGTATCTCCTTCAAATCACTACCATTATCGTCGGGGATGATCACTGTGGTGATACCTCCGCGATGGGCTGCAAGTAGCTTTTCCTTGAGTCCGCCAATCTTCAACACCTGACCACGCAGGGTTATTTCACCGGTCATGGCGACGTTCGCTTTCACCGGAATACCGCTTAAAACCGAGACCAGCGCCGTACACATGCCAACACCAGCCGAAGGACCGTCTTTTGGCGTTGCGCCCTCAGGAACGTGAATATGCAGATCGTTCTCTTGATAAAAGTCCTTGCGAATCCCGAGCGCCTTAGCGCGACTTCTAACGACTGTAAGCGCCGCTTGAATGGATTCCTGCATCACATCACCCAGAGAGCCGGTTTTGATTACACGGCCTTTACCGGGGATTGCTGCGGATTCAATGGTAAGCAACTCGCCACCCACTGAGGTCCAGGCCAGACCCGTCACCTGCCCGATCTGATTTTCAGCTTCGGCGCGACCGTAGTCAAAGCGTCGAACACCCAGCAGTGTCTCTAATTGCTCGGAGCCAACACTGTCGGTTGAGGCAGCCCCGTCACGCACGTGCTCAGTGACAATTTTGCGGCAGATCTTGGCGATATCTCGATCCAGCCCACGGACGCCAGCTTCACGGGTGTAATACCTGATAGCGTCTTGCAGTGCCCCTTCGGTAATCTCCAGCTCGGACTCTTTTAAGCCATTGGCTTTGCGCTGTTTGGGTACCAGATACTTTTCAGCAATGGCGACCTTCTCCCCTTCGGTATAACCGGGAATACGAATCACTTCCATGCGATCGAGCAGCGGCCCCGGAATATTCATCGAGTTAGCGGTACAGATAAACATCACATCAGAGAGATCGAAGTCCACCTCGAGATAATGGTCGTTAAAGGTATGGTTTTGCTCTGGATCTAGCACCTCTAACAGCGCCGAGGCCGGATCACCACGCTGGTCCATACCCATCTTGTCGATTTCGTCGAGCAGGAACAGGGGATTCTTAACTTTCACCTTGGAGAGTTTCTGAATCACCTTGCCCGGCAGCGAGCCAATATAGGTTCGACGATGGCCGCGAATTTCTGCTTCATCACGCACTCCACCGAGGCTCATACGGACAAACTGTCTACCAGTGGCTCGGGCGATAGATTCACCGAGGGAGGTTTTACCCACACCAGGAGGCCCGACTAAACAGAGCACCGGACCCTTGAGCTTTTTAACCCGCTGTTGAACTGCCAAAAACTCGAGTATGCGCTCTTTGACTTCGTCTAAACCATGATGGTCTTGATCAAGAGTCTGCTTCGCCTCCACCAGATTGTGTTTGACCCGGCTGCGCTTTTTCCAAGGCACACCGATCATCCAATCGATATAGTTGCGTAGAACCGAGGCTTCGGCTGACATGGGCGACATCATCTTCAGTTTGCTCAACTCAGACTTGGCTTTCTCGAGAGCCGCTTTTGGCATACCGGCCTCTTCAACTTTTGTCTCAAGCTGATCGATCTCTGAGCCACCGTCATCGATATCACCCAGTTCTTTCTGGATGGCTTTCATCTGTTCGTTGAGATAGTACTCACGCTGGCTCTTTTCCATCTGCTTTTTAACGCGGCCACGAATCCGCTGCTCAATCTGGAACAGATCAATCTCAGACTCCATCAGCCCCATCAAATGCTCGAAGCGCTCAGTGAGATCGGCTACTTCCAATACATCCTGCTTCTGCTCAATACTCAGGCTCATATGCGAGGCAATAGTATCGGCCAGGCGATTGGCGTCTTCTATGCCGCTGACCGTGGCAATCACTTCGGCGGGGATCTTCTTGCTTAAATTAACATACTGCTCAAACAGCGACATTGCCGAGCGAGTCAACACCTCGGCCTCGCGCTCATCGAGATCGCCATCGGGTAGCTCTTCAATTTTGGTCTGCATAAAGGCTTCGCCATCTAACGCATCAACTAAGTTGACCCGGGAAGCGCCTTCCACCAACACCTTGAGCGTGCCATCCGGCAACTTAAGCATTTGCAGAATGGTGGCAAGGGTGCCCACAGAGTAGAGGTCTTTGAGTCCAGGATTGTCATCTGCGGGATTGCGCTGAGCCAGCAAGACAACTTGCTTGTCATTCTCCATGGCATCTTCCAGGGCGGTAATCGACTTCTCGCGACCGACAAATAGTGGGACGACCATATGCGGATAGACGACAACATCACGCAGCGGTAGTAGCGGATAAGTCATGTCGTTAATTTCAGTTGGTGTGGCGGTCATGGGTACCTCAGATTGTCTGGAGTGAGGCTAAATGCCCCAGTTCTATTCTATCGATTGAGCCTGCTCTGCTAAGTGTAAACGATCACTTGGCAACGGCTTAAACAACGGCAATCAGATAAAACGGCATTATTATCAGATTAGTCTTTTATATTGGGACTCGCGACAGAAAAACAACCTCAGCCCGACGCTTAATTGATTAAAATTCACTTTTCAATCAACCCCTCGATTTAGCGGCAATTTCTATAGGCTAGTTTTACAGGCGTAAAAAAAGCGACTCGCGTCGCCTTTTTTTAGATCTCTTCTGCTTCGCCGATTAGCGGAGTGGAACTTAGGCTTCGTCGGTTGCCAGTTTTTGATCAACTTGTTCATGAACTAGAAGTGGCTCATTTTCGCCATTGATCACTGCGGCATCCACCACAACTTTCACCACACTGGGTTCAGAGGGAATGCGATACATGGTATCCAGCAGAACATTCTCTAGAATTGAACGCAGACCACGGGCACCGGTCTTTCTCTCAATCGCTTTCTCAGCGATGGCATCCAGTGCGTCACGTCGGAGATCCAGTTCAACCCCTTCCATGGAGAACAGCGCTTGATACTGCTTAAACAGCGCATTCTTTGGTTCCACCAGAATATTAACCAGCGCATCGCGATCAAGTTCCTGGAGTGTCGCCACTACCGGTAGGCGACCGATAAACTCGGGAATCAAACCATAGCCAATCAGATCACTTGGCTGCACATCGAGCAGTGTTTCGCCGATGGACTTCTGACTGTCTTTGCTACTGACCTCTGCACTAAAACCTATTCCACCCTTTTCAGAGCGATCTCTGATGACCTTTTCAAGTCCTGCGAATGCACCGCCACAGATAAATAGGATGTTAGAGGTATCAACTTGCAGGAACTCCTGCTGCGGATGCTTGCGCCCACCCTGAGGTGGCACTGAGGCAACTGTGCCTTCAATCAGCTTGAGCAGTGCTTGCTGCACGCCTTCACCGGAGACATCTCGCGTTATTGAGGGATTGTCAGACTTGCGCGAAATCTTGTCGATCTCATCAATATAGACAATACCACGCTGGGCTTTTTCGACATCATAATCGCATTTCTGCAACAGCTTCTGAATAATGTTTTCAACATCTTCACCCACGTAACCGGCTTCTGTGAGGGTGGTCGCATCGGCGATCGTGAAGGGAACATCAAGCATGCGTGCCAGAGTTTCAGCGAGTAGTGTTTTACCACTACCGGTAGGACCGATCAGCAGGATATTACTCTTGCCCAACTCAACTTCGGAGTCACTGGTGCCAGCCTCACGCACTTGCAGGCGTTTATAGTGGTTGTAGACGGCGACCGATAGAATACGCTTAGCGCGCTCTTGGCCGATAACATAGGCATCGAGATTGCCTTTGATATCAGAGGGGATTGGCAGCTCGTGGCTCTCATCACTGGATTCGGCAACTATCGCCTCTTCAGAGATGATGTCGTTGCAGAGGTCAACACACTCGTCACAGACATAGACTGAGGGTCCTGCAATAAGACGTCGCACTTCATTCTGGTTCTTGCCGCAGAATGAACAGAAGAGCAGCTTTCCGCCTTCTCCTAAAGTGTCATCATCGCTCATGGTACACCTCCAATAAAATCATCAAAACTAATGTAGAACAGCTGGCTAACGTCTATGCCTACGACGTTATAACAACCTAGCTACTCTGTGCACGCTTGTCCAGCACATCATCAACCAGGCCGTAGGACTTGGATTCTTCTGCACTCATAAAGTTGTCACGCTCAGTATCTTCAGTGACCTTTTTAACCGGCTGCCCGGTGTGCTTGGCCATCAAGTCATTAAGGCGCGCCTTGATCTTGAGAATTTCCTGAGACTGGATATGAATATCCGTCGCCTGACCCTGAGCACCGCCACTTGGCTGGTGAATCATGGTGCGCGAGTTTGGCAGGCAGTAGCGCTTGCCCTCGGCACCGGCGGCGAGCAAAAACGCGCCCATGCTGGCAGCCTGGCCAATACACATAGTGCTGACATCTGGTTTGATAAATTGCATGGTGTCGTAGATAGACATTCCCGCAGTGACGGAGCCACCGGGAGAATTGATATAGAGATGAATATCTTTATCGGGATTTTCAGATTCCAGAAATAACATCTGAGCAACAATCAGGTTGGCCATATGGTCTTCGACCTGGCCGACCAAGAAGATCACACGCTCTTTTAACAGCCTAGAGTAAATATCATAGGCTCTCTCACCGCGTGAGGTTTGCTCTACTACCATTGGCACTAGACCACTGGCTTGAACGTCTTGCATCTGCCCGGCATTGGGTTGCTGAAAATTCATCGCTTCCTCGCTATTTTCGTTATCATTCTTCAGTGCTTGTGGTGAACTATACGCACCAAATCGGGCACTCAGATCCCAATGCCCGAGATTAATATAACTATAGTCTGTTTCCGTGCAGCGAGCCGTTTATGCACCCGGCTCTGGATCAGGCTTTACAGCATCTTCATAAGAGCATACTTCGTCAGCAACAGTCGCCTTAGACAATACTAACTCCGTTACCTGGTCTTCTAATACCACGGCCTCTACAGAGCTCAGTAGCTGCTGCTGGCTATAATAGTAGTCGACGACTTCCTTCGGCTGCTCATAAGTTGAAGCGATTTCGTTAATTCTTTCGCGGACACTATCTTCATCGGGAGTAAGCTCTTCAACTTTAACAATTTCAGAGACAATCACACCTAATGCAGCACGGCGTTCGGCTTTCTCGCGGAACATATCATCGGGCAGCATGCTTAGGTCGATCTGCTGACCGCCACCAAACTGCTGAACCATCTGCTGTTTGAGCTGAGTGATCTCATTGTCTACCAGCATTGCTGGCAACTCGACCTTATTCAGGTCAAACAACTGATTCATAACGCGGTTCTTAATTTTCGCGCGCATTGCATTGCGCAGCTCGCGTTCCATGTTATTCATAACATCTTCGCGGAACTTCTCTTCGCCGCCTTCATCAACACCATAGAGTTTAAAGAACTCATCGTTCATCTCTGGCAGTTGCTTTGACGACACAGAGTTAACCACAACGGCGAATTCGACTTTCGCGCCCTTGAGTTCTTCTGCGTGGTAATCTTTGGGGAACTTCAACTTTAAGACTTTTTCATCGCCAGCGCTGGCGCCAACAAGAGCGTCTTCAAAGCCGGGGATCATGCTATTTGAACCCAGCACTAGATCCTGACCTTCAGCTTTACCGCCAGCGAACTCTTCTCCGCCTTTGGTACCGACGTAGTCGATATTGAGCTGATCGCCGTCTACAGCAGGCTTGTCTGAGGCTTCAAAGGTCGCTTGCTGATCACGCAGCACATCGATCATCTTGGCGACATCGGCGTCATTGAGCTCGGTTACCGGACGGGTAATCGACACTTTACTCAGATCGGCTAGCTCAACCTCTGGGTACACTTCAAAAACCGCCAGAAACTCTAGGTCCTGACCTTCAGTGTCCTTAATATCATCGATTCGCGGCTGCCCTACTGGCTGCAGTTTTTCTTGAGCAATGGCTTCGTAGAAGCTGGAGTTGACGATTTCGCCAACCACTTCCTGACGCACGCCCTTGCCAAACTGCTGCTTGACCACTTTGAGAGGCACTTTGCCCTTACGAAAACCTTTAATGTTAACGGTTTTAGTGGCTTTTTGAAGACGCTGAGCAACTTCACTCTCAATACGGTCGGCAGGGACACCAATCTTAAGTTGACGCTCAAGACCAGTGCTAGACTCGATGGAAACCTGCATGGATTTTCCTCACGATGATACTCAGTAAATTTGGTACGAAAGGCGAGACTCGAACTCGCACGGGTTGCCCCACTGGAACCTAAATCCAGCGCGTCTACCAATTCCGCCACTCTCGCATAAAAACTCGCTCTTAGTATTAGGTAGTTTTAGGAACTTTTTTGTTTCTCAAAGCCCCTCTAAAAGCGGCGTGAAGTTTGCCACAGCGTTTCGCAATCAGCAACCGATTAGCGGCTATATAAGTCGAAATAACAGTCTTATTTTGCAAGAAGGCCTAAATAACTAACTGATTGACCCAGGTAAAAATATTTTCGCCCTATCTAGCTCCACCTGAGCCCCCTTGAACTATGCTTGAGGAGAAAAAACACATTATGACAATAACCTAGGAAGGAGTAGAGATATGAAAAATTACCATGTTTTGCTAATTGCCACACTGGCTACCTTGGGACTGAGTGCATGTGATAAAGGAGGCTCTCCAGAAGAAGGCACAGCCCCAGCAGAATCTACAATGTCTAGCACATTTGAAAGCGCGGCGGATGATGCGATAAATATCATAGAGGATACCGTGGACGAAGCATCCGACGGCGTGGATAAAATGATGGATGATGCTGAAGAAGACCTTTCTGACGCAATGGGGAAAATGGACAAGTAATTGCCGCCTCAGGCCATTGGCACTAAAACTACGTAAAAGCAGCAAGAGAAAGAAGCGCAACAAAGGAAAAAAGGTAAAAGCCAGAAACTAAAAACCCCGGTGAAAACCGGGGTTTTTATTTGCGCCCTAATCCTAACAGACAAGAATTACGGCGCTATTGCATGTATCAAACTCGACACATAAAGCCAGGCTTTAACGTCCCGAGTTAGGCTGCTAGCTTGCGACGACGCAATCCAGCAAGACCGAGAAGAGCCGAACCAAACAACCAAACTGCTGCTGGAAGAGGCACTTCGTTGATACCAGCCACATAGAGATCAGTCGTGGTTCTACCATTTTGCTGACCAAAGTCGCCCTGACCAAAGATCTTCAGCGTCATCAAGCCGATGTGCTGAACGCCCAAGGTGATTTTACCCGCAACTACAGTTAGCAGATCCCAGTTACCCGCATCAGTCCAGATCAAAACGTTCTGGCCATTCGCGGAAGTGTGAGGACCATTAATACCCACTTCAATCTGCTTTGCAGTGTCAAAGACAAACTCAAGCATTTCACCCACTTGCAAATTGTCGTCACTAGAGCCAGTACCAGGTGTATTACACTTGTTATTGGTTCCTGTAGTGCCTGAAGCTACCGGCCCTTTACAAACACCCAAGCCCGACAGATAACCGGCATCCAAGTAAGCCTCGCCAGCATCATAATTAGCACCATTGTGATAACCCTTAACATTGAGGTCACCAAAGTTTAATGGCTGTCCCCCTCGCTCATTTTCGTCTGCATCAAAATCATAATCGTAAGTCGCCGCCATTGAAAAACCAGCGGTGGATAACAGTAAGACGCCTGCGCATGACTGCAGTAATTTAATAAAACTCTTATTCATAGCTAAAACTCCTAATAACTCCTAATAAAACCTCGCATAACGACCCCATATCCAGAAACAAAGTACTTAGGGGTGAATGCGACCAAGTCCACATTTTGAAACTTAATTGGAAACTGCTTAACAGGCTAAGTAAACGTAGTTCTCATTTTTTGGAAAGTCAAAAAATAAAGCTTTCTTTTGTTAAGCTTTTTATCTATCGAATTCAAAGTCGAATAGCAAGGCAGCGGAACGCTGGAAATGTGTCAAGGGATTGGGAACTAGATGCCAATTAAATCAGATAGTTAGGGCGATTTTATAAAGCTATCTACTAGATCTTGCTGATAACGAACATATTGATCGCACAGTGAGTAACTTCTTCAATTTGCGCGGTGTCGGTGTAGATACCATCAATAAATAACTTGGCAATGCCGTGCAGCGCGCCCCAGATAACCTGAGCCGTACGCAGGGGATTATCACCAGAGATTACCCCGCAATCCTGCCAGCAGCGCATCATATCCACCTGATGCTGAAAACAGGGGTAGGCGACATCACGGAGCTCTTCGGTGCTGTTCTGCTGTTTCCAGATACTGCGCCCAAACATCAGCTCATACTCTTCAGGATTATCCACGGCAAACTGCATATAGCCATTGATATAGGCGTGAAATTTTTCCAGCATTGTCTTGCCTGCATCATCAAACTCCGCCGCAGCAGTCTGATGGCGACGACGAAAGCCTGCCGCAGCAATGGCGCAGAGCAAATCATTTTTATCTGAGAAGTGGTGATAGGGCGCAGTGCGTGAAACCCCTGCCCTTTCAGCCAATCGACGCAGGGACAAATTCTCTATTCCAGCCTCGGCTATCAGCTGCTTTGCCGAGCGCAGTAACACCTGGCGGAGGTCACCGTGATGGTAACTTGGACGAGCCGTGCTCTGTGATGCAGTTGGATTCATGGGGCCAATGTAGCAATACATCTTGACAGTGTCAAAATGCATCATTAATCTCTTTGCACAGATCAACCAAAGTGCAAAAACTTTCGTATATCCGCTATTAGATAAAAATTGACTGCCCCGCAACCTTCTTTAGAGCATCGGCAGCGCCCATAAAAATTATAAATAATAATGAAAAACCGGAGTTAATCATGTCCCACAGCACCTACCCCAAGCTTCTTGAACCATTGGATCTGGGCTTTACCAGATTAAAAAACCGCGTCCTGATGGGCTCCATGCACACCGGACTGGAAGAAGCATCAGATGGTTATGAGCGCATGGCAGCCTACTTTGGCGAGCGTGCCAAAGGCGGTGTTGGCCTGATCGTTACCGGCGGTATCGGCCCCAATGCTGAGGGCGGTACCCACCCCAACACTAAGAAGCTCGAAACTGACGAAGATATTGCCGGCCACAAGCTGATCACCGATGCAGTACACGACCACGATGGTAAAATCTGCATGCAGATTCTGCACACCGGTCGCTACGCCTACTCCCCGGATCAGGTTGCACCCTCGGCGATCAAATCTGCGATCAATCCCTTCACTCCTCGTGCTCTTGATGAAGAAGGCATTCACAAGCAGATCGATGACTTTGTCTTTACCTCGGTACAGGCCCAGAAAGCCGGTTATGACGGCGTTGAGATTATGGGTTCGGAAGGCTACTTTCTGAACCAGTTTATCGCTGCACGAACCAACCAGCGCGACGACGACTGGGGTGGCAGCTATGAGAACCGCATTCGCCTACCTATTGAAGTAGTGCGTCGTGTACGCGAGGCCGTGGGTGAGCACTTTATTATTATTTTCCGCCTGTCGATGCTCGATCTGGTCGAGGGTGGCAGTACCTCCGACGAAGTGATCCAGCTCGGAAAAGCCGTAGAAGAAGCAGGCGCCACAATTATCAACACCGGCATCGGCTGGCACGAAGCCAAAATACCCACCATTGCCACTAAAGTCCCCCGGGCAGCCTTTACCTGGGTTACGGCACACTTTAGAAAAGAGCTTTCGGTACCGGTGATCACCTCCAACCGTATCAACACCCCGGAAATGGCTGAAGAAGTGCTTGAGCGCGGCGACGCCGACATGATTTCCATGGCGCGACCGTTTTTGGCTGACCCGGATTTTGTTATCAAGGCCATGGAAAACCGCTCAGATGAGATCAATACCTGTATCGGCTGTAACCAAGCCTGTCTCGACCATGTCTTTGGCGGTCAGATGACCAGCTGCCTGGTCAACCCTCGCGCCTGTCACGAAACTGAGCTGCATATCAATCCCACCACCGCAGTGAAAAGCATTGCTGTTGTAGGTGCTGGCCCAGCTGGACTTTCGGCAGCGACCATCGCGGCATCCCGTGGCCACAGCGTGACATTGTTTGACTCTGCCAGCGAGATTGGCGGCCAGTTTAATATTGCCAAGCAGATTCCTGGCAAAGAAGAGTTTTATGAAACCCTGCGCTACTACGGCAAGCAGATTGAGCTGACCGGGGTCGAACTGAAGTTAAATTCACGGGTAACAGCAGAGCAACTTAACAGCGGCGGCTTTGATGAAGTGGTTATCGCCACCGGTATCTCACCCAGAATGCCCAATATCGAAGGTATAGATCATCCCAAGGTACTCAACTATCTAGACGTCATTGGCGCCAAGAAACACGTTGGCAACAAGGTTGCGATAATCGGCGCCGGCGGCATTGGCTTTGATACCGCCGAGTACATTACTCACAGCGGTGAAGCCACCAGCCAAAATATTCCTGCCTTTATGAAGGAGTGGGGAATTGATATGAGCTTTGGCTCACGATCGGGAATTGAAGGTGTCACTGCGGCGCCAGAGCCCTCTCCTCGCGAGGTTTACCTGCTTCAGCGCAAGAGCACCAGAGTTGGTTCAGGTCTGGGTAAAACCACCGGTTGGATTCACCGTGCCGGCCTGCAAATGAAAGGGGTGCGTTTGATGCCCAGCTGTGACTATCAGAAAATTGATGATCAGGGCCTGCACCTCACTGTCGGCGATGAGCCAAAGGTTCTGGATGTAGATACCATTATTATCTGTGCCGGACAGGATCCATTGCGTGAACTGGTCGAGGGGCTAAATATTCCTCACCACCTGATCGGCGGCGCTGATCTGGCTTCTGAACTCGATGCCAAGCGCGCAATCAATCAAGGCACGCGTCTCGCTGCCGCAATGTAACTAACTGGGAATAGTCCTTGCAACAAAGAGTCAAGCAACGGATCATGCGCGCTAATTTAAACGGCGCACCGTTGCTGACTTCTAACGCCACAATCAGCAACCAGCAGCTTTCAACGAATAGCCTAATAGAAGAACTTACTAGAAGAACTTAATAGAAAACTATGTCTGATAAAAAACAGCAAACCCTCGACTTCCGCAATGCACTGGGCAGTTTCGCCACCGGTATCACCGTGATCACCGCACTGGGCAAAGATGGTCAGAAGGTCGGCATGACCGCCAACAGCTTTAACTCAGTGTCTCTGGACCCAGCACTGGTGCTCTGGAGTGTCGCTCGGGACGCCAACTGTTTTGATGATTTTATCGGTGCAAAGTCTTTTGCCATTCACGTGCTCGCGGCCGACCAAGAAGCTATGTCCAATCGTTTTGCTAAAAGCGGTGCGGATAAGTTTGCTGATCTGGAATGTACTGAAGGCTTAGCGGGCGTGCCCATTCTGCCCCACTACAGTGCCTGCTTTGAATGTCAGATTGAGAACCAATATGAAGGCGGCGACCATATTATTTTGGTCGGCCGCGTGATTGAGTTTAGAGACAATGGTCTAGAGCCACTGATCTTTAATCGCGGTAAATACGCAGCTCTTAAATAGACGCCCTTAATTACACACTTTTCCCTCTCGGCCTAACCCTTGCCACCGCAGAGTGCTGTCAATTGACTCAGCACCTGCGCAACCGGTAACACATCGGTATATTTAGCATTCAAGTCAAATAGATTGGCACGGTGGGCCTCAGGGTTTCTATCCCCCACAGCCTCTTCCGCAATCACTACCTGATAATCATTCTGTAAAGCATCCACCGCCGAGGCACGCACACAGCCACTGGTGGTCAAACCTGTCACAACTATCGAATCGACTCCCAGAACCGAGAGCTGCTGGTCGAGATCCGTAGCAAAAAAAGCACTGGCCCACTGTTTCTCTATCACCGGCTCGCCATCCAGCGGCTCTAATGCCGAATCAACTTTTACCCAGTGACTGTCGGGCTGCAAAACGTTTAGCGCCGGTACTTTCTGACGAAACACTTTGGCCTGCTGATCATTGCGGTAAACCACTGTGGTGAAAAATACCGGTAGACCCAGAGCCCGAAAAGCCTCGAGCAGCTGTACATTGGCCGCCACCACCTCGGGACAGTCACTTCCCAGAGCGCAAGCTGAATCGGTAAACCCATTGATCATATCCACCAATAGCAGAGCCGGGCTGGCGGTTAGGCCGAGAGCATTTTGCAGCAGATCATTCGAGGTCATAGCCATTCTCATCAGTGTTTTTTAATCGTAAAAAAGCGGGCTCTGCTTCTCATAACAAGAAGCAGAGCCCGCTATTGATACTACGCTATTTTAGAAACGGTAGTTAAAGTCAATGCCGTAAGAATCCTTGGCACCTGGGTGGACAAATGAACCACCAAATTCAGGCGCTGGAATAATCTCTTCCAGATACTTTTCGTCAGTGACATTGCGACCCCAGATAGTCACGCCCCAGTTTTCCGCATCAAAGGAGATACGCGCATTGAGCGTGTCATAGGCATCACGCTTGGCTTTGCTCATATCCTGAGTCAAACCAGGACCGTTAAACACCTGCCAAATGGTCGGAGTAGCTTCGCCCTGCAAGGTGTGGAACGCCATCTCACCAACATACTGCCAATCCAAACGTGCAGTCATCTCGACAGTATTACTCACCGCCATCTCGAACTGTGCACCCAGGTTGTAAGTACGATCTGGTGCCTGTGGCGCTTCATTACCTTCTGAGAGCGGACGGTGATCATTCTGGATAATTTCACTATCCAAGAATCCTGCACCACCAAACAACGACAGATTTTCGGTAATCACTGCGTTAAAGTCCATTTCAAAACCTTGGATCTCTAGCTCATCAATGGTTGTCACAACTCGCATCAAACCAAAGGGACCGGCATAGAATTCAAAGAACTGGTTGTCTTCAACTTCAGTTTGGAACACTGCGGCATTAACCCGCAAACGGTTGTCGAAGAATTCCATCTTGCTACCGAACTCAAAGCTCGTAGAGACTTCTTTCTTGTACTCATCGCTGACACTCAAATTGGCATCCACAGCTACACCTGGATCGCCGCAAGTAGGAACGAATGATGGGCAGGTGTCGCCATACCAGAGATCTAACAGCGCTTCACTGCCTATAGAGTTAAAGCCACCACTGCGGAAACCAACACCCCAACTAGCATAGAGATTGAGATCTTCGGCAGCATTCCAACTCCAGGTAACCTTGGGCTGAAATTGACTAAAGGTCGCACTTCGCTTGGGAATACCATTTGGATTGCCAGCAAACGCGGGATTAATTGAACCAGAGGAATTGATATTCAGACCTGACCCAGCTTCATTTGGCACCTGATTTCTGACATCGCGCTCTTCACGGTCATAGCGTCCAGCGACGGCTATTTCCATATCATCGCTAATATCAAACTCAAGCTGACCAAATATCGCCACAACTGAGGTATCAAACTGATCACTGAACATTAGGTCCGTTGGGTTGGGCCCAGTTGGGGCAACATAACCCTGGCGCAAGAAGCCATTACCTGTATCGGCACCATAGGCGACCACAACTTCACGCTCAATCTCAGCGGCATAGACACCGGCGATCCAGCTAATATCTGAATCATCATCTGAAGTCAGACGAATTTCCAGACTGGTATCTGACTGATTGCGTTCCTGATACTGATAACCGTCACAGGCAGTGGGAGTGTAGGGGCCATAGATACCGGTAAAGTCGGGATCAGCACCACTATTTCCAGGGAATACACCGAATGGACCAAAGAAATCGCCGAACAAATCAGTGCGATCTGCACCACCGAGACCGGCCGGAGTATTATTCAATGTCGCGCGATCTGACTGACAGGCATCGGTTAATTCATAACCGTAGAACGTTGCACTGGTACCATCGGACAGCAAATACTCTTCCAGATCGCTGTAGCTGAGGATTGCGGTGACATCAACACCATCTCGATCCCAATCTGCTTTCATAGAAAACTCAGTGGTTTCCTGCTCATTTTCACCGGGAACATTGTTCGAAAAGATAAACTCATGATCGTTAACATCTTTGAAGAACGAAGGTCCGAAACCTGCCGCAAATGCTGGAATCGCAAATACCGCATTAAAGTTGATTGCACCGCCACTGACTTCACTCATTCCGGCACGGAAATCCAAGGACAACTCCTCATTAACATCCCAGATCAGACGCCCGCGAACCGTGGTATCTTCCATAAAATCAACAGACTTGGCACCAGTCAGCGCATTGCTGTAGTGACCATCGGTCTCACGCTGACTGACACTGACACGACCCAGCACACCCTCAGCCAAACCACCGCTTAGGGTTAAACTGGCATTCTTAGAGCCATTATTACCGGCACCCACTTTAACCTTGCCTTCAAACTCTTCGTCGGGGCGGTTAGTGGTGACAATAATGGCACCAGCCACTGCGTTGCGTCCATAGAGCGCACCCTGAGGGCCTTTAAGCACTTCGATCTGACTCACATCCATCAGCTCTTCGTTAAAGCCGTTGGGGTTGGTAACCAGCACGCCATCGACCACATAGGCAAAGGTGGATTCCGCATCACGGGTTGAAACAATACCGCGAATACTGACCTGCGTATCACCCACATTAGCGGAGTCAACCATGGTCACATTGGGCATCAGGCTAATAAAGTCAGCTGGACGCTGGATACCGGCACTCTCAATTTGAGATGCGGTAAAGGCGGTTACTGCAATAGGCACTTCCTGAAGATTTTCCGCACGCTTTCGCGCCGAAACCACAACTTCTTCGATAGTGATTTCTGCCACCGAGGTGGTTGCTATGCTGGCCAATATCGCCATTGCCATAACATTTCTACTGTTAATTGCTTTCATAATATTTCCCCTCATCCATTTTTTAGTTTTATTGCTATTATTTTATTAATTGTATTTTTACTGCATTTAGATTAATTAATTTGCCCCCACAAACGTCGGCTTCACCGGCGCTGACAGATTAGTCTCCGCCTCACACCGACTGCGAATATCTTCTAGATCGCCACCAAAGTTAAATAGCGCGCTGTTCTCGCCGCGCGCTGCAATCAACTCAGCACGCAGGGTTTCTGTGGCCGCCTGATCAACTGTCGCATCTGTCGCTATAACCACTCCGTAACGTTTGGCGCCTTCCACAGAAACCAGTCGTCGCACAACATCCTGGCGCACCAATTCAGGATCCCGGGCAAAGGGATCGCCCCAGCCACCGCCACCCCAGGTATTGAAATAGAGCACATCGCCGGTCTTCACCTTGATGCCTTCCACCTTCGCCGGCAGCGACTCTTCAGAGCCATCCACGCGGACTAACTTCTTGGTCGAACGGAGTCCGGTTTCACCCCCGAGCACACCCCAGGGGTAGGTCAGCCAGCGATCGTCGTGAATACCAATATCGCCGTCACAGAGGAAGCGATAGGCCACACTCAAACCATTGCCGCCACGGTGCAAACCGGCACCGCCGGAATCGGCAATGGTTTCATAGCGCTCGATACGCAGCGGAAAATAGGACTCAATAAATTCATTCGGCACATTGGTAAACCCGGGCCACAAACTGTGTCCATCGGGCCCATCACCCACCGGGCGACCGGGCACCCCACCGAAACCAATTTGGAACAGCTGGAACCACTCATTGCCCTTGCCTTCACGGCTGTCATAACCCGAGAAGAACAGGTGTGGCGAATCGGAGAAGCCCGCCGCGTTCAGCATCATCTCTGGTGCGCCCATACCCAATAGAGCACCGAGCACATCAAAGATACGACCCAGAGCGTGGGTTCTGCCGGACAGTGCCGCAGGATAATTGGGCTTTAACAGCGTGCCCTGAGGAATGCGCACATCCACCAGATCATAGAAACCATCGTTAAACACGATCTGCGGATCCACCACGTTAATGGTGAAAGAGCCAAAGAACATTTTGAACATATCTTCGTTGAGGAAGAAGTTCACTGAACTCTGGGCCTGGGGATCGGTGCCGGCAAAATCAAAGATTGCCTTCTCTCCCTCACGCCACATGGTGCACTTAATTTTGTAGGGACCCATGCCCATGCCGTCATCGCAGATATAGTCTTCAAACTCGCGGGGCTCTTCAGGGATAAACATACCGATAATATGTTTCATGGCTTCATAGTTGCGCTGTAACATAATATCCATGGTCGAGAACAGCACATCGTCGCCAAAGCGAACGGCTAGTTCCACGCAGCGCTTGGCAGCAGTATTACAGGCGGCAACCAATGCGTTCAGATCAAAACGGTTCCACTGAGGCGTGCGCACGTTATGCAGAATCAGTTCCAGCAGATCGCTCTGCAACACCCCTTTTTTATACAGCTTGGTGGGGGGAATACGAATACCTTCCTGGAAGATTGTCGTCGCCTGAATAGGAATGGATCCCGGCACCATACCGCCGTTATCCGACATATGGCCAAACATCGCCGACCAGGCTATATGGCGGCCATCTTTAAAGATTGGCACCAACACCACCCAATCCGGCAGGTGAGAGACTGCGGCATTGCACATATAGGGATCGTTGGTAAGGATAATATCCCCCTCTTCGATCTCTTCGTCATAGGCTTCTAAAAAGGGTCCGATAAAGGAACCGAACTGGCCCACGACCATCTTGCCTTCTTTATTGGCGATCATCGGGAAGCAGTCACCCTGTTCGCGGATACCCGGAGACATGGCCGTTCTAAACAGCACCGCGTCCATCTCTTCACGAGCATTGCGCAGAGCATTCTCAATAATATCGACGGTGACACCATCTACATCAATACGCTTTAGGGGATCATGGTTAGTTTCTAATAGTCTTGCGGTCATGATTATTTACTCCCCTGTTGGTTTAAAGAGTGCGTGGCTGTAGTGTCTGGATTAATAAGCAGATTGCCGACCTTATCTACCGTGGCAACATAGCCGGGTAACACTACGGTAGTAGAGTCCATCTCACCGACAATCGCCGGACCCGAAACGTCCAACCCAGTGCTGAGCTTATTGCGATCGTAAATAGTCGAGTCGTACCAGTCGCCTTCGTAATAGAAACGGCTATTGGCAATTTTGCACTCTTCGAGACTCATACCGGTCTGGCCGATCTTGCGCTCGGCAATGGCTTTGGCCTTGGCCTTAGCTAGAGCACGAATCATCAAAATCTCGTGTCCATCATCCAACTTAAAGGTAAATAGCTGCTCGTGCTCCGCATCAAACTGACCGGTTAATAGCGCAACGCCCTTCTCTTTCAGTTCGGCTTCGGTAAAGTCGATAGTGATTTGGAAAGCCTGTCCCGCATAACGCAGATCAGCCTGATAGGAGATCTCATGTTCTGAGGCGGGAATATTGTCTTTTAACAGCGCGTCACCAGCCCTTACCTGCAACTCCATCAGATCCGCAGTCAGTTTCTCATCACTGAGATCACCGGCCATGGTCAGATAGGTTCGTGCCGCTTCATCCTGTACCTGCGTGGTAGCATCACCATAGGCACAAAGCACACCGGGACCAGGTGGAATAATCACCGGCCAGGCATCAGTGAGAACACCCAGAGCATTAGCGTGCAGTGGACCTGCACCGCCGAAACCTACCAGAGCAAAGTCACGGGGATCGTAGCCCTGTTCAACCGATACCAGACGCAGAGCGCCAAACATCGATTCATTGGCAATTTTGATAATGCCTTCCGCCGCAGCCATCAGATCAATGCCCATAGCATCCGCAACCGACTGCACTGCCGCCACAGAGGCTTCGCGATTAATTTCCATCTTGCCGCCAAGCTGCACATCCGAGGGCAGATAACCCAAGACCACGTTGGCATCGCAAACAGTAGGCTGAACACCGCCTTTCATATAACAGGCAGGGCCGGGCACTGCACCGGCAGACTCAGGGCCAACACGCAATGCTTTGGTCAACTCGGGAACAAAGGCAATGGAACCGCCGCCAGCACCCACTGTGCGCACATCTACTGAGGGTGCGCGCACTCGCACATCCGCAACAATGGTCTCGCGACGCACTCGGGCACGGGAGTTTTGTATTAGCGCCACATCGGTGGAAGTTCCACCCATATCGCAGGTCAAAATATTGTCATACCCGGCGCGGCTACAGAAGTAGATCGCTCCAGAGACACCCCCAGCAGGACCAGACATCAGCATGTTCACTGGTGACTCCGCGGAAGCTCGAGCTGAAGCCAGACCGCCGTCAGAACGGAGAATCGAAAGCTGAGTATCAGGACCCATCTTGTCGTCCAGAGCCGCCTGCAAATTACTCACATAGCTGGCCACTTCGGGACGCACATAGGAATTGACTACAGTGGTTTCGGTGCGCTCATACTCCTGCATCTCCGGCACTACATCACTGGAGATAGAAATCGGCGTATCGGTAAAAATCTCAGCGGCAATTTCACTGGCGCGCTGTTCATTGGTACCATTGATATAGGCATTGATAAAGCAGATGGTTAAAGCTTCCACCTCACCGGTGGCATGCAGTGTTGTCAGATCGGCACGCAGCTGATCTTCATCCAACTCTCTCACCACATCGCCATCAGCACTCATTCGTTCATGGGCACCAATGGTCAATTCGAGAGGGGCTAATAAGGGCTTCTTAACAAAGCTAACCCAGCCACCCAAACCGCCGGGGCAGAAAGATCGCGCCACCTGCAAAGTATCTTCATAGCCCGCCGTAGTCACCAGACCGACTTTTGCACCGCGTCCGGTTAAAACCGCATTGGTGGCGACAGTCGTGCCGTGCATCACTCTGCTAACATCCGCTGGATTGACTCCAGACTCGTCGCAGATGCGGGCAATACCATTGAGTACACCGATGGAGGAATCCTCCGGCGTGGACGGCACCTTGGCCGTGTGAGTCTCCCCTGTGCCTTCATTAATTAGAAGAAGGTCTGTGAACGTTCCCCCTACATCTACCCCTAACCTATAACTCATCTTCTTCTCCGAGCATTTTTTGTTTTTTTTAATTTTTTTTCTTGTCTAGCTTTTAGCTAGAAAGCTTTTAACTAGAAAGCTTTTAACTGACAAGCTTTGCCAAATACCCCTGCAACCAAGCTTTTGCCCTACCTCCGGGCGCTGTGCCAGTTAAGCTTTGCGCCAAATCTGAGGCATTCATCAGTTTATCCAAATCAATTCCAGTATCAAACCCCATCTGCTGCAACATCATGGCAATATCATCAGTGGCCACATTCCCCGATGCCCCAGGGGCAAAAGGACAGCCTCCCAATCCGGCAATAGAACTGTCGAAGCGCCGAATACCCGACTCTACTGCGGCATAGACATTGGCCAAGCCCATGGCTCGAGTATCGTGAAAGTGGCAGCCAAGCTGTTCAGCACCATGGCTAGCCACCAGTGCCGCGGTTAATTCACGCACCTGCTGGGGATGGGCAGCCCCTATGGTGTCAGCCAATACCAGTTGATCAGCACCAGCGGCAATGAACTTCGCCGCTATAGTTTCTACAACGGCGGGATCCGTCGGCCCATCAAATGGGCACTCAAAGGCCACGGCTATAGTGGCGATAACCTCTATTCCATCATGCTTGGCTAATGTAAGAATGTCTAAGGTGATCACTTCCGCCTCAGCCATACTCATGGCGGCATTCTTTTGCGCCATACCATCACTGGCATAGAGCACCATGGTGACAGTTTTGGCGCCAGCGGCACGGGCTAACTCATAGCCCTTCATATTTGGAATCAGGGCAATGGTTGGCGTGGTAAAATTAGCGGCCTCTAAGGCGGCAAAAACCTGATCGGTGCCAGCCATGGCAGGAACCGCTCTTGGCGAGACAAAACTGCCCACCTCAATCTGCGGCACGCCAGCGGCTGCAATTGCCCGCACTAGCTCAATACGCTCTGCTATCGAGAGTGTTTTTTGCTGGTTCTGTAGGCCATCCCGTGGTCCCACATCGGTAATAACAACGCGCTCTAGCATTATTTAATAATCCCCTGCACTTTCATCTGCTCTATTTGCTCTACGCTCAAATTGAGCAGTTGGGTCATTATTTCATCGGTGTGCTGCCCCAGTGTGGGTGCTGCGGTGAATACCTGATCACTGCTGCGAGACAATTTAATCGGGTTACCTGGCCCCTTGGTGGAATTGCCATTGGGGTGTTTTAAATCGATCACCATATTCCGATGCAACACCTGAATGTCTGCCAGAGCCTGACTGAGACTGTTAACCGGCGCACAGGGAATGCGCTTAGCTTCAAATAGGGCCAACCAATGGGCACAGCTATTCACCGCCAACAACTGATTGAGCTTGGCATTGATTATTTCGCGATCTTCCCAGCGACCCGGTTGAGTATCATATTTGCCGTTATCAAACTCAGGACAGCTGATGACCTGCTTAAGGTTGTGCCAGAAGTTATCCGTAATCACCGCAATAACGATTGACCCGTCGGAGCAAGCGAAGGTGTCATAGGGCACATGGACAAAGTGACTATTGCCTATGGGATAGGGATCTTCCCCCGAGAGAAAATGCATGGTCGCCATATAGTTGAGCATAGAAATCTGACAGTCCAGCATAGAGATATCCACATGCTGCCCCTGGCCGCTGCCCTCCCGTTCATAGAGCGCCGCTAAAATTCCCATCACCCCAAACATGCCACCGCCAAGATCCCCTATAGGAATACCCGCGCGAACCTTATGCTCTGAATCCGACCCAGTAATCGACATACCCCCACCCATAGCCTGGGCCACCTGATCAAAGGCCGGGCGCCTGCTGCCGGGGCCATCGGAACCAAAGCCAGACACGGTGCAGGTTATAATTCGCGGATTAACCGCACTTAAAGAGTCGTAATCAATACCCAGCCGCTCGGGAACACCGGCGCCAAAATTGCTGATCACCACATCCACATTGACCACCAAATCTTTAAACAGGGCCAAACCCTCTTCAGTCTTGAGATCCACCGCAACACTCTTCTTATTGCGGTTCAGGGTAATGTAATAAGCCCCCATACCGTCGAGAGAATTATTGGGATCGGTGGCCAAGAGCTTGCGAGTGCCCTCCCCAGCCAGGGGTTCCACCTTAATCGTCTCGGCACCCAGATCAGCCAAAATCATGCTGCCATAGGGGCCAGATAACATATGGGTCAAATCGAGGACGCGGACACCACCCAAAGGCTGACTCATAAGGCCTCCTGGCGAGCCGACAACGTCTCAAGCAGTCCCCCACTAAGGTAGCTGTCTCGATGATCCGCGACAGGCAACCAAATTTTCATCGCCTCGAGCATTTCAATAACCGACTCATTAAGCGACGAATTTCGCTCTAAACTGAACTTCCACCAGGCTAACAGGCGGGGAAACTGATCCAGCAGTGATGTGGCGGCGCAGAGTTCAAACAGCGCCTGAGTGTAGGCAATTGAGACCACGGCACAGAAATCACCGATGTGAATATCCCGCTCGCGATAATCAAGCTGTCGTTCAACCAAGGCATCAATCTTGCGCAACTCCGCCACCACCTGTAGCTCGGCACTGCCAATGACATCAGCACAATCAGCACTCAGCACATCGCGGATCAATGGGCCCAAATGAGTATCGGACCAGCGCACCATCATATTGGCACGGGCCTTTTCTATCGCCGATTCACCGCGCAGAGCGCGCTGGGAATAGACTTCCTCGAGGTAATTCATAATCACCGTCGATTCACCGAGCAGCTCACCGTCATCCAGAGATAACACTGGCAGTTGACCAAAAGGAAAAATACTATGTAACAACGCCGACTTTAATTGTGGTGGGCTGACACAGACAATTGGCAAATTCTTGTGCCGAATTTGCGCGCGAATCCGTGTTGAATAAGGAGAGTGATCTAGGCTATACAGCTTCATAATCGCGCCCGAGCCGGTGTTACTTCAGTGATTTGTCGATTGACCCGCGCCGCAAATACTCGTATAACCTTGGAGCAATGGATCATCGAACCTTAATGGTATATTGTTATACCAAAGAATCATTCACCACACAACAGTCTTTTTCTTAATATCAGCAGTAGCTACCCAACAAGGCAGTCCCAATGAGCAATCCATTGAACGCAACTCTTTTCAGTCAGAATCTGCGCCGTCATGTTTCTGCCGACCTGCCTGTGCCCCTCTACCACCAGCTCTACAGCCTGATCAAAAGCTTTATTCTCGACGGCTCTCTGCACCACGGTGACAAACTGCCCAGTGAGCAAGAGCTGGCAGAGCTATTTGAAGTATCGCGAATTACCGCCAAGCGCGCAGTCAATGAACTGGCTGTAGAACAGCTGGTGGAAAGGGCTCGCGGCAAGGGCACCCATATCATCTACAAATATTCACCGAAGCCCGTGCAGGCACCGATGATAGGCGTTCTCGAAGAGATCGATAGCATTGCCGAAAGCTCAACCGCCACTGTTTTGGAATCTGCACTGATTAAACCACCCCAGAGTATTGCTGCCGAGTTTGCCCTCAAACGTAGTCATACCCTGTTCCATCTGGTCAGAACCCGTGAGCGCGCAGGTGGAGTATTCGGCTACTTCGATAGCTGGAGTGCCGGTGTCGAAGCGCCCGAAAACAGCGATATCTTTATCCATGAGTCGCGACACAAATACTTTCGCGAGAGCGGCATGCATGTCAGCCATATCAAGCAGACCATCGGCGCCATCGCCGCCAGCCCGATTATCGCCAAACACCTCAACATAGAACCTGGGGCACCGCTACTCAGCTTAGTGCGGCGCTCCTACAAGCAAAATGGCGACCACGAAGAGTTGGTAGACTATCTGCTGGCGCTCTATAACACCGAGCTGTTTCAGTATCAGATGGATCTCAAGCTGGACTAAGCCCTACTGCACTGCAAAGCCCGATTAAGAAGCCCGATTAAAAAGCCCGATTAAAAAGCCCTCATCCCATCTCAGATAAAACACCATAAAGCTTACGTTGACGTAAACGTTAGATATTATCTATACTGCCCACCGGTTATTCACTTCGATCGGATTTTGTAATGGCGAAAAAAGCAGCACATACAGCCCCAGACAACGGTTCTGACATCAGCACCGAATACAGCATCTCGCAGCTGTCGCAGGAGTTTGATGTCACCACCCGCAGTATTCGTCACTACGAAGATATTGGCCTACTCTCCCCCAATCGCCGCGGCCAAACCCGTATCTACAGCCAGGCAGACCGCACCCGACTGCGACTTATCTTGCGTGGCAAGCGCCTCGGCCTCTCTCTGGAAGACTCCCGCGAAATTATCGATATGTACGAACCGGGCAAAACCAATATCGACCAGCTGAAAAAACTTATCGACGCCATTCAGCTACAGCGCCACAAACTCAATCAACAGCTCGACGATATCAGCAAGCTGCTCAAAGACCTCAACCAGGCCGAAGCAGACTGCATCGACGCGCTTAAAACCAATGGAAGCCAATAATTTATGAACACTATCTATCCCAGCTTAAATTTTAATCTCGGCGAAGACATCGATATGCTCCGCGACAGCGTCTTCCAATTCTGTCAGGCCGAGATCGCCCCGCGTGCCGCCGAGATCGATCAGAGCAATGAATTTCCCATGGACCTGTGGCGCAAGTTTGGCGATATGGGTCTGCTCGGCATTACCGTCGACGAAGAGTACGGCGGTTCCGGCATGGGCTATCTGGCTCACTCTGTGGCCATGGAAGAGATCTCCAGAGCCTCCGCATCAGTCGGCCTGTCCTACGGCGCCCACTCCAATCTCTGTGTTAATCAGCTAGCCAAAAACGGCAGCCCAGAACAGAAACAAAAATATCTGCCGAAACTCTGCTCCGGTGAACACATAGGCGCCCTGGCCATGAGCGAGCCCAATGCCGGATCCGATGTGGTGAGCATGAAACTCAGCGCCACTCAACAGGGAGACAAGTACCTGCTCAATGGCAACAAAATGTGGATCACCAATGGACCCGATGCCCACACCTATATTATCTACGCCAAAACCGATACCAGCGCCGGATCAAAGGGCATCACTGCCTTTATTGTTGAGCGCGACTCCCCCGGTTTTTCCCGCCACCAAAAGCTCGACAAGCTGGGTATGCGCGGCTCCAATACCTGTGAGCTAGTCTTTCAAGACTGTGAAGTGCCAGCGGAAAATATTCTCGGCGGTGAAGGCCGCGGTGTCGCCGTCCTTATGTCCGGTCTCGACTATGAGCGCACCGTTTTATCCGGCGGCCCGGTGGGCATAATGCAAGCCTGTCTCGATGTGGTGCTGCCCTATATTCACGAGCGCACTCAGTTTGGCCAAGCCATAGGTGAATTTCAGCT
>CAJQKW010000045.1 GCA_905478975.1 uncultured Pseudomonadales bacterium | reverse complement strand
CTGTCTGTCGAGGAGCTGTCGGAGACTGATCAGGTGGAAGCCGTCGATAAATCTGAGCTGGTTCTTCACGAAGGCGATATCAGTCAGTCATTGACTGATTTAGAGGGCATTGACGAAGGCCTGGAGGATGAGGCTCTACAAATTAGCCCAGTTTCAGCCAGGGTCGATAGTTCAACATCATTAATCAATGCAGGGCTTGACGAACAACTCGACCATGAAATTATCGGCGTATTTGTCGAAGAGGCCGATGACATTGTCAGCCATATTGAAGAGCTGGTTATGGCCTGGCGATCTAGCCCCAAAGAGCTTGAACTGCCTGACCGCCTAAAGCGTGACCTGCATACCTTAAAAGGTGGCGCGCGTATGGCTGGGTTTAATGGTCTGGGCGATCGAGCCCATATAATCGAGTCCCTGGTGGATGACACCAAGCTTTACGATAAACGCTTTTTCAAGACAATAATTTCTCACCAAGAAAAGCTCGTCAGCGCCTATGACATAGTGCGGCAGATAGCTCATGGTGGCGATATTGCCGCACTGCGTAAACAGCTGCTCGATTTTGAACAGGGCGAGATGGCTGATAATAAGGGTGCAGAGCAGGGTCGTGGCGAAGCTAGTGATGCTGTTAATAAGGCATCTAATAACGAGCCTAATAAAAAGCCTAATCAAAAGTCCAATAAGGAACTCAAACAAGAGGACAAGTCTGACTCCGCAGCTGACTTTATCAAATCCCAGGCTATCTCTGAAGCGGGTGGATCTGGCCAGCCAATGCAGCCGTCACAGAATGCCTCTGGCACAAAGCAGCAACAGGTATTTGACCGCAGTGCCATTCAAGGTGAAATCAAAGAAGTTGTTCGAATTGGCGCCGAGGTACTAGATACACTGGTCAACCTGTCTGGGGAGAATATTATTTTCCGCGGTCGAGTCGAAGAACAGCTCAGTGAGTTTACCCAGTTTCTCGATGAGATGGACGCCACAGTGACCCGTCTACAGGGTCAGGTCCGACGCCTGGGTACTGAAACCGAGGCACAGATCGATTACCGCCGCGAGCAGCTTGAAGCTTCAGGTGAAGCGGATAACTTTGATCCCCTAGAAATGGACCGCTACTCACAATTGCAGCAGCTCACCGGATCACTGATGGAGTCGGCATCGGATTTGCACGATCTTAAAGAGACCCTCACTGAAAAATTAATTGGTACTGAAACGCTGCTTTTACATCAGTCACGCATCAACACCGACTTGCAGGAAGGTTTGATGAAAACACGCATGGTGCCCTTCGCCAGAATTGTTCCGCGACTGCGACGCATTGTCCGTCAGGTGGGTATAGAGTTGGGCAAAAAAGTCGAATTGCGTATGGACAATATTCAGGGAGAGATGGATAGATCGGTTCTCGACAGGATGGTCGCGCCACTGGAGCATATGATTCGCAACTCGGTGGATCATGGTATTGAAACCGAAGCCGAGCGCGCAAAAGCGGGCAAGCCGGCAACCGGTAGTATTGTTATTACGACCTATAGGCAGGGTGGCGATATTGTTATCCATCTGGCTGACGATGGTCGTGGCCTCAATGTTGAAAAAATTCGCCGCCGGGCTCTGGAGAAAGAATTAATCGTCGAGGATGCGGCCCTATCTGCCTATGAGATCGCTCAGTTTATTTTTCATCCCGGCTTTACTACATCTGATTCCGTTAGCCAGATATCGGGCCGCGGTGTTGGCCTAGATGTGGTCAATAGCGAAGTGCGCCAGTGCGGTGGGCGTGTGGAGATTGAAACCTCGGCAGGTCTTGGCACTCAGTTCACCATAGTCCTGCCCTTTACCCTGTCGGTTAACCGCGCGCTGATGATTAATGTCACCGGCGATCACTACGCCCTGTCTCTCAACTCAATTGATGGCGTTCACTTTATGCCGCGCACCGCTGTCGCCGAAGCTGTCGCCAACAGCAATATGATTAACCATGCCGGTGTTGATTACGAACTCTGCTATCTGGGGACACTGCTCAATCCAGAAATATTAAAGCGTCCAGACAGCCTCAATGAGGATGCAGCGTTAGTACTATTCCATTCTGATAACCGGCGTTTTGCGGTGCAGGTGGATGAGATTATCGGCACCAAAGAGATTGTTGTGAAAACCCTTGGCTCGCAGTTTTCCAGCGTTCCCGGGTTGGGTGGTGCAACGATTTTGAGCGATGGTCAGGTGGTGGTGATTATTGACCTCAATGAATTGGCGCGGGTCTCGATTGTCGACCTGCCGCGGGTCGGCCAGAACGCTGAAAAAGGTCTTGAGTATGAGTCGCGGTCAACCAGTGATGTCTCGCCGAGTATATTGGTGGTGGACGATTCGGTGACGGTGAGAAAAGTCACCAGTCGTATTCTGCGGCGTCAAGGCTATCGAGTGCTTACCGCTAAAGATGGCATTGAAGCCTTAAAGGCCCTGCAAGATGAGATTCCCGCGGTGATATTGTTGGATATTGAGATGCCGCGTATGGATGGTTTTGAAGTTGCCACCCGGGTTCGTGCCAGTGACGAGCTGTCTAATATCCCGATTATTATGATTACCTCGCGAACTGGTGATAAGCATCGACAGCGTGCCATGGAATTGGGTGTCGACCACTATATGGGTAAGCCCTATCAAGAGGAGCACTTGCTAGAAACATTGGATGAGCTGCTTTCTACCCAAAGTTAGCCGCCTATGGAACAGTTAGAGGCCAAAGAAAAACCCAAGGCAAAGGCTCCTGAGCAGGCTGGAAAAGTCTGGCTGCTGGGTGCCTCTGCTGGCGGCCTGCCAGCGATACGTCAATTTTTAAGTCGAATTGCTCCGCGCGATGACCTGGCTTTCGTCTATGCTCAACATATAGCGGTGCAGCAAATGGCGGTTTTATTGAAAATGATAGAAACCCATACAGGCTGGCCCGCAAGAGTGCCGTCGACAGGGCAGCTGATAAAACCCGGCACAGTTACAGTAATATCACCAGAGTTCGAAACCCGAATTAGCAAGCAGGGTCGGGTGTTGCGGTTCGCTTCTCCATGGCAGGGTCAATACGCACCCTCCATTGATCAGTTAGCGAATCGTTTGGCTTTGCTCTACCGGCGCGATTGCGGAGCAATTATATTTACCGGCATGGGTGATGATGGTGCCCGAGGCTGTCAGGCAATCAAGCAGTACGCGGGCCAGGTTTGGGTTCAGGAGCCAAGTGATTGTATGGTGCCTGCTATGCCTCAAGCAGTGATGCAGCGCTGTAAAGCGGATTTTGTCGGGACTGTGGAAGAGCTTGCGGAAAGATTAAATACGGATGTTGTTCAAATGGAGGCCTGTAGCCAATGAGTATGTTTTTTCTAGATCAAAAGAATCCTATTGCCCAAGTCGACTGCCTGTCGATCAACACCGGGAAATCAAATTTGTTGGTTCCCATGCCCGCCATCGCCGAAATTATTCTCAATCAGGGGCTTATTGCCGACGAGGGCAAACCGCAATGGATGTGTGGCTGGATTAAGTGGCGCAATCTCACTATCCCACTGATTGATTTTGCCGCGTTACAGCAGGCCAAGCCCTGTTCAGATTTCGGCAGCAGTACCCGTATTGTGGTGTTAAACAGTCTGGTGGAGGGCCATGAACATCGCTACTACGCGATTATGTGTAAAGGCTTCCCGCATACTATTCGAGTTGAAGAAGACAGTGCTCTGTCGGCTCAGGACGAAGTGGAAATCGCCACCTGTATCAGTGTTAGCTTTGATCTCGATGGCCAACATCTGGACCTACCTGATTTCGAAGAGATTGAAACCCATCTGCGCAGTATTCCGCATAACCATTAATTAACCCGCTCCCTCAACACAAGACAACAGCTACTCTGCATCCTGGCGGGGTGGGTGACTTGCCGTCCACAGATTAGTAGTATTAAGCAGCCTGTCTCGATGTTAGTCTTATAGTTGAAAAAAATAACAACAATTAAAAAACTAAAAATTAGCGCTACAGATTAAGGAATAGAGCATGAATGGCTTAATGATGGACTCCCAGCTGACCATAACGTCAATAATGAAACACGCTGACCGAATTAACGGCAAGAGCGAAATTGTTTCAGTAACCGGCGACAACCCACTGCACAAATACACCTATAAAGATGCCTTCCGCCGTGTGCGGCAGATGGCTAACGCGCTACAGAAGTTGGGTTTTGAGTCAGGAGACAGGATTGCCACTCTGGCCTGGAATGACTACCGTCACTTTGAGCTCTATTACGCAATCTCCTGTTCAGGGCAAGTTTGTCACACCGTTAATCCGCGCCTATTCCCCGAGCAGATCGACTTTATTATCAATCATGCGGAAGATAAGTTTATCTTCACTGATCCCATGTTTGTGCCGCTACTGGAGCAACTTCAGGACAAGCTGCCCAAGGTTCAAGGCTATGTGGTGATGACTGATGCGGCACATATGCCGGAGACCAGTCTTAAAAATGCCCATTGCTACGAGACCTTTATTGAAGGCGAGTCAGATAACTTTGATTGGCCAGAGCTAGACGAGAACAGCGCCAGCTCCATGTGTTACACCTCGGGCACCACGGGAAATCCCAAAGGTGTTCTCTACAGTCATCGCAGCACCGTGTTGCACTCCATTGTTGGCTCAACGCCGGATGTGATGAACCTCTCCGAGAAAGATGTGGTGATGCCAATCGTGCCGATGTTTCACGTTAATGCCTGGGGAACAGCCTACAACGGCCCTATGGTTGGCGCCAAGCTAGTGTTCCCAGGGCCGAAAATGGCCGACGGTGAAACACTGACCAGACTGATTAACTCAGAGAAAGTTAACTACTCCCTCGGCGTACCCACAGTGTGGTTGGCTCTGGTGGGTTACCTTAATGCCACAGGCAAAACCATAGAGTCGCTTAATTCTGTGGTCTCTGGTGGTTCCGCCTGCCCACTGTCACTGATGCAGGAAATGGAACGCCACGGCGTGATTGTACATATGGGTTGGGGCATGACTGAAATGAGTCCCCTGGGATCCTACAATCGCCCTCAGGATTGGATGCAGGATGGCACCCAAGAAGAGCAAGATACCTGGCGCGTTCGCGCTGGCCGTGTGGTCTTTGGTGTCGAAATGAAAATTGTCGATGGTGACAACAATGAGTTGCCCTGGGATGGCGTTGCCTCTGGTGTGTTGCTGGTGAAAGGCCCCTGGGTCTGTAGCGGCTACTACCGTCTCGACGACAAGCCAGCAGTAGACGAAGATGGCTGGTTTAATACCGGTGATATGGCTGCGATTGATGAGCAGGGTTATGTGACTATTACTGACCGCATTAAAGACGTGATTAAATCTGGTGGCGAGTGGATCAGCTCAATCGATGTTGAGAACGCCGCCATGGGCCACCCAGATGTTCAAGAGGCCGCCGTTATTGGCGTGTCGGATCCGAAGTGGACCGAGCGGCCACTGCTCATTGTTATTCCTGTGGAAGGATCCAGTCCTGATAAGCAGGCTATTCTGGCTTTTCTCGAGGGCAAGATCGCCAAGTGGTGGATACCTGGAGACTGTGTTTTTGTCGAGGAGATTCCCCACACAGCAACCGGCAAAATCAGCAAGAAAGATCTGCGCGACCAGTTTAAGGACTATGCCTACTCTTGATTGTCAACGGATTGGTAGGGTTTGACGTTTACCCAAGCTCTACTAATTAATGAAGAGGCAGTTTTATGCGCAATTTACTGATTTTCACACTGCTGGCTGGGTTCTCTCTGGGGGCTGTTGCCGATCACCACGGCGGTGATCAGGATGGCAAACCTCGCCACCATAAAGGCATGTTTAAGCATGCGGATAAAGATGGTAATGGTGCCGTTTCCACTGAAGAGCACGAACAGGCATTGGAGCAAATGGCCGACAAACGCCGAAAGCGTTTCTCGAAAATGGACGCCGATGGTGATGGTTCTTTAACTAAAGACGAAGCTCGTGCAGCGAAACAGCAACATCGAGAGAAAATGAAAGAAAAGCGTCAGCAAAAAGACAATTAAGCAGCAATAAGCAGTCAGCCGCAGAAAGGCCATTTGGAAACAGATGGTCTTTTTGGGTTTCTGGGTTTTCTTAACGCTCAAGCCCCTTTGATAGGCAAAGTATTTGCACCCTATACCGAAGTCACGCATGATTACGCCTGAATTGACTCCTGGTGTTATATGACTGAATTTTTGATTGCTCCATCCATCCTATCTGCCAACTTTGCCCGTCTCGGTGAAGAGGTTGATGCCGTTCTTGAAGCCGGCGCAGATGTCGTCCACTTCGATGTTATGGACAACCATTATGTACCCAACCTTACGATCGGACCTATGGTCTGCAAAGCATTGCGCGATCACGGCGTCACCGCCCCAATTGACGTGCATCTGATGGTGCAACCGGTGGATGATCTGATCCGCATGTTTGCCGATGTTGGTGCCACCTATATTACCTTTCACCCGGAAGCATCCAACCATGTTGATCGCTCACTACAGCTGATTCGCGATCTCGGTTGCAAGGCCGGTCTGGTATTAAATCCGGCAACCAGCCTGGAAACCGTGCGCTGGGTAATGGACCGCATGGACATGCTATTGCTGATGTCAGTCAACCCCGGCTTTGGTGGTCAGAAATTTATTCCCGCCACTCTTGATAAGCTAGCCGCAGCCCGCCAGCTCATCGATAGCAGCGGCCATGATATTCGTCTAGAAATCGATGGCGGTGTCACGGTAAACAACATTCGCGAGATTGCTGCGGCAGGTGCTGATACCTTTGTCGCTGGTTCGGCAATTTATGGCGCCGATGACTATGCTGAAGTGATTGCCAAAATGCGTAGCGAATTGGCACAGGCATAAAGGCCCCAAGAACAATAAAGCATCAGGTTAATTGATAATCTTTTCCCACCGACGGTTGTCGCGTCGGTGCAAATGATTACAATAGCAACCTAAGTTTCGGAGATAGTTTGTGAAAGGTTCGAGTTCTAAACAGTTTGACAGCAATGGTCACACTTGGCGTTGGCGCAACTAGAGTAGTCGCAACTAGAGTAGCCGAGGCGCACTGACGCCTGCACCGCCACATTCTGTTAACGAACAAGGATCCGACCATGACCCCCGAACAATTTGCTGAGTTAGCCCGTCAAGAGTACAACCGTATTCCCGTCACTCGCGAAGTGCTGGCTGACCTAGAAACCCCCCTTAGTGTTTATCTAAAATTGGCTTTTGGGCCAAACTCCTATCTATTTGAATCAGTGCAGGGCGGCGAAAAATGGGGCCGTTACTCATTGATTGGCCTGCATACGTCTACTGTTCTAAAAGTTTTTGGCTCGCGCCTAGAAATTATTCGCGACGGCAAGCCCATGGTCAATCGCCAGACCAGTGACCCGCTGGGTGAAGTGGAGCGATTCCGGCAGCTTTTTAGTATGCCTGAGTTGCCCAATTTGCCGCGTTTCACCGGTGGTCTGGTGGGCTACTTTGGCTATGACACCGTGCGCTTTGTTGAACCTAGACTAGCCCAATCTGCGCCACCCGATGAATTGGGCACGCCGGATATTCTATTGATGGCATCAGATGAGGTGGCGATCTTTGACAACCTCTCCGGCACCATCATGCTGGTGGTGCATGTAGACGCCAAAGACAAAGATGCCCTGGCTAAAGCCGAAGCCCGCCTCGACGAGCTTGAGGCCAAGCTGGATATGCCAGCACCGCAGCTGCCGCCGATGAATATGGCTGGCGATGGAATAGCTGAAGAAGACTTTGTCTCGAGCTTTGGCGAGCAGGACTTCAAGGCCGCGGTGAACAAAGTCAAAGACTATGTGATGGCCGGTGATGTGATGCAGGTGGTGCCATCCCAGCGTCTCTCCGCGCCATTTCACGCTGAGCCGATCAATCTTTACCGTGCACTGCGCCGTCTCAATCCCTCACCCTATATGTACTTCTTGGATCTAGATGGCTTTCATATTGTTGGCTCGTCCCCAGAAGTTCTCGCCCGTCTTGAAGACGGTGAAGTCACTGTTCGACCCATCGCCGGCACCCGCAAGCGAGGTGCAACACCAGAAGAAGACCAGGCCATGGAAGATGAAATGCTCGCGGATCCTAAAGAGATCGCCGAGCATCTAATGTTGATTGATCTGGGTCGCAACGATGTTGGGCGGATCAGTAAAACCGGCACTGTCGTAGTCACGGAAAAGATGGTCGTTGAGCGTTATTCTCACGTAATGCATATAACCTCTAATGTAGTGGGTCAGGTAACTGAGGATATGGGTGCCCTGGAAGTGCTCAAAGCAACACTGCCTGCTGGGACTCTGAGTGGAGCGCCGAAGATTCGCGCCATGGAAATTATCGACGAGCTCGAGCCAGTGAAGCGCAATATCTACGGTGGTGCAGTGGGCTATATCGGCTGGAATGGCAATATGGATACCGCCATCGCCATCCGCACCGCGGTGATTAAAGACAATGTGCTGCATGTTCAGGCAGGTGCTGGCGTAGTCGCCGACTCGGTTTCCGATCTGGAGTGGAAAGAGACCAACAATAAAGCCCGAGCCCTAATGCGCGCGGCAGCCATGGTCTGTACTAAAGCCTCAGGAGAGTCGCAATGATATTAATGATCGATAACTATGACTCGTTCACCTACAACATTGTGCAGTATCTTGCCGAGCTAAAAGCTGAGGTTCAGGTCTATCGCAACGACGAAATTAGCATTGCCGATATAGAGCGCCTGGCGCCGGAAAAGATTGTTATCTCACCTGGCCCCTGCACTCCCAACGAAGCGGGTATCTCGGTAGAGACCATCATCCACTTCGCCGGTCGACTGCCGATTCTCGGAGTCTGTCTTGGGCATCAGAGTATTGCCCAAGCCTTTGGTGGCAAGATTGTCCGCGCCAAACAGGTGATGCACGGTAAAACCTCGCCCATGCACCATAGCAATAGCGGTGTGTTTGCCGGACTGACTAATCCTTTTGAGGCGACTCGCTATCACTCCCTAGTGATCGAACAGAGTAGTTTACCCAGCTGTTTAGAGATTACCGCTTGGACTGAAAATGAGGATGGCAGTCTCGATGAAATTATGGGGGTGCGCCATAAAACGCTGCCCATCGAAGGCGTGCAATTTCACCCTGAATCAATATTGACCCAGCATGGGCACGACCTGCTGAATAACTTTCTCGAGGGTTAAACATGGATATCAAACAAGCATTAGACGTCGTGGTATTGGGTAAAAACCTTTCTGCTTCAGAGATGCGCGATGTGATGCGCCAGATCATGACCGGCAATGCGACAGAAGCTCAGATCGGCGGCTTTCTTGTTGCCCTGCGCATGAAAGGTGAGAGCATCGAAGAGATCGCTGGCGCCGTTGAAGTGATGCGCGAGCTGGTGACCGGGGTCAAGGTCTCCGGTGATGGCCTAGTGGATATAGTCGGCACCGGCGGCGATGAGTCGAATCTGTTTAATGTCTCCACCGCCTCAACCTTCGTCGTTGCCGCGGCGGGAGGCTCTGTTGCCAAGCACGGCAATCGCTCTGTGAGCAGCAACAGTGGCGCTGCCGATGTACTCGAGGCCGCCGGGGTTAATTTAAATCTCAGCCCCGATCAAGTGGCGCTCTGTGTGCAAGAGTTAGGGGTTGGTTTTATGTTTGCCCCGGCCCACCACAGCGCCATGAAGCATGCCATTGGTCCGCGTCGGGAACTTGGCCTGCGTACAATTTTCAATATCCTCGGGCCCATGACCAATCCTGCTGGGGTTACCCGCCAGTTAATCGGCGTCTATGATCAAACCCTGTGCAAACCCATGGCCGAAGTGCTCGGACGTCTGGGTGCCGAACATATAATGGTGGTGCACTCCGCCGATGGCCTCGATGAAATTAGCCTAGCCGCAGACACCGCCGTGGCAGAATACAAAGACGGCGCTGTCAGTGAATACAGCATTGCCCCAGAAGACTTTATGCTGGAGCGTCAGAGTCTCGATGGATTGAGTGTTGATGATGCCGAACAGTCTCTCGCGCTGATTAAAGACGCTCTGGGTAAACAAGCAACTGCCAACGGTGTAAAAGCTGCCGATCTGATCGCCCTTAACGCCGGTGCCGCACTTTATGTGGCCGGTTGCGCCACTAGCATCAAAGAAGGCGTTGCCATGGCACAGGACGCCATAGGCGCAGGATTGGCCGGGGCAAAACTAACTGATCTGGCGACCTTCACTCAGGTCCAGCAAGACGCCTAAATAATAATGAGAAATTGAAATGAGCTCAGACACGCCAACCATCTTAAAAAAGATCCTCGCCCGCAAGCACGAAGAAATTGCCGAGCGCAGCGCCCTGGTGTCCATCGCCCAGCTGATTGAAAAAGCCGAGACCGCCGATTCACCGCGAGGGTTTGCCGCCGCACTGGCAGCCAAACTTGCAGCAGGTCAGTCCGCAGTGATTGCAGAAATTAAAAAAGCCTCGCCGAGCAAAGGGGTTATCCGTGAAAACTTTGACCCAGCGGCCATTGCCGAGAGCTATGAGCAGGGCGGCGCAGCCTGCCTGTCGGTTTTGACCGACGTGGATTTCTTTCAGGGTGCAGATGAGTATTTACAGCAGGCACGTTCTGCCACGCAACTGCCGGTAATTCGCAAAGATTTTATCGTCGATGATTATCAGGTCTATGAAGCTCGTGCCATGAGTGCCGATTGTATTCTATTAATTGTCTCGGCCTTGAGCGAAGAGCAGTTGACCCATTTACACGAGTTGGCGCAATCACTGGGAATGGATGTATTGATTGAAGTGCATGACGGCGCTGAGTTAGAAATCGCCCTGAAGCTGGACAATCCAATGGTTGGCATCAACAACCGCAACCTGCACAGCTTTGAAGTCTCCCTCGA
>CAJQKW010000044.1 GCA_905478975.1 uncultured Pseudomonadales bacterium | reverse complement strand
CTTACCCTGCTCCTTACCCTGTTTTCTAGCAGCACCGACCAACTTATCCACCAGATCACTCAGGTAATTGGCGGCATTGCCCTCAAGCAAACTGAGCCTGCTGATAACCTGCTCCAATTCATCATCACCCTGCTGTCTATACTCGTGCCCTGCTTGAACACCGCGACTGAGGCCATCGGCAAGCAAGCTGTGAACAACCGGGTTACGCTCCAGCATGCATACTTTGCAGCCCAGAGACGCCAGTACAAAGCCATCTCCGCCTAGACCGGCGGTAAGATCCAACACCTGTGGCGCAAACTTGCCTGAGACCCCTACCGCTTTGGCAATGGCCTGACCGTTACCACCACCGTGGCGACGTCTATGGCTGTGTTCCGAACTGGCAAAGTCACAGAAAATGGAGCCATAACCTTTGTCGGCAGAGGGACGCAAAACCAAGCCCTGCTCGGTAAACTCGAGCAGGTAGTCATAGCCCTCTGAATTGTTATAGCTGGCATCTTGCAGCGGCAGCGATAACTTTTCAGCCAGTGTTTCGGCTAGCGCTTTAAAGTTGGCCGCGGCGTAAGCCACGCGAATGATCGGCATGCTGTCTTCAGTCATCGAATAGTCTCTAAAATGAGCAAAACGAAGGCATCAGTTAATGATGCTATCGCTGGATTTATTGTTTGCGCAGATTATAGCGTTACAGCAGTGCAAGCGGGCACCTATAATGGAGTCATTACGCGGCAACCTATGCCGCCCAACCGAATTAAGCCCACCGGAGTTTTTATGTCTCGCCACTACCGTCTTGTGTCACTGCTGAGCATTGCTAGCGTTATTCTTGTCACTGGCTGCGAACGCTATGCAGTGACGCTTAACGAGCGCCCAATTTACACGCCAAAAGCGATTTATAGTGGTTACAGTATCCCTGATTCAGGTCTTGCTAGCTGCGTAAAACTTGCCCTAACCGAGGCTAAAGTCAGTCAACCTGAGCAGCTCGAAGTGCTTAACTGTAGCTTTGCAGGCATCACCGATCTCAGTGGCATCGAGCTATTCTCTCAGCTTAAAACGGTTAATTTAAACAGCAATCAACTCACTGATATCAAGGCGCTGCTATTTCTTGGTGAATTGCGTCAGGTCAACCTGTCTGAAAATCCAGCCATAAACTGTACCGATATAGAGGCACTGGAAGAACTGCTCGAGAATGCAACCATTGCAGCTCCGGTTTGTAACAAGCCATTGTGATATTTTTTTCCGCGCCCTATTAGGGTGCAAAAAGATACCCACAAAAGCTGTGGATAACTTTGTGGATTAAATGGGAATTGGGCCTTCTAAAGGCCGCAAAAGTAGGCCTAACAGTTAGATTGATCATTTTTTAACCAGATAAAAATAACTATATAAATCAATGAGTTGCCGTTTTTCAAGTCGAAAATCAATGGCTTACGTGGTTTTTGTGAAACTAATTATAGAAATAGTAGCTATCTGTGGAAAAAAATCGAAAATAGTTTTAATAAAGACCCAAAAAGCCATTGCAGTGGATAAAAAAAAGTGGTTCAGACTCGAGGCGTTTGATTCATTTAGCGGAAAATAAGACTGGGTAGCCTGCTATAAAAGGACGACTCAACAACTTAGCGCCAATTTTTGGGGTGAAAATCTAAACTTGACGATTGTCAGCTAAGCGCGAAAAATAAAAGCACCGAACATAGAAGCACCAAACATAAAAGGACCTAAAAACTAGACCAGCTCAAAGTTACAACCGGCTAGTTTAGCTCCAACCAATCAAAGCCCTGCTGCTGGCAGGCATAGTGCAGCTGACCACAGTCATCAATCACCCCTTCAACCGCAGACTTCACTTTTTCCAAGCTATTGTTCTTTTCGCTGATATGACCAATCACTAACTGCTGCATACGCTGCTGGTCAATTAGCGACAGCAGGTCTGCCGTCTGCTGATTATTAAGATGGCCCCAGCGTCCGGCGACCCGTTCTTTTAAAAACTCTGGATAGCTTCCGGCATAGAGCATATCCAGGTCGTGATTGGCCTCAATCAACAGCCCGTCGCACTGACCGTAGAGAGACTCGATATGCGGCGTTAGAGAACCCACATCAGTGAGTATGCCAAACTGATGCTGATCGCTGTTAAACAGGAACTGAACAGGCTCTCGAGCGTCATGGGGAACAGGTACTGGGGTAACGTTGATATCGCCAATTTTGAAGGCGCTGTGACTATCAATGATATGGCAGGGAAAGACCTTGCCGTCGGCTTTTTTACTGCGCAGGCAGCCGGCGGTGACATAGACATCAATGGAGAACTTTGACGCCAATGGCACCACACCCTTCCAGTGATCACTGTGTTCGTGAGTCACCAGAATGGCATTGATATCTTGGGGGGTTTTACCTAGCTTGGCGAGCCTCTGGGTGGTATCGCGGATGGAGAATCCGCAATCAATCATCAGGCAGGTATCCCGCCACTCCACCAGAGTGGCATTACCTTTGCTGCCACTCCCGAGAGATGCAAACCGCATAGACTCAATAACCTTTTTTGTAACCAGCTTCTAGAAAGAGGCTTTTGCCAACAGTCCTGTAAACAACCCTGAGGAAAAAATTATTAGGACATATTGCTACGTAGAATCTTTAACAGTCGCAGGGTTTCAGCTTTATTCAGCCCCTGCCCTTCAGCACCGATTATATGTATCTCAACATTAGCGCCAACCCTCTCCACAAGAATGCGGTAGTTGACTTCGAGAATGTCTTCATCACCACTGAATAGACGAGCCCAGAATCCAGGCTCCTCAGTGGTCTCAGGAGTATAGTTGACATAGATAAGACCTTCAGAGCGATTTTGATCAACGCTGACAAAGCCGCCGCGATCCGCTGCATAGATAGTCGAAGCCCAGGTACGGTCAAAGCTTAACTTGGCCAGAATAAAGGGATCCGAGACTTCAGGTATCACCACTTCAACCTTGGCTTCACCACCAATGTCTTGAGCCAGCAGCGATACCGATGCGTAATTTTCACTGCCAGCCAAATCATTGGCGATCAGTGACAGCATATCTTTTTCCCGTTCATCACTGTCCGAGCTCAGAGGCCATTGAACCTGATCTTCTTCAGAGCGCGGCGCCTGATTGTGCAGTGCCGATATCTCAGCACTGTCTAGCTGAACCCCGGGAGAGATCTGAAAACGGAAGCGGTGAGAGTTTTCCGCATCGGAATTAAATTTCACCCAGACGGTTTCGATAACACCAGTAGAGCCATCTGCCAGTGCCGCCGGGACGCCACTGCGATTGAGCACATTGCGCACTCGCGGCCATAACTCACTGGGGGGAACATTGATCAGCACCCAGCGACGCCCTTCGAGGCTCTGGATCTTAACCGACTGTTCAAAGGTGTTTACCGATGCCGGCTGTGGCCGCGGTACATCAAATTCAATCAACTCAACACTGGTCAATGGAATCGTGGGGATCGGGTAGAGTTGCCCGAGAACCGCTTGGTCCAAACCCTCAGGCACCACTGTCACGGCAGTTTCTTCGGCCAGTAAATAGTCATCGCTGCGATCACGCAAGCCCAACCAACCACAGCCAGTCAGACTTAGAATAACAACTACATTCAGTGCGCTAATCAATCGTTTCATCGTTATTGGCAACCCATTAATTTGGTTAAATTTACTGTTATTTTGTAAAATCGGTTTAAAACCCTGCTAGCCCTTCAAAGAAAGCAGCCTTAAATAATTCCAGCACTGCTCATGGCAGCTCGAACAAGTTCATGGTGCTCTGCACTCAGGGGGGTCATTGGCAGACGCAGTACATTTTCCTGAAGACCCAGCTGAGCAACCGCCCACTTAACCGGGATCGGGTTAGCTTCGACAAATAAGTCTCGGTGCAGTGCCTCAAGCTTGCTGTCGAGCTCAGCGGCTTTAGCCGCATCGCCCGCCAGCGCGGCGGCACACATCTGCGACATTAATTTTGGTGCAACATTGGCGGTCACGGAGATATCACCGTCACCACCTAACAAGATTAATCCTCTAGCGGTCGCGTCATCGCCAGAATACACGGCAAAGCCTTCTGGACGCTGAGCAATCAACTGCGCGGCACGCTCGAGATCACCGGTGGCTTCTTTGATACCGACAATATTTTCGATGACACTGAGACGCAGAACCGTCTCGGGAAGCATGTCACAGGCGGTACGGCCCGGCACATTGTATAAAATCTGGTCTATGGCCACGGCTTCAGCAATGGCTTTATAGTGCAGATAGAGCCCTTCCTGAGTTGGCTTGTTGTAATAGGGCGTGACTAGCAGACAGGCATCGGCGCCAGCATCTGCTGCCGCTTGAGTTAAAACAATCGCTTCACTGGTAGAGTTGGCGCCAGTGCCAGCAATAATCGGCACCCGGCCAGCGGCCTGCTCGACGATAACGCGGATAACCTGAGCGTGCTCTGCAACGCTTAAGGTCGCTGATTCACCGGTGGTGCCGACGGCAACAATACTGTTGGTGCCCTGCTCTATATGCCAATCGACCAGATGCTTTAACGCTGACCAATCCACCCCTTGTGTCTCTGGGTGCATGGGAGTGACCAGTGCAACAATACTTCCGCGAATCATCTGCTACTTCCTATTACTTCTAATGGTTAAAAAAACGCTTCATGGTACTGATGGCTACAGGGTGACACAAGCGAAACCTTTGCCTTAAAGCCCCTAGACTTTCCTGCGGCGGCGTTTCTTTCTCTCAGGCAAATTGTACAGGTCCTCTTCACCCTCGGGGCGATTTTTAAAACGCCGATGAACCCAGAGATACTGGTCCGGCTGTAACCGTATAAACTTTTCAATAATCTGGTTAATTCTGGTGGCGTCGGCCAGATCATCCCCGGTGGGAAAATCCTCCAGCGCCGGGTAGACGGTGATCTTGTAACCCTGAGATCCAGGCAGGCGAATATGGCTAAAAGGCACAACCGCAGCGCCGGTTTTTTCAGCAAAGCGCGCCGTGGCGTAGACAGTGGCGGCCTGAACTGTAAAAAAGGGCGCGAACAGTCCCTGGCGTAAACCATAATCTTGATCCGGGCCATACCACAGAGAATGACCGTTTTTTAGCGCCTTCATGGTGCCTCGAACATCGCTGCGCTCAAATACCGCATTGTCACCAATGGATTGATTGAGCCGCCCTCTGGCCTGCAAGAAGTCATACACCGCATTGCCGTGAGCGCGATACATACCGTCCATCTGCCACTTCGAAGACAGCGCCGCAGCACCTACTTCGAGACTGGTGTAGTGAATGCCCAGTACCATAACGCCGCGATCTTTAACCGCTTCGAGGTGTTCTAAGCCTTCAAACTGCATCAGTTTGCTAAAGCGTTTTTTTGACCACCACCAGGAGATACCCACTTCCATCACTGCAATACCGGTGCTGATAAAGTTGGCTCTCAGCAAAACTGCCTGCTCCGCGGCACTGAGCTCGGGGAAACAGATTTCAATATTGCGCCGGGCAATAATTTTGCGGCGACCGGGTATGGCGTGAAAAATTAGACCTATGCCTTTGCCAATAAGCAGCATCACAGGAAATGGCAGCAGAGTAATCAGCCGCCACAGCCCAAAGGCAAACCAGATCAGCCAGTAGCGTGGATGCAATAGGATTGGTCTAAACTGGGTCGCTTTTGAGCTCATAGGCTACCTGTAATCCAGTGGAATTGAGTCGATTTATTGGTCACTGTCACTTAACAGACTTGATTACACCAGATTGCCGATAGCCACATCGGTGGCCACATCGGCCTGATAGTCGACACCATCAAGACCAAAGCCAAATAGCGTCAAAAACTCCTCCTTGTAACCGGCGAAATCGGTCAATTCAGCAAGGTTCTCAGTGCTGATCTTGGCCCAGGCGGCAGCTACCACTGCCTGTACCTCAGGTCGCAGTTCGAGTTCATCGCAGCGCAGGCGACCTTCCTCATCCGTGCGTGGATCGGCACTGTAGAGGCATTCAATGTACAGCCGATAGAGCTGTTCAATACAGCCTTCGTGACTGCCATCGCGCTTCATCTCTTTAAATAGCATGGCAAGATACAGCGGCATGATCGGAATCGCCGAACTGGCCTGAGTCACCACGGCCTTGAGCACCGATACTCGGGCGTCGCCGCCGGTGGCTGCAAGCTTCTCGCGAATCGACAACACGCGCTTATCGAGATCTTTCTTGGCCTGACCAATGGTGCCATCCCAGTAGAGATCCCAGGTCATCTTCTCGCCAATATAGGTAAAGGCTGTGGTCTTGGCACCTGGCGCTAAGACACCGGCTTCATCCAGTGCATCAATCCACATCTGCCAATCTTCGCCACCCATTACCGCAACCGTGTCAGAAATCTCCTGCTCATTGGCGGCTGAAAGGCTAAATTCTTGGATCGTCTCTTTGTCAGTATTAATACCACGCATGGTGATATCTTTGCCCACTGGCTTCAGTGTCGAGTTAAACACTTCACCGGTTTTGGGATGCTGACGACGGGGCGCCGCAAGGCTGTAAATCACCAGGTCAATCTGACCCAGGTCCTGCTTAATGGTCTCAATGGTCTTGGCTTTTATCTCATCGGAGAAGGCATCGCCATTAATACTTTTGGCATAGAGGCCGTCCTGCTCTGCATGTTTGTGGAATGCTGCTGAGTTATACCAGCCGGCCGTGCCAGGCTTGGTTTCAGTGCCGGGCTTTTCAAAGAAGATACCCAGTGTCGAGGCACCGCTGCCAAAGGCGGCGGTAATACGAGCTGCCAGACCATATCCAGTGGAGGAACCAATCACTAAGACACGCTTAGGCGCTTCAATAGCAGGCTGTGCTTTAATAAAGTCGATCTGGTTTTTAACATTGGCTTCGCAGCCGACAGGATGGCTGGTAATACACATAAAGCCGCGGACGCGTGGTTTGATTATCATTCTTGAGTCTCCGTACTGAAGTGAATCGAATAGTGGATCGAACAGTGAATCGAATTTTAAGGGCGCAATGATACCCTACTGGCAATCTTTACCCAAAAAAAATCAGCTTTAATCAGTCTAGAGCAGCGGTTTATTAGCACCACTGTGGACGGATATTTTTGATCATGTTTGGCGGCGACCACGTACAATGATTTAACCCTGCCCTATTGAGTAACTACATTGAACCCAACTGTCCTCAGCTACCCCTTCCTGCGCCATGAATTTTTGCAGGCACTTGAGGATAGCGCCAGTGCCTGTGCGGCCAGTGGTTGGTATCCGGTGCATCTTTCACTGCAGCATGCCAATGATACTTTGAAGGGTGATACTTTAGAGGGTGATACTTTAGAGGG
>CAJQKW010000043.1 GCA_905478975.1 uncultured Pseudomonadales bacterium | reverse complement strand
AGTTCAAAGCCGGGATCGACTTTAAACCGGCAAAGACCTGATCGCTGTCAGCCATTTGCGGCACGCTGCGGGGGCTAACAAAACTGCCCGCTTCAATATAGCTGACACCGGCATCCATCAAGCCGTGAATGAGATTGATTTTGTCTGCCGCTGAAACCGGTGCTGATTCATTCTGCAAGCCATCTCGGGGGCCTACTTCGACTAGCTTTACCGCCTGTGGAATGGTCATCTAATTACTCTCCTATCCAAGCTGCGCTGCGTTTTTCAAGAAAGGCATTTAACCCTTCCCGCCCCTCTTCAGTGCCGCGAATCTCTGCGATGCGACGGCTGGTCTCAGCGAACAGCTGATCAGTTAGTGGTGCATCGGACACATCTGCGACCAACAGCTTGGCCGCCGCCATGGCCGCTGGACCATTAACCAGTAATTTTTTAACCATTGCTTGAATGCGACTATCCAGCTCGGTCTCCTCACAGAGCTCACTGACCAGTCCCAACTGCAATGCAGTGGCAGCAGAAAAACGTTCAGCGGTTATGCAGTAGCGACGCGCGGCACGAGGTCCGATGGCGGCGCTGACAAAGGGGCTGATCACTGCCGGAATAAGGCCCAGCTTGACCTCAGATAAACAGAAGCTTGCACTTGGAGTGGCAAACACCAGATCACAGACCGCCGCCAGACCCACTCCGCCACCGAAGGCGGCGCCGTGAACTCGCGCAATGGTGGGTTTAGATAGACTGTTAATACGCCGAAACATCTCTGCCATCAGGTTTGCGTCTCGGTGATTCTCTTCATAGCCGTAGTCTGCCATGCGTCGCATCCAGGCCAGATCGGCACCGGCTGAAAAACTCCGGCCAGCGCCCTGTAAAACAACCACAAGTACCGCGGGATCTGTATCCAGAACCTCAAAGGTGGCGCTTATCTGGGCGATCAGCTCATCATCGAAAGCATTGTGTTTATCGGGGTTATTCAGAGTAACGGTGGCAACACCGCGGCTATCCATTTCCGTTATTACCATTTGCTCAATCACTACTTTGTTACCTCATTGGTTAAATTGCCCAGCTCCCATTAAGACCCTTAGGCAGGGGAACAGCGACAGGAAATTGAAAGGGAGTGTATTGGCAATCATGACAAGAGGCCAATTAATCTGGCCCTGCTCACTAATCTAGCTGCTAAAGAGTAAATAAGTAGGCTGTTAATAACTATCCTGTTAATAAATAGCCTATTTATAGCAGCTTTTGATAGCAGTTTCTCAGCAAATACTAAACAACCAAAATCCGCTGTGTACTCGTCGTTAAGACTGTCTGATTGGCAAATATTGCCCTTGGGAAATCTCCCGATGCAGGTCGTCTGCCGCTGTGGTCTAGGGGCAGTTTCATTTGCCTGAGTTTTAGCGCAGGGCTTTTTTAGTCCTATGAGTCGTTTTAGTGATGCTGACTAAATGTGATACGATAATGAATAAAGTGTCGGTTTTGGACGCTAACGAAAGGATTTTTTAGTGGTGATATCGCGGTCGATTTTCCAAACAAGAAAGGTCGTTTTTATAAAAAAAAGGTGTGACTCAGCACCAACCAATAATAAGGGGAATAGCATGAAGAAACTCACTCTCAGTTTATACACCGCTGCGGCAACACTACTGGCGATGGCCGTCAGTGCACCTGCACTATCACAAGGTTTAACGCTCGAAGAAATCATAGTCACGGCAACTAAACGTGCCGAAGGGCTACAAGAAGTACCCATCGCCATCTCAGTAATGAGTGGTCAAGAGATGAGCGCCAAAGGCCTCACTAAGATGGAAGATCTGTCCATGTACATGCCTAACGTACATGTGGCTGAAGCCAGTGCCGGCACCCAGATGTTTATTCGCGGTATTGGTTCAGGTGTTAACTACGGTTTTGAACAGTCGGTCGGTACTTTTGTCGACGGTGTTTACTTCGGTCGCGGCCGCAGTGCCCGTGGCAAGTTCCTCGATATTGAACGTGTTGAAGTGCTAAAAGGTCCACAGTCAACTCTGTTCGGTAAAAATACTGTCGCCGGTGCCTTGAACATCACCACCGCACAGCCCACAGAAGAGTTTGAAGGCTATGTCAGTGCTGGTTTCACCAGTGGCTTAAATGCAAATACTTTGACTACCATGGTCTCAGGTCCACTGAGCGATTCAGTTCGCGGCCGTCTGGCTGTGCGCGCCTATGATGACAAAGGCTATGTCCGCAACCTCGCCGCCGATGGCGTCGATGGCCCACAAAACGAAAGCGTCTATGTTCGCGGTACTTTAGCTATAGATGTTAACGAAGACTGGACTGCCACTATTAAAGCCGAGCATGGTTATGTGGATATTCTCGGTCGCCAAGAACTGATTTCGGATACTGATACTAGTCTGGCGACTGGCGGAGCCGCTGCGCTCTATGGTACACCTTTTGGTTCAACTAACTTTGAAGCCGGCTTTGGTTATACCACCTATGAACAAAACGTTCGTAATATGCCGCTGTATGATGACACCGAGTCAAATATCTTTCAGGTCACACTGGATGGCACCTATGCTGAGCACGGTGTTAAAGCGGTTATGGGTTACACCGACTACGAATTTAACAACAGCTTAGACTCAGACTACAGCCCCTTAAGATTACTCAATCGCGGCCGCAACGAGCAGCACGAACAGTTCAGCGCCGAGCTGATTATCAGTTCGCCAAGCGATGACAAGTTCGAGTACCTCACCGGTGCTTTCTATCAGACTGAAGAGCTATCTAACGAGCGCTTCACCCATATTGATATGTCGGCAGTGGGGCCACTACAGGGTAATATATTTGGACTATTGAACGCAGCCAACCCTAATCTGGGTGGTGCAAGTTTTACTCAGGCGGTTCTTAATTCAATTTTCCCAGTCGGCACGGCACCAGGGGATATGGCTCTTACCTCAGCCAATCACAACGGCATTTTGGATGCGACAGCCGAGAACTTCTTTAATCAAGATTCAGACAGCTGGTCGGTCTTTGCAGAAGGTACTTACCATGTCAGTGACAGTTTCCGCATTACTACTGGTTTACGTTATTCGGAAGACGAAAAAGACATGTCCAAGAGTTCTCAAGTGCTCTATACCAACGACTGGCTGTTGGCTAATGGCTATGCAGATAAGGTTAAACAGACCGAAACTATGGCCCTGCCTCTGGTAGCGACAGTCTACAAAAATGCGCTTAACCTAACAGCAGTTCACGACTATACCCGTGAGCGCGAAGAAGACCATGTTACTGGCCATGTTAATTTTCAATGGGACATGAACAACGATGCAATGGTCTATCTAGAAATAGGCAACGGCTATAAAGCAGGCGGATTTGACGAAGATAACGGCATGGGTCGTGAAATCGAAACGGTTGATGGCGTTACCGATGATCTAGCCGACTTTGAAGATGAGTCTGTTGAAACAGTGGAAATTGGCGCCAAAATTGATCTCGCCGATGGCCGTGGTCGTCTTAATATAGCTGCCTTTATGAGCACTTATGAAGATGTTCAGGTCTCTACTTTTGACGGCAATGCCGGCTTTGTAGTGGGTAACGCAGCCGAGTCTGAGGTTCAGGGTATCGAAGCTGATGTGATTTATCGCCTGACTGAAGAATTCACTCTTAACGGTGCCTTTGCCTATCTGGATGCCACTTACAAGTCCTTCCCTGGTGCCGGCTGTAATCTAGCTCAATCACTAACTTGGACAGGTACAGGCGGATGCGTTCAAGACTTGAGCGGCCAGCCGCTACAGTTTGCTCCTGAGTACACGGCTAATATTGGTATCAGCTATGAGACCGAACTGTCTTCAGGGTTACTCTTGAGTGCCGACTTGGACTACAACTGGACCGACGATGTTGTTATCGGCGCCGATTTGGATGAGACGCTGGTTCAGGAGAGCTTTGGTAAGCTCAACGCCCGCATCGCTATTGCCGGCAATGACCAGTGGCAGATTTCCGTAATCGGCAAAAACCTCACCGATGAAAAGACCTTTATGTGGGGCAACGACATTCCACTGGGACCTTCGGGATTTAACGGCTCTTACTTTAAGCTAATTGATCCACCGCGCACTGTTGAAATAGCAGCTCGCTTGAACTTCTAAGTACTAAAAAGTGAAACGAAAAACCGCGGCCTTGGCCGCGGTTTTTTACGCCTGTATTTAAGCTTAATCTGCAGCCTATTGATGGCAGTGCTTAATCGCCCTACAAATGGAATCCTTGGTATCGGTGGCCGAGATTCGTGACACCACCCCCTCCACACGAAGCTTGATCTCAGAAAAGCAACGGGCGAACGCGTCGCGCTCCTCATCACGATTATCAGATGATCCCGCAGGGTCGGGAAAGCCCCAATGAATATGCTGATAATCTCCAGAAAAGCTCGGGCAGGTCTCCGCGGCGGCGTTATCACAGACTGTCAGCAGCAAATCCAGCTCCGGTGCATCGGGTCCAGAAAATTCCTTCCAACTCTTGCTGTGAACCCTGATATCCGTCGGCAAATTTAGTCGGCGGATCTGCTCCAGGGCCAACGGATTGGCTATTCCCGTGGGATGGCTACCGGCACTGTAGGCCTGAAAGATATCCGCCCCAACGGTATTAAAAATCACTTCCGCCATAATTGAGCGCGCGGAATTTCCGGTACAGAGCACCAGTATGCGAAATTTTGATAAGGCCTGATTGCCAGTTTGATCATCGCAAGTTTCACTTAACAACATGGGGCTGACTCCGGTGTTGTGGCTTCACTGGCAGCTGCTCGATCAAAAGTCCTTCTGTCAAAAGCCCCTCTATCAAAAGTCCCTCTATTAAAAGGCAGTCTAGACCCACAGCCTTCAAACAACCCAAAGTGCTGACTAAAATCGCCGACAAAAGTGAAGTGCTCGGCAAAGCGTGAGTCCTGCAACATACGCCAGGTATTGCCACAGACCGGGAATATGCGGCCGGTCTCAATGGCATGATGTTTATCCAGCACAAAGCACAGGGGGCTGTGGGCAATGGTGCCGCGATAAATCACCCCCTGACCATAATCCTCACAGGCGCTCTCAAGCCCATCGAGTTTAAATAGACGGTATGTGGCCGAGAAAAATTGTAAATTGCCGATTTGCGCGGCCAAGCTTTTATCCGTCACCTCAAGGGGACGATCCTCCACTAGGCGGGGATCGGCAAAGCCAGCGCCCTTCGCCAAACTGAGAAAGTCATTCCAATACAGCGCCCCACCGAGGCATTCGCCATAGAGCACTGAATCATCGCGCACCGAATCCGGCACCCGGCGATCGGCGTAAACATCAGAAAAGTAGAACTCACCGCCAGGTTTTAGCAGTCGATGTATACCACTCAACACCGCCGCCTTATCCGGTGACAGATTGACCACGCAATTGGAGACAATGACATCGAAGGATCCAGGTTCCAAATCCAATTCATGGAGCTTTTCGATATAGCCTTTTATAAATCGTACATTGGCAAAACCAAAGCGCTCGCTATGCCACTCCCGGTGAGACTCGGCCACCGCCAACTGTTCATCGGTCATATCCACACCGACCACCTCCCCCTGGGCACCCACCAGTTGGGCCAGGGCATAGACATCTCTTCCTGAGCCGGAACCCAGATCGAGCACTCGGCAGCCCTCTAGCAGCGGTGGGCAAACCAGACCACAGCCGTAATAGCGCGATAGCACTTCGGGATGGATATTCGCCAGCAGCGGTTTTAACCAGTCGGGCATGGCACTGGTATCACAGCAGGCAGTGGTTTTAAGATCGGCAGAGCTCTGTAGCTGTTTACCGTAATAGTCTTTGACAACATTGTGCATCGAGATTGACTCCAAAATAATCCATTACTTTGATTTCATAGAGACCTGCGTTTTTGTATCAGGCAGGTAAGGTATGACGATTGATTCCAGCGATTGACAGATTGATAGCCGCGGGAATTAGATAAAGGATAGGATGGAAAAGACTAATAAGCCAACTAGGCGGTTATTCTGATTGGGAGCGAATAGAGCCTGACCCTACCCTTGCGATCGGTCCCATGGGT
>CAJQKW010000042.1 GCA_905478975.1 uncultured Pseudomonadales bacterium | reverse complement strand
CGTCTACCAATTTCGCCACCCGGGCGTGTAACTAGGTGGGCTTTGAACCATCTCTGTTTGCTGATAGTTCTACCAGTCTTTCAGACTGGACTTGCGGTCGCTACCGGCGTCCTGCCTAACGCGACACTCGAGCATCCTGCTCATCGTCTACCAATTTCGCCACACGGCATGGGCTTGGTGGGCTTTCAGCTCAAACCAAACAATCGACCGCCGCTGGCTAAGCGGCAGAAGTATACCTGATCAAAATCTCAAATGGGAAACAATAACGCGCTTTTTAAGGGCTTTTTTAGCCCGTGATTTTTAAGCGTTGGCGCTGGACCTGCGCAACCAGATTGCTTGAACAATCACTCCTACCACGTAGGTGGCCGCAAAGGCCATATAGAAGCCTAGCAGCAAGGGGTCTGCGACATCGGTTACCACGGGATCGTTGACCGGCAAGCGCCTCAAGCCATCGGTGATTGCTGGAATCATATGGAATAGGAAGGTGGCTGAGTAGCTAGCTGCCTGGAGGTATGGGGATAGTCCGCCGACAATTCGCTTTTTCTCGGCGAGCCAGCCTACTACTACGGCCAACAATGTGGCGATAGCTAGGGCATGGGCGATATTGAAGCCGCCATTTTGGAAAATGGTCAGTGCAGAGATGGCGGTTATTAAGGTCGCTATCAGATAGATCTGGCCGGATTTGGTGGTCGATTTAATGATTTTGTGTTTTGCGATGGTGTAGATGACTGAACCGATGGACAGGATGCCCAGGATTGTGTGGAACCAGCCTACTAATGTGATTTCTGCCATGGGGATATTCTCTGCTTATTATTGTAATTATGAAAGTGATCGAGATTTTAGCAGATGTACTGAGGGTTTGGGGGAACTATTGGCATTAGCTGGGCTAATTGTTGTGAAGCTGAGAAATGGAGGCGCCGGTCGGAATCGAACCGACGATCGCGGAGTTGCAGTCCACTGCATTACCACTTTGCTACGGCGCCCTAAACTTTCTCTTTACTACTTTCTCTTTACTACTTTCTACTCTACTACCTTTCTAGCGTAATTCTTGAAGGTCGGAAGAATCTTAACAGCCTGTGGCTGTTAATCCCCTACGGGCTTCGCTGCGCTCGTTGCTAATTGCTTCGCAATTGGTCAAACCGACGATCGCGGAGTTGCAGTTCACTGCATTACCACTTTGCTACGGCGCCTTAAACTTTCTCTTTACTACTTTCTACTCTACTACCTTTCTAGCGTAATTCTTGAAGGTCGGAAGAATCTTAACAGCCTGTGGCTGTTAATCCCCTGCGGGCTTCGCTGCGCTCGTTGCTAATTGCTTCGCAATTGGTCAAACCGACGATCGCGGAGTTGCAGTCCACTGCATTACCACTTTGCTACGGCGCCTATAAAAACATTTCAACTTCAAACTTAAACAGTGCTGAACCCAGTACCCCTTAAGAGGCCGCTATTCTAGGCATTACCAGCAATAAATCAACTGATTATCGCCCTGATCTCACTTACTTGTCGTTGTGCCACTCAATTGCGGCCAAGCGGCGCGCAGATAGTGGATCATTGACCAGAGAGTTAACGCTGCGGCGATATAAATGGCGATAAATCCGAGATTGGTAAGCAGTTCATTTTCTGGCTTGGCGGCGAGCAGGACGGCGATGGCGACCATCTGCACCCAGGTCTTCACTTTGCCGATCATGGCTACGGCTACGGTGCCGCTGTAACCCATCTCGGCCATCCACTCGCGCAGTGCGGAGATAACAATTTCGCGGCCAATAATAATAATCGAGGCAACCGAGAACCAGGGGCTGGAGTGCACCTCAAGCAGCATCACCATGGCGGCTACCACAATCAGCTTGTCAGCAACCGGGTCTAGAAAAGCGCCAAAAGGCGTGACCTGATCATATTTGCGCGCCATATAGCCATCGACCCAATCAGTGGCTGCGGCAACACCAAACACAGCGGCGGCGATCAGGTTATGCCACTCCCAGGAGCTGTAATAGATAGCGATGAACACCGGTATTAAACCAATGCGCAGCAGGGTCAGTATGTTAGGCAGATTCCACATGTAATTGTCTTCTGTTGGCGATAATGGGTTCGCGGCTTGATAGTATTGATGGTGCGGCGAATCTAAAAGTTAGTCATTGTACAGTGCGCTGTAAATCTCATCAGCAACCTTTTTGCTGATATTAGGCACTTTCATCAAATCAGCGACGCTGGCTTTTTGCACTTCGCGGATACCGCCGAAGTGTTTCAGTAAATCGCGACGTCGAGTAGGCCCCACTCCGGGGATGCCTTCCAGCGGCGAGGTGCGGCGCTTTTTGTCGCGACGGGCCTTGTGTCCGGTGATGGCAAAACGGTGGGCTTCATCGCGGATCTGCTGAATCAGATGCAGCGCGGCCTGCTGAGGTCGGGCGATTACGCGGTTGTTCTGGTCCGCCAAGATCAGGGTTTCAAAGCCGGCTTTGCGGGTGGTGCCTTTGGCAACACCTAGAATCATTACGCCCACCACACCCAAATCGGCGAGCACTTCTTTGGCGATACCAATCTGCCCTTTACCGCCGTCAATCAACAGAATCTCGGGTAACTTGCCCTCGCCTTTCATCAGTCGGGTGTAGCGTCGTCTAATAGCTTGCTCCATGGCAGCGTAATCATCGCCGCCGGTAATACCTTCGATATTAAAGCGTCGATAGTCGCTTTTCACTGCGCCGCTGCCGTCGAATACCACACAGGAGGCAACAACTGCCTCACCGCTGCTGTGGCTGATATCAAAACATTCAATGCGCTCGGGCAGGCTCTCGAGCTCGAGAGTTTCGCGCAATGACTCCATGCGTTTTTCTTGGCTCTGCTTCGAGGCCAATTTGCCGGACAGGTTCTGTTCGGCGGTGCGCTCGGCCAGCTCGATCCATTTGGCACGGAAGCCACGCACTGAATGACGAATTTCGAGTTTGCGCTGAACCTGTAACTCAAGGGCTTCGGTAAGGGTCTCGGCGCTGTCGATTTCGGCGTTAAGCAAAATTTCTTTGGGCAGATCTGGACGCCCACCGCCAGCCAAATAGAGTAGCGGCAGAAAATCATCTAAGAGTTCGCCGACGGTCTGGGCCAGCGGCGCTTTCGGATAATAGCTGCGGCTACCGAGGATACGCCCCTGACGAATATAGAGCATATGCACACAGGCCTGACCATTACTGATAGCGCCGGCTACCACATCAATGGTGCCCTTGCCCTTTTCAATGACCTGCTGAGTTTGAATCTGACGCAGTGCGGCAATTTGATCGCGGGTCTCAGCGGCCTTTTCAAAGGCTAGAGCCTCGGCGGCTTTGACCATATCCCCCTCTAACTGCTTGAGGATTTTATCGCCTTTGCCATCCAGGTAGAGACGCGTGACATTCACATCCGCGGCATAGTCTTCGGGGCTGACAAACTCCACGCAGGGAGCAGTACAGCGTTTAATTTGATATTGCAGGCAAGGGCGCGAACGATTACTGAAGAAACTGTCTTCGCACTGGCGCACCTTAAAGGTCTTTTGCAGGAAACTCATGGTTTCGCGAACCGCATAGACACTGGGAAAGGGTCCAAAGTAAGTGCCCTTAGCTTTTTTTGCGCCGCGGTGAAAGGCCAGACGCGGCCATTTATCTTTGTCGGTGAGCAGAATATAGGGATAGCTTTTGTCGTCGCGCATCAAAATATTAAACGGCGGACGGCGCTGCTTGATCAGATTGTGCTCGAGGATCAGGGCTTCGGTTTCAGTCTCAGTAACAGTCACATCGATCTGTTCGATGCGCTTGACCAGAGCCGCGGTTTTTGGGCTTAGGCCGGTCTTGCGGAAATAACTGCTAACCCGATTTTTCAGGTTTTTGGCTTTACCCACATAGAGTATCTCCCCCTCGGCATTGAACATCTGATAGATGCCCGGCCGCTGGGTCAATGATTTTAGAAATGTTGGGGGGTCAAATGCCATGGCGCGATTGTAGCGGTTTTTACCCAATAATGGAGCTATAAGCGCTTATAAAGGGCGCTTATAAAAAGCACTTACGAAAAGCGCTTATTACCAGCTTTACAGTACTGTATTGCTCCGCGCTCAACCGCATAATCCCGATCTAGCACGGTACTGACAAAATGCCATTGATTGGTCATCGCCTCTGGAGTCAGGGTTATCTCTGACCAGCCGCGGCGAGAGGTGTCCACGGCAAACAACTCAGCACTGGCGTCTTGCATTGCTTGGGCTAGTACCCTGGGATCTGTGGGCAGATAGGTTTCCAGCCCCGGGCTATTGACTGCCGGCGTGCCAATTTCAACCGCCACGGCCTGACCATTGCTGTCCGCAAGATTAAACGCCCAGGCGTTGTGGGTATCACCGCCCAAGACCACTGGATTAGTGCCCTGCTCGGCAAAGCTGCTAAATACGCGATCACGACAGGCGGCATAGCCATCCCAAGCATCGAGATTAAACGGTAATTGATCTGGCGCCAGCACCTGCATCATCTCCAGAATTTCACGGATATAAGGTTCGGCCTGATCGATCTTGAGTTGCTTGTTGGTTAGCACTGGGAGCCGTAACTTACCCATTAAGACCTGCTGGCCGATCACCTGCCAGGTAGCGCCGCGCGCTGTACTGGCCTGTAATTGACTATCGAGCCACTGCTCTTGATCAGCACCGAGAATGGTTCTATCTGGCTCAACCAGAGCCTTCTGTTTAAAGCTCTGACTGTCCGGCAGGTAATACCAACCCTGAGGCAAAGTCTCGGCGGTAAGATCTTTAATGGCGGCATAGTCATTCACTGGAGTTGGTGTTCCCGAAGTGAAATCAAAGGGCATGGTGAGACGCACAAGCTGCTCCGCTGGCAGACTCTTAATTACCTGAGCAGAATCCTCCTCAGCGATCAAACTGCCCTCCCCTGAGGCTGACAGCTGAAATAAGGCTGAGTGCATAGGCAGATCACTGGCGTAATTCAAAGGTCGATCGCGCCCGTGGAGACGCGTATCTAACATGATTAGATCGGCTAGATTACCCAGTTTAAAGCTACGAAAAATGGCGCTCTGATCTCCCATCGAGCTAGTGCGAATCGGCATCCACTCATGATAGGCCTGACGGGCGCTGCGCATACGCGCCTGAAAATCCCCCTCATCGGCACTGTGGTTTTCAGCGCCCTCTTTCCAGGAATCATTGGCCAGCTCATGATCGTCCCAGACACAGACAAAGGGATGGCGGGCATGAACCAGCTGTAAATCTTCGTCGGTGCGATAGAGGCCGTAACGCATGCGATAGTCTTCGAGACTGAGAATTTCATTGGTCGGCTCAACCTTGCGCCCGAGCTTGTCGGTGGCCACCTCATTGGAATAGACCCCTTCGGCGTATTCATAGATATAGTCACCCAGGTGCAGTACTAGATCTATATCGGTCTCAGCCATATGGCGGTAGACATTAAAATAGCCCTGGGGATAGTTGGAGCAGGAGGTGATGCCGAGGCGGATCTGGTCTATATCGCCAACCGGCAAGGTGCGGGTTATGCCGATGGGGCTGGCCATCTGGTTATCGGCCAAAAATCGATAGTAATAGGAGCTGTTGGGATCTAGTCCTGGAGCATCAACTTTAACGGTGTAGTCTCGTGCAGAGTTGGTTGATGTCATGCCAGCGCTAACCATCTGCTTAAATTCGCGATCTTTAGCCACCTGCCACTGGCAGCTAATAGTACTGTGTTCACCGCTGCCGGGAATCAGGCGCGTCCACAGAATCACTCGATCCGACAAGGGATCGCCGCTGGCAACACCGTGGGTAAAATGGGATGTGGCTGCTGCCTGTACTTCAAAACCGCGTAGCGCTAAGAGACCGAGACTGGCACTCATACCTTTAAGTAATTGACGGCGGTTCAACGCAGCCCGATTAGACGGGTTCTGATTCATAGGACGTGCTCTTCTTATATACGAGAGTTTATATCCCTAGACTAACCTATTCCTGCCCTCTCCGTACGGCAAAATTCTAATTAAAAACAGCTTATTACACTCTCGATTTGCGCCACTGTATTACAGCTGTGAGGCGACAGCCGAATGCCCTTGGCTCGGGTGTCAAAGTGTATCTGAGACGCATTTAAACGACCGACAACCCGCTGTTGATCTTGCCCAAAATTGAGAATTAAAGTGCCGCTCCGCTCTGGCTCTAAATGCGGTGAGATCAATGCCGAAGTCGCTATCGTCTGAATAATCATCTCGCTGAGAGCGATATTATTTGCTCGAATTTTATCCACGCCCGTAGCATTTATTTGGCTGAGACTATTGGCCGCAACAGCATAGGGATAGACTGAGGGCGTGCCGCCCCAAAACCGCAGGGCATCCGGGGCATAGCGAAAATGATGGATATCAAACTCAAAGGGGTTCTCATGGGAGAACCAACCCACATTACTCGGCTGACACTGCTCAATAATCTCAGAATCAACCCAGAGAAACGCGGCGCCGGGGCCACCGCCAATCCATTTAACTGAGGAGCCAACAACAAAGTCTGCCTGCCACTGTTGCAGGTCAATGGGGATAATGCCCGCTGACTGGGCCACATCCACCAGAGATAAGATACCTTTCTGGCGCGCCAGTTCGGTGATCTGTTGCACCGGCAGCTGACGACCATTATTGGACTGCACATGGGTCACCAGCACCACGCCCACCTCGGCGTTCATCTGCTGATCCCACTGGGCCAGATCTGAGGTATCCGTATCTGCCGGAATAAACTTTAGCTGATAGCCCAGACTGGCGGTTTTTTGCAATGCAAAAGCGATAGAAGGAAAGTCTTCTTCACTCAATAAAATAACCGGCCGCTCTCGACGAGTTGGCAGAGAGTAAATAACCTTCGATACCGCACTGGAGAGACTGGTCTGGGGACAGATATTGGCCATCTCCGTATTCATCAGCACAGCTAACTGTTGCCGAAAGGCGGCAATCTCAGCCAGCCAGTGATTCCATATATCTCCATCACCGCGCTGCCATGGCTGCCAAAAGGCGCTGCTCGCCGCTTTCTCCGCGCCGACCAACGGCAGTCCCACGGAATGGCTGAGCAAATAGATTCCCTGATGGTCAATAAACTGGTTCATAGCAACAGGCCTTTAAGATGTTTTATATCCAGATGGCGGGTTTTAAACTCGCCTCCCACATCCGTGGCACAGCGCATATCGCAGAGTTTGCGCAGGCTTTTTAATAATACTGGCAGCGGTGGTCCGCTGGCGGTGATGCCTTTAGTCTCAGTCAGCGCCCCATCATCTGCGGGCCGCTCAATAAACTTATTCACCAACTGCTCATGGTGTTGCAGTGCGGTTTGGCCATGGGCATGGCAAACTTGTAAAAATAGCTCGAGATTTTTTTGCACCCAAGGCTGCTCCCTGTCCGCATCTGCTGTGGCTAAAAAGCTATCCAGCAAGCTTGTGCGACGCATACAGTCGCGCAGCACCAGCTGATCGTCTGGGCGCATAAACAGAAATTTATCCACCAACAGCTGAGAATAATAGGGGTCATCGGCACGGCATAAACCGAGCAATAGATCGATCACATTGATCCCGGAAAAATCCCCGGCATTGGCGCCGCGGTATTCGTGCAATCCCACCCGATGAGGTCGGTAATAGGGTCTAACGCAGTAAAAGAAGCGATCCACATCGAGCTTTTCGAATAACTCTTGGTTGTAGGCGTAAACTTCTTCCAGAGACTGTTTGGCGCTGAGTAAGAGATCGTAGGTCACCGGATGGGAAACCCCTAGCGGCAGTATCTGGCGCAATGCTTCTGAGGCGCGGATAAAGGCAAAGACACTGCGGGTGTTGTAATCGAGAAATAGCCTCTCATCATCCAGGTCGGTAAAGGTTTTGTAGACGCCACTAACAGCTCGGTTATGAGTTTCTAAATGACTGGAGGCAAAGCGTGGGATCACGCCCAGAGAGGCGCCTAACTGCATGGCTAGTGCCGAGGCTTCTTGAAGTGGTGAGCGGGTTTCTCTAGAGGGTTCGGTGATTTCATGGCGGCGGCAGGCGGCCATATAAAAACCCACGTTACCTAGTAGGTCAAAGCCACTATCAAAGCCTTCATCGGTATTGCCCTCATGGAGCAAATCGCTGATTAGGGCGGTGCCCTCTGCCACCAAACGCTGCTTTAAGACCTCACCCAAGGCTGGGTCCGGCAGTCGATTGGGTTGGCTAAAATGGAGCTGTTCAAGAGCCGTATTGATCTCTCTGAAGTCCTTGCGGATCCAAGCATCAAGGGCTTTGGCTTTCTCGGTCATCTGCTGCTCTACCTGATTTTTTAATAGTTCCTATGTGCGTAGATGGTAACAAAAGCCTTGTAACGCTTTCGGCCAAATAACCTCCTTATAAGTGATTTATAGGTATAATCAGACTCTTTTTTAACTTCTATTGAGTTGATTATGCCCGTGAATCATCATAAGACAGATAACATCAACCTCGACAACACCGATATCAAGATTCTCAATGCCCTGCAAGCCAATGCGCGAATCAGCAATGCCGAGCTCTCTGCCCTGGTTAATCTTTCACAAACACCCTGCCTGAGACGACTGCGCAAACTGGAACGGAGTGGCCTGATCGAGCAGTACACCGCTCGACTGAATCACAGCATGCTCGGCATTGGTGTCTCGGCTTTTGTGTTTATCAAATTGAATAAAAACACCTCCACTAATGCAGCATCATTTGAAGCGGCGATCGGGGAATTTAGTGAGGTATTGGAGTGCTGTGTGCTGGCCGGTGTGCATGATTATGCACTGCGTATAGTGACGAAAAACTTACAGACATTTGAATCCTTTTTAAAGGACAAGCTGGCCACTGTTGAGCAGGTGGAAGATATAGAGTCGACGATTATTCTCAATCAAACCATGGCTTATCGTTCGCCAAGATTGGGGAATACTTAATCCCCTCAGCCCGTAATCCCTTAGCCCAAATGCCTTAACAATTAAGTACTGGCAGCATATTTATCCAACATAGCCGCGACTTCATTTAAGCGCTTGCGCGTTGCTGGGCTAAATTTTCCCGTTGAAATAAATCCGTGAGTGCAATCCGGTAAATGTAGGTGTGATACAGCTACCCGTGCCTGCTGTAACTTGTCGACAAAGGCCAGCCCCTCATCTCTCAAGACATCGTATTCCGCAGTCACAATCAATGTATCTGGCGTCGAACTCATATCCTCACAGCGGATTGGGCTAGTCTTGGCCGCCAGCGCTTCCAGCTCTTTGGGCAGGTACGCGTCGCGGAAAAATGTCATGGTTTCCTCGGTTAAGATCAACCCCTTACCGAAACGCCGAATGGAATCAGATTCACCACTCAAGTCGACCCAGGGATAGAGCAAAAACTGAAAGGCTGGCAGCACCTTTAGATCGCCATCCAATAGGTCACCGAAAGTCTGCATGGATAATACCGCCGTTAAATTGCCCCCGGCACTATCACCACCCATACCGATTTTGGTCTGCTCAATACCCAGTTCAGCGGCATGATCTATCACCCAGTTCCAGGCATCCAAACCATCCTGTAGTGGCCCCGGAAAGGGGCTCTCAGGTGCTAGTCGATAATCTACCGAAATGAGATTTATATTGGCCTGACTCGCTAACAGGCTACAGAAACCATGATGGCTTTTAAAACCACCAATCACATAGCCGCCGCCATGAAAGTAGACCATGGTCAGCTTTGGCTCTGCTTTGCTGGGCCGATAAATTCTAATATCTAGCTCGCGCTCACCGACATTGATTGAGCGCTCCTCTGTGGTGACATCAGCTCTAGAACCGCTGCCAAATAACTGATCAAAGCCGTCATAGACGAAGCGAAAAGACCCCAGCGGTGAGCGGCTCAGTCCTGGGCCCAGATTGCTAAGTTTGCTGAGAATTCTCTGACCGGTAATAAGCTTCATTGCGACACCTTGGGTAACTGTTTATGCACTTGATCACCCGATGAAGGTTTCTTATGCTTTTATACAGAGCTCTTATTAAGGTCCGGCTCCTAGGTTAGGTTAATAGGTGTAACCTAAAGCAACGCTGCCCTTCTAGCAATCAGTATCATGTCAGAGCGTTATATTTTTAACCGCAGGGTACGCAGAACATGCTGCTGCAAGTTGGTTGGAATACCCAGCTCAATCGCCACCGCTTTCCACTGCGTAAATGCCTCCACTGTACGTTGAATAATCTGTTTTTCACGGCCCTGAGGCAGGCCAGTATATTGCGCCAGATGTTTTAAATCGCTGCGTTCAAAACCGTTGGTTTTACCATTGATACTGAGTTGATGATTGCGGGTAAATTCACTGCCCTCGGCATGGCAGAGATCATAGGCAGGAGACAGATCCCAGTTGCCGCTGCGGTTCATCATGAAGGCAAAGTTTTTAACATGGTCATCTTGGTTGCAGCCAACAATATTGAACACCACGCGGCGGAACTGTTCCTCAAAGGCGCGCTTGGGAAGGTTCAAGCGTTTCATAACCATAAACAGCTGTTCGTAGGAGTGATAGCCGCTTTCATAATAATCGTAGTGAGCCAATGCCCCTAAGGTCTGCATAAATTGCTTGCCGCCATCGGCATCGCGATCAAAGCGCCGGGTCATAAAATGATTGCGACCATTCTCTGAGAAGATGCGACTCTGCATCATATGGATGCCGCACTCTTTCGCCATCAGATGATAGCTATATTCCAGAAGACCATAGCCTGAAGGGTCGGCCACACCCCAATCACCGCTAAATTTTACGCCGTCAAATTTGATCAACCAGTGCTCGAAGCCTGCGGGTAAATGTAACTGTCCAGAACGCACCTGCTTGGTCTCTGGGTTAAAGGCGATAACCGCCTTAGCCCGTGCGCCACCGGCCGAGGTGCCGACCTTTAATATATCCAGCAAGGCCTCTTTGCCCACTTTTTTACTGGAACTGGCTTCGGTAAATTTCGTATTCAGTGCCTCTTTACTGGCAAAGGCCATTGAAGCAAGCTCAGTCAAATCTTCGATTGCCAGTAACTTGCCTTCACTTTTATCTGGCCCTGCGGAGGGTTCAAACTCCAGGGCGCCCATTCCCCGACTGCCGGTATAACAGAGACGATCCACCGCATTAAAGTCAGCAGGCTTGCGCCCAGTTTGCGCCAGCCACACATCGATCAGTCGCTGACCATATTTGTCCGGCAAGCTGTCAGCAATCAGCCCTGGCATGCCGTGAAATGACCGCGGATGCAGATCGGGAAACTGATAGATACGCCTGCTCTGCACCGGCATCATCAATGGCGCGGGCTCAATGCCAAAAGCTTCAAAATCTGGAGCATACTCAAAACGGGCGAAGCGCTCGCCGCTGTCCATGGCAATGTAGCCAATAGTGGTACCCCAGAGTTTTACCGTCGCGGTAGTCATTCCCTTTCATCACCCCAGCGCACACTCACCTCAGCCACCTTCGGCTTCTTGCCTGTCTTGGCCTCCGCAAGGACTTCAGCCATAGGCGAATCAAAGGTTTCTGGCAGCAAGGCATCGATGGACGCGGTCATGCGCAGCGCTTTTAGCAGCTTGAGCCATGAAGCCATCTGGCCGTCTTGACCAGATTCGATACGTCTCAGAGTGGCGACGCCAAGACCCGCCTCTTCGGCAAGACGAGTTTGCGAGAAGCCCTGTTGCTTGCGCACCCGTGCCAGCCTACGGCCCATTTCAGTGAGGATTGTCCCGTCCGGGGTTAAATAATCGACTTTCATACTATCACCAATGATTATTTTTTATAAAATATAGTCAATTTACTATCACATATGATATACAAATATAATACTGGCTATAGAATATAGCAACAACAAAAAATTGCAACATAAAGCAATCATATATGAGCGAATTTAAACCTAAAAAGCCATTTTAATATTATATATGATCTTTTAATAAGAGTATCAGCTGCAACCCTATATCCGCGCACTCCCTAGCAGTCCCATTGCCCCACTTAAGCGTCGGCCTGCACGGCAAAAGCCCCAATAAAGGCTTATCCAGAACAGAGCACTGCAGCCTAAAAGTGTGTAAAATCGGGGCCGTTATTTAATAAAGCACCCAACTAGCAAACTGACTCTAATGTCAGCCACCCACCTAATGACTAACAATAATGATTGACCGCAAATTCTGTGTTGCCCCTATGCTCGACTGGACTGATCGTCATTGCCGCTATTTTTTGCGCCTGATCAGCCAGCACGCGATGCTCTATACCGAGATGCTCACCACCGGTGCGATCATCCATGGCGACAGCGACTACCATCTGCATA
>CAJQKW010000041.1 GCA_905478975.1 uncultured Pseudomonadales bacterium | reverse complement strand
AAAAGAATTTAACCAAGATTTACAACAGGATTTAGAACAATGAAAAAGACAGGATTTATCGGTTGGCGTGGCATGGTTGGATCTGTGCTGATGGAGAGAATGCGTGAAGAGAATGACTTCGCCCATATTGAGCCAATTTTCTTCACCACGTCTCAGGCAGGCCAAGTAGGCCCCGATGTGGGTGTTGAAATACCTCTGCTGCAAAGTGCCTTCGATATCGATGCCCTGCAACAGATGGATATTATTGTTACCTGTCAGGGCGGCGACTACACCAAAGAAGTCTACCCGCAGTTGCGTAAAGCCGGTTGGGATGGCTATTGGATTGATGCGGCTTCTGCGCTGCGTATGGATGACAGTTCAATTATTGTGCTGGATCCGGTGAATATGTCTGTGGTGAAAGACGGGCTGGCGAATGGCGTTAAAGATTATATCGGTGGCAACTGCACTGTCAGCCTGATGCTTATGAGTCTTGGCGGTCTGTTTAATGCCAATCTGGTGGAGTGGGCGAGTTCCATGACCTATCAGGCGGCCTCTGGTGCCGGTGCGCAGAATATGCGTGAGTTGATCAATCAGATGGGGGTGATTAAGAGCTCTGTGTCTGATGCATTGGCCAACCCCGGTTCGGCTATTTTAGAGATTGATCGTCAGGTGACTGATACGCTGCGCTCAGATAGTTTTCCTGTGGATAACTGGGGCTATCCTCTCGCGGGTAGTTTGCTGCCCTATATCGATTCTCAGCTTGAAAATGGCCAGAGCCGTGAAGAGTGGAAGAATCAGGCGGAGACCAATAAGATCTTGAACCGCGAAGGCAATCCTATTCCATTGGATGGCCTCTGTGTGCGTATTGGTTCTATGCGCTGCCACAGTCAGGCGCTGACCATTAAGCTGACTAAGGATGTACCCATGGATGAAATTGAGTCCATGTTGGCTGAAGGCAACCAGTGGGCCAAGGTCATTGCCAACGATAAAGAGTCTTCAGTTAAGCATTTAACACCTGCCGCAGTAACCGGTGGTCTGGACGTTCCAGTAGGGCGTTTACGCAAAATGAATATGGGTGAACAGTACCTCTCCGCGTTTACCGTGGGTGACCAGCTTCTGTGGGGCGCGGCTGAGCCTTTGCGCCGTATGTTGAGAATCCTAATAGAGCATTAAGTAAAGCGAGAACTAAGCACCAGACCAGCATTAAACAAGCGCGTCAATTGACTAATACTGTGCTAAGACTTTAGGATGGCAGGCATCCTGAGATATTGCAGGTTAGTCGCTAAATAATTAGTTTATAGCCCTGATTAAGAGGCTTTTGATAGGATATCTTTATGACACCTCGGAAGTGGTCGGCGCTTTTAATTCAAGAGTCTGGGCAAAAGAATAAGCAAAATTCGCTGAAAAATCTTGGCGCTATGCTTCTTGCCCGATTTAAACAGAGCCTCAAATTAGCTTTTGTTGTCAGTGCCATATTGATCTCTGCGCTGGCGACAATACCGTCCGCCTCTGCGGTGGGGTTGGGTGAGATTACTGTCAACTCGTCCCTCAATGAACCCCTCGCTGCTCGTGTTCAAATCATTAACTCTGGTGATCTCCAAGATAATCAAATCCTAGTGTCACTAGCTTCAGCCGAGGCTTTTGAGCGGGCCGGGGTGAGCCGGGATTTCTTTCTCAGCCGGTTGCAGTTTTCCACCGGGCGAGACAGCTCCAATCAGCGCATTATTAATATTGTTACCCAACAGCCTGTTGTCGAACCCTATCTAGATTTTCTGGTGCAATTACAGTGGCCAGAAGGTCGCGTGATGCGCGCTTACACCATGCTGCTAGATCTGCCTATTTACAAAGATCAATTATCTCCTGTGGTGGTTACACCGCCACGGGCGAGCAGTCGCGCTGATCAGCCAGATGCAGAAGACACCTCCAGCGCTGATCAGGTTGCCCTGTCTGGAGACCAGCACCAGGTGATAGTCGGTGACACCCTGTGGAATGTAGCCAAACGTCTGCGTCCTCGTGGCACCACGATTCTTCAGACCATGGATTCGCTCTATGAACAAAACGCCACAGCCTTTGCTGGTGGTGATGCCAATCGTCTGATGGAGGGGTCGGTGTTGCGGCTGCCATCGCGCGATGAAATTAGTGAGCAGGCTGGCGATAGGGTAGCCTCACAGATTGGTCTTGTGGCTCTGCTTGATCAAGCAGCCGTTAAAGATGATATCGAAATTATTTATAGTGATGAATATGATTCGGAGTCTTCTCCACAGGATAAGGCCGGCACTGACGCGCGCTTACAGTTGGTCTCCGGCTCTGTTCAAGCTCCAGAGAATAAAGCTGTTGCAGACGGTGAAGATCAGGCTGACGCTGGCTCGCGCTCCGATTCCGCTGGGCTTGTCGACTCTTCTGCTGCCGATATCAGTCAACAGCTGTCCTCGGATCTGGCTGTTGCCAATGATGAAGTCAACAAGGTGCAGCTCGAGAATACCGAACTCCGCGAGCGTCTAGTGCTTTTGGAAGCCCAGGTTGCGGCCATGGCGGCGCTAGTGGATCAGGCACAAAAACAAGCGGATATTGATCGTGGGGCGTTTGAACTGACTAAGTCTGAGGGCGATCTCAGTGCTTCATTGCTCGCCGTTCCAGTCTATTTTTGGGGCGCTTTGATCGCGCTTATTCTGCTTTTGGCGGTCTTACTGATGCGTAGATCGTCTGCCTCGCGACGGGATGACGAAGCTCTCGACGACCTGTCTATGGGCAGCTATGAAAGTTACGATAAGGGCGCGCCGAGTAATGCCACTGCGGCAGCAACACTTCATGAGTTAGACGATCTGGAGTTGGATCCGGACGATGACCTGTTTGACGAAAGCGATGCCGAGATCTTTGACACTGCTGAAGAAACCGTCAATGAAGAGGTTTTTGAGATGATGGTCGAAGCGGTGGCTGAGGCTGAGGTCTATCTCTCTCTGGGCAATACCCCGCAGGCGATCGCGGTCCTTGAAGACGCTCGTGGACAAGATCCCGCTGATGCCTCATCGCGGTTAAAGCTTATGGAAATCCTCTTCCGTGAAGGCCGCAAAGAAGAATTAGGCCCGCTCTATGAGGAAATCCTGCTGACAGAAGATAGCGCCGCTATTGAAATGGCCGCGATTATTGCCGGCCCCCAGACTGGCTCAGTTACCAGCCTGGAAGAGGGTGCCAGTGATCTGGATTTAAACAGCCTTGAATTAGAGTCGGAATCAGAAATAGAAAGTTCCGGCGGCCAGCTCCCGGAACTTCAAGACCTTGGGTTTTCCGATGTCGAACTAAAAGCCTTTGAGCTAGACGATCTGGATATGGATACACTGGATATTCAGGACTTCGATATTGAGGGTAAAGACTCTCCTCAAGAGTCGACAGTGCTACAGTTCCCCGATGGAGGCGAGCTTACTAGCGATCTGGATGAGATGTTTGCCGATTTTGATGCAGAGCCATCAGCG
>CAJQKW010000040.1 GCA_905478975.1 uncultured Pseudomonadales bacterium | reverse complement strand
CTGTAAAAATGGTGATTTATCGGTTAGATCGCTCACTTGCATATTGATCTTTATCTCCGCTATTACTAGATCTTTTATCGCTATGCCTAACCCGCCTTAGCATAGCGACAAATTATCTCAATAAAATCCGCGCCATATTTTTCCAACTTGCTGTCACCCACTCCGGTGAGGGTCAATAACTCCGACCCCGACATAGGCATCACATCCAACATCTCTTTCAATGTCGCATCATGGAAGATCACATAAGGCGGCACATTGTGCTCTTCAGCCAGATACTTGCGGCACTCCCGCAACTCTTCCCACAGCTCCTGGTCTTCCGGTGCAATCTGCACTTTGGCCGCGGACTTTTTGCCGCCACCTTTAGAGCCGCCTTTTAAGGACGGCGCCTTAACTTCTTCTTTGCGCAGATGCAGCTCTTGCTCGCCCTTCAATACAGGCCGACAGAGATCAGTGAGCTGCAGGGCACTATAACCCTCGAGATCCACCCGCAAAAACCCACGCACCACCAGCTGGCGAATCACCGAGCGCCACTGGGCTTCATGGGTGTCACTGCCAATACCAAAGGTGCTCAGCTGCTGATGACCATGCTGCAATACCTTCTCATTCTCTTTGCCCTGCAATACATCCATCACATGCACCAAACCAAAGCGCTGCCCGGTGCGATAGACACAGGACAGCACCTTCTGAGCGGCTTCGGTGCCATCCCAGGTCTCAGGGGGCATCTGACAGTTATCGCAGTTGCCGCATTGATTGGGGGCTTCGTCGGCGAAGTAACTGAGCAGCACTTTGCGGCGACAGCTAGTGACTTCACAAAGGCCCAACATAGCGTCGAGTTTATGACGCTCGGCGCGTTTAAATTGTTCTGAGCCATCGGATCCCTGAGCCATCTGCTGCAGGCGCACCACATCTTGCAGACCATAGACCATCCAGGCATCGGCGGGCTGGCCGTCGCGCCCGGCTCGACCGGTTTCCTGATAATAGGCTTCAATACTTTTCGGTAAATCCAGATGGGCGACAAAGCGCACATCCGGTTTATCTATGCCCATACCAAAGGCGATGGTGGCGACAATAATCACCCCATCTTCCCGGAGAAATCGATTTTGATGAGTCTGCCTTAACTGCGAAGGCAGGCCGGCATGATAGGGCAAGGCTTTATAGCCCTGCTGGCTCAGCCACGCTGCGGTATCTTCAACCTTTTTCCGCGACAGGCAGTAGACAATCCCAGCTTCGCTTTTACGCTGCTGTAAAAAGGCTAGCAGCTGCTTTTTCGGGGTCGTTTTGTTGGCGATGGCGTAGCGAATATTGGGCCGGTCAAAACCGCTGATATAGGCCTTGGCGCCGTCCAGTGAGAGTCGTTCAATAATCTCTTTACGGGTGCGAATATCCGCGGTAGCGGTGAGCGCTATACGGGGTATGGCCGAGAAACGCTCGGCAAGCAAACTTAGGGCAAGATAGTCGGATCTAAAGTCATGGCCCCACTGAGACACACAGTGGGCTTCATCAATAGCAAACAGCGCCAGCCTGCAGCGTCCCAACATATCCAACACATAGGGCTGGATAAGCCTTTCTGGGGCTATATAGAGTAGATCCAACTGCCCTGCCATCAACTGCTGCTCTATATCATTCTGTTCGCTGCGGGACAGGCTGGAGTTTAAGAACGCCGCTTTAACCCCAAGCTGCTGCATGGCACCCACCTGATCCTGCATCAGGGCGATTAGAGGGGAAATAATAACCCCGACGCCGTCGCGCAGTAACGAAGGGATTTGATAACAGAGGGACTTACCGCCACCGGTGGGCATTAAAACCAGCGCGTTATTGCCTTCAGCAACATGCTCGATAATATCCGCTTGATGACCGCGAAAGCTGTCATAGCCATACAGGCTGTTTAAAATCTCTAGTGCTTTTTGCGCCATGTTGCTCTTAATTAGTTAAGGTTGAAGCGGAGAATAATGACAGCTGCCACTTGGGCAGGTGATAACGGGCATGATTGTATAGCGCCAGCCACTTGGTGGCCAACCATTACGCGAGCAGGTTGTTGAACAATCGACAAAAAGGTAGGTAAAAAAGCAGGTGAAAGAATGTACATAAAAAAGGGCCTGCAATTGCAGACCCTTTTCGTGTAAACAGCAAACTATCAAGCCATAGACAGGATAACCTTACCCTTGGCGCGTCGCTCAGATATAGAGGCAAAAGCCTCTTGGTAATCAGCTAGCGGATAGACCTCGGTAACCAATGGTGAGAACTGGCCGCCGTCGATCATGGCAATCAGTTCATCAAAGTTATTCCGTGACTCAAGGGGGAATCTCGCCGCCCAAGAACCCCAGAAAACGCCGACTAAAGAAGCGCCCTTTAACAAACAAAGATTAAGCGGGATCTTAGGAATCGGGCCAGAGGCAAAACCAATCACTAAGAAACGACCGTCCCAGGCAATGGCTCTAAAGGCCTGCTCCGAGAAATCACCGCCAACGGGATCATAGATAACATCCGCACCCTTGCCACCGGTGAGTTCTTTAACTTTATCTTTGAGGTTTTCGGTAGAGTAGTTAATGCGTAAATCAGCCCCTGCTTCACAGGCAAAATCTAGCTTCTCTTCTGTAGAGGCGGCTGCAATAACCGTTGCACCCATAGCTTTAGCGATTTGAATAGTCGCAATACCGACACCGCCAGCAGCACCCAGCACCAGCAATGTTTCACCGGGCTGAATTTTTGCCTGCTGTTTTAAAGCGTAGTAAGAGGTGCCATAGGTAATCGCAAAACCGGCCGCCTGCTCAAATGACATGGTCTCGCCCATAGAAAAAGCGCCGTGCTCAGAACCCACACACTGCTCGGCAAAACCACCGATCTGGATGGTTGAAATAACCTTATCACCGACTTTGCGGCTGGTTACGCCTTCGCCTACAGCAGTGACAATACCCGCTACTTCACCACCGGGAACAAAGGGAAGCTCCGGTTTAAATTGATACTTGCCCTGCACGGTTAAGACATCGGGAAAGTTAACCCCGGCAGCTTTGATATCAACCAGAATCTCGCCTTTACCTGGGGTAGGTACTGGGCGCTCTTCGAGGGCCAAATTTTCAGTGGGTCCAAATTCATTACAAACTAATGCTTTCATAATTCTGTCCTGCTTAATTTATTATTATTTTTCAGCCAGATAATCGACGGCTTTTGCAATAAACTTATTGGTCTGCTGGAAACCGCCTACTAGAACTTGCTGATCATCAGCATTGTCGATGGCTTCGATTTGCGCACGGACATTCTCTGGTGTTTGCAGTTCTGGTGGCAGATAAATACCCTGGGTCTCATAGATCTGCGTGCGAGCATAACCACCAGCACCGGCACATAAAATCGAGCGGTTGGGTGCATCGGCATCGCAGAGAGTCAACAGACCCGCGGTGACCGACTCTACAGTCATAAGCTCAGAATGCTCTTCGGTGATCAGTCCCTCGAGCATTCGAGTACCGGCAGTAGGAGATAGGCAATTGACCTTCACATTGTACTTATCACCCTCTATACAGAGAGTATTCATCAAACCCACTACGGCCATTTTTGCTGCACCATAGTTTGCCTGACCGAAGTTTCCGTACATGCCGCTAGAGGACGTGGTCATGACAATACGACCGTAACCCTGCTCGCGCATCAGTGCCCAAACCGCTTTTGAACAGTTGGCTGAGCCCATCAAATGAACATCCACAACCAGCTGGAAATCGTCCATACCCATTTTGACAAAACTTTTGTCCCGCAGGATACCGGCGTTGTTGACCAAGATATCGACTCGGCCCCACTTCTCGACAGCCTGGGCAACCATGGCTTCCACTTCATCCATTTTTGCCACATTGGCACCATTGGCAATTGCTTCGCCGCCAGCTGCTTCAATCATGGCAACGGTTTCCAGTGCCGCAGCACTAGAAACGCCATCACCATTCACCGAACCACCGAGATCGTTAACCACGACCTTGGCGCCACGTGCAGCCAGTGCCAAGGCGTGGGAACGGCCTAAGCCATTCCCCGAACCTGTGACTATGGCAACCTGATCGTCATATCTAATCGTCATGCTATTTCCTTACATATACTGTTTGATTTCGCGGCGACCAATGACCATACGGTGCACTGCATCAGGGCCATCGGCGAAGCGCAATGTGCGCTGACCGCCATACCAGATCGCCAGAGGCGTATCCTGAGAGAGACCTAATCCACCGTGCATCTGCATGGCTTCATCGAGAATTTTAAGTGCCATATTCGGTGCGGCGACTTTAATCATTGAGATAAACGGCTGTGCCGCGTCGGTGCCGACATTGTCCATCAGCCAAGCAGCTTTCAGACACAGCAGTCGAGTCATTTCAATATCAATACGGGCCTGAGCAATAATATCCACATTGCCGCCCAACTTGGCCAGCGGACGACCGAAGGCCTCACGCTCTAATGAACGCTCAATCATCAACTTCAGTGCAGCTTCAGCCATGCCAATAGAGCGCATGCAGTGGTGAATACGGCCAGGCCCTAAACGCCCCTGAGCCACTTCAAATCCACGGCCTTCGCCGAGAATCATATTTTCTTTAGGCACGCGCACATCGGTAAAGCGCATATGCATATGGCCGTGGGGTGCATCATCTATATTGAAGATTTGCATCGGGCGCAGATTCTTTACCCCAGGGGTATCAAAGGGCACCAACACTTGAGAATGACGTGAATGGCGTGGCGCATCAGGGTTGGTGTTAACCATAACGATCATAATTTTACAGCGCGGATCACCGGCACCAGAGATCCAAATCTTCTCACCGTTAAGTACCCACTCATCGCCATCGGCAACACAGCTCATGGCAATATTGGTGGCGTCAGATGAAGCGACCTGAGGCTCAGTCATGGCATAGGCAGAGCGAATTTCACCGGCCAACAGCGGCTTCAACCAGGTTTCTTTCTGCTCTTCGTTACAATAGCGAGCCAACACTTCCATATTGCCCGTATCCGGCGCGGCGCAGTTAAACACTTCAGGTGCCAGGTGTGAACGACCGGTTTGCTCTGCAATATAAGCGTATTCAACGGTATTTAGACCATGACCGCCTTCGAAATGGGTGAGAAAGAAATTCCACAGATTTTTTGCTTTGGCTTTTGATTTTAAGCTTTCGAGAATTTCAGTCTGACGCTCGGTATAAGTCCAGCGATCGCCTTTCTCTACTTCAGCGTGATATTCCTGCTCGAGGGGCAAAATTTCTAGATCAATAAACTGGGTTACTTCTTCCAGAATTGGTTTGAGCTTGTCACTAATACCTAAATCCATCGTCTCTATCCTTCTTATTATTTTGGTGATTTTTATTCTGACAACATTCTAATACAGCCAGAAGGGAAAGCGGGGCATCATTGCTGATAAGCCCCTAATAACTGTTATTTGCTTAACTTAGTAACCGCACAGCAGTGCAAAACGGTCGGTATGGTAACTGTTGTCACCAAACATGATCTGCGCTGGCCGTGCACGCTTCATAAAGAAGCCAATTTCATATTCATCGGTCATGCCAATACCGGCATGCATCTGAACCGCTTCATTAGTGGACAACTCAGTCACTTGGCAGAGCTTGGCTTTGGCTACGCTAGCCAGAACCGGCGCCTTAGCATCGCCTTCATCCATTGCTTGCAGCGCTTTTAATACCACTGATTTGCACAGCTCAATCTGACTCCACCAATCCGCAGCGCGGTGCTGCAGTGCCTGGAATGAACCAATCAGCACACCAAACTGCTTGCGCTCTTTTAGGTATTGCAGAGTGCGATCAAAGCTTTCCTGACAGATACCCAACATCTCAGCCGCCAGATAGACATTGCCCGCATCCAGTGTTCCAGAGAGTGCCTTAAAGCCCTTGCCCTCTTCACCTAAGAGCGCAGTTTCAGCCACTTCAACATTGGTGAAAGTGATATTGGCGTAGTTACGTGTATCGGCCATTTCAGTGCGCTCAACCTCAACACCAGCGGCGCTGCGATCCACAACAAATAGACTTATGCCCTTTGTCTCACCTGCTTCACCGGCAGTGCGCGCCGCGACAATTAACTTGTCCGCGGTGCTGCCATCGGCAACAAAACGCTTGGCGCCATTTAACACATAGCTGCCATTTTGCTTTACTGCGCTCATGGTGATTTGCGTCGGGGCGTGATGAATTTTCTCATCAACCGCTAGTGCAGTGGTTATTTCGCCACCAGCAATGGCGCCGAGCAACTCTGCTTTCTGTTCTTCGCTGCCGGCAAGATTAATCGCCGTTACGCCGAGCACGGCAGTAGCAAAAAGCGGTGACGCAGTAAGTGTGCGTCCACTTTGCTCAACAATTTGGCCCATACCCACATGACCAAAATCTAATCCGCCATAGGCTTCGGGAACCAAAATAGCCGCCCAACCCATATTCGCCATCTGTGCCCAGAGATTCTCTCCATAACCAGTTTGGCTGCCAGCATCGCGCTGCTTGCGCAGCTCCGCTACTGGTGCAAACTCAGCGAGAAAACCCTGCGCTGACTCTTTGAGCATCTGTTGCTCTTCGTTTAATACTAATGCCATGATTCTGTCCCTTTAAATTCTTTTAATGCTCTCAAAGCCGATTAGCCAAGGCCGAGGATATTTTTCGCGATAACGTTTAACTGAACCTCTGAGGTGCCGCCTTCGATTGAGTTGCCCTTGGTGCGCAACCAGGTGCGCGGCAACCAGCCATCATTTGAGGCTTCACCATTCCAAACCATGCCATCGCTGCCATTGATCTTGAGCAGTGTTTCAAAGCGACGTTTGTTCAACTCAGTACCAAAGTACTTGAGCATCGCCGAAGTAGCACCCACACCCTGACCGGATTTAACCTCATCGGTTACACGCTCTGCTGTCAGAGCAAAACAGGCGCCGTCAATTTCCCAGGCCGCCACTTCGGCGCGCAGAATGGGGTTGTTCATGCGGCCCTGTTCTAGACCCAACACTTGGGAAGCATGTTGGCCGAGGCTTTCACCGCCCACTTCAGCCATACCCATGCCACCAATCATTTCACGCTCATGGGTGAGCAGATATTTGGCGATAGTCCAACCATGATTTATATCACCCACCACCTGATCTTTTTCAACACGCACATCGTCGAGGAAAGTTTCACAGAAGGGTGAGCTACCGGAAATAAGCTTGATCGGCTTCGGCGTCACACCAGGTGTTTCCATGTCGAAGAGCACCAGACTGATACCCATTTGCTTCTTGGCTTCAGTGTCGGTGCGCAGCAGGCAGAACATCCAGTCGGCTTTGTCGCCATAGGAGGTCCAGACTTTTTGACCATTGGCGATAAAGTGATCGCCCATATCTTCACCCTTGGATTGCAGACCGGCCAAATCTGAACCAGCACCTGGCTCGGAATAACCCTGACACCAGCGAATCTCACCGCGAACAATCGGCGGCAGATGCTGTTGCTTGAGCGCTTCAGAGCCAAACTTAAGCAGTGCAGGACCAATCATCCAGATACCAAAGCTGTCCAGTGGTGATCGAGCATTAATCATTGCCAGCTCTTCTTTCAGCACTTTGTGCTGGCCTTTATCGAGTCCGCCACCACCGTATTCCGTGGGCCAATCTGGCGCGGTCCAGCCTTTAGCGGCCATGCGCTCCATCCACAACTGCTGGTCTTCACTGGCAAACTGGTAGTTGCGACCACCCCAACAGGCATCATCGCCACCGCTGGTGGGCTGGCGCATTGATACCGGGCAGTTCTGCTCTAGCCAGTCCCGAGTTTCGTGCCTAAAAGCTTGTAAATCACTCACATTAGTCTCCTGCTGAGTCACACAAATAGAAAGTGTTAAAAAAGCGACTGCCAAGATAGCAATCACTGAGTATTTTTGATGCATTGAACTTACAGTATGTTATTGTGACTTTCAAGTATTTGCAGCTTATAGCCTGTATTTTAAGTACCACTGGTCGTTATTTGAACTAGCAATACAGACTGCTAACAACCATCATGTAGGTCGAGAAAAAAACTACCATAATAAGCCGCTAAAGCCGAAAGCCTTAAGTGGCAACGCTAAATTAACAGGGGGAAATCATGAGCCAAGATAACAAGAGCATCGTTTTAGCCAGCCGCCCAGTAGGACAGCCCACAGCCGATAACTTCCGACTGGAGACCACTGCCATCGCGCCAATCACTGAAGGCCAGATACTGATCAAGACCCTCTATCTATCTCTCGACCCCTATATGCGTGGCCGCATGAGTGCAGCCAAATCCTACGCTGACCCAGTGGCCATTGGCGAAGTGATGACGGCAGAAAGCGCCGGCATAGTCGTGGAATCCAAATCCGCACTTTATGCCGTGGGCGATCATGTGTGCAGTCGCTCTGGTTGGCAGGAATACTTTGTCAGCGAAGAAAAAGATCCCATGACCTACAAGGTCGATGCCTCCAAAGTTCCACTCTCCGCCTATCTGGGTGTCTGTGGCATGCCAGGCCGCACCGCTTACTTTGGCCTAAAGACCCAGGGCAAACCTCAAGCCGGCGAGACCCTAGTGGTTTCCGCCGCCTCTGGTGCTGTGGGTTCAGCAGTGGGCCAGATCGGCAAAAAGCTCGGCCTCCATGTGGTGGGCGTAGCCGGTGGCCCGGGCAAATGTGCCTATGTAAAAGATCAGCTGGGTTTTGATCAGGTGGTCGATTACAAAGCTGGCAACCTGGATGCGGATCTCGCCGCTGCCTGCCCCAATGGTATTGATATCTATTTTGAATCCGTCGGTGGTGCCTTAACCGAAGCCGTTGCCAAGCAGTTAAATGCCGGTGCACGAGTGCCCATCTGCGGCTATATCTCCAACTACAATTCTACTGATATCAGCAAAGAGCGCACGCCGTTTCATATCTTCGGTGAGCTGGAAACACCACCGGCGCACAAATTCTTTTTGGTCTTTGACTACGTCGATGATTACCCAGAGGCCAACAGTGCACTGACTGACTGGGTTGCCAATGGTGAACTGAAATATCAGGAGACCATGGTTGAAGGTCTAGAGAGAGCACCGGAGTATTTCTCCTGGCTGTTTAGCGGCAAAAACTTTGGCAAGCTAGTGGTAAAGATTGCCGATCAATAATCATTATTATAAACCCTGTTTTAAAGGAATAAAGGCTGCATGAGCGAAGCACTGCAACAACTACTGGATATTCTCGAGCTGGAAAAAATTGACGAGACTATTTATCGCGGCGTGACACCGCAAACCACTAACAAGCGGGTCTTCGGTGGCCAGGTTTTTGCTCAGGCTATGCGTGCCGCTCAGGACACCGTGCCGGAGGATCGCATGGTGCACTCCCAGCACGGCTACTTCTTGCGCCCTGGTGATCCCAGTGTGCCGATTTTGTATCAGGTGGATGGCATTCGCGATGGCGGTTCTTTTACCACTCGCAGAGTGGTTG
>CAJQKW010000039.1 GCA_905478975.1 uncultured Pseudomonadales bacterium | reverse complement strand
AGCCACATGGCTAACAGAGGCCTGCCATTGATGGGCACCAGACACTTGGGTGTGTGCTGAGTAATGGGTCGCAACCTGGTGCCCAGGCCTGCCACTAGCAGTGCGGCTTTCACAGGCAGGGTTCCCAGTAGGGTTGTGACTGCAATGTGACAGGAAATAACTCACAGTTATCTACATCAATCATTTTGTAATCAGATAATGGCCTATTCTGAGCCTGGAGCAACACCACACGGATAATGGATACATGGGATACCACCAGGATGGTTTTTTCAGGCTCAGTGGCAGCGATCTTATGCATGCGCCTCAGAACACGGTTCTGTAATTCGAGCAGGGTTTCCCGTCGCGGCAGCTGCAACTGGTGAGGAGCGCGATTCCAAAGCGCCCATTCAATCGGATAGTGCTGTTGAATCCAATATTCAGACTTGCCCTCCCAGGGACCAAAAGCCATTTCTATAAAGGCATCGTCCATCTGATAATGCAGGTTATTGGCAATAGCAATTATATTGGCGGTCTGAGTTGTCCTCACCAATGGGCTGGAAATAATATGATCAATCTTAATAGGGGCAACCTGCGCGGCTGCCTTATGGGCCTGCTCTAAACCAGATTGATTGAGAGCCTCATCACTGCGACCGGAATAGACATGATTAAGATTAGAGTTAATCTGCCCATGACGCATAAAGTACCAGTTCATTTCAACATTCCTTCGTTGACTTGATTAAGTTAGGCAGTCTGCCTTACCACATTTAATTTTTTCATTGTCTGTTCTGCATAATTAAGAATATCTTCCACATTGTCCTGGGCATATAGCCAGTCGACATAGTCTGCTACAGAGTCAGCCGCTGAGTGTTTTGGCGCCCAGCCCATAGCTTTTAATCGATCAATCTTTGAACAGGCATTGCGAGTGTCACCAAATCTGTAGGCTCCGGGAATTGCTGGTTCGGGCAGTGGCTGTGTATGATGCTTCTGCACCTCAGCGCGAACTGTCTCGGCAAATTCAGCAATGGTATAGGCCTTGCCACCGCCGACATTAAAAACCTGATAGTCCATTGCGGAATTATTGAGCGCAAGAATATTGGCCTCAACCACATCGTGAATATTCACAAAGTCCCTGCACTGGGCACCATCCTCATACAGCGTCGGCGCCTTGGCAAAATAATAGTTAAGGCAGAAAATACGACAGGCGCCACTGTAGGCATTGTAAAAAGACTGTCTGGCGCCCTGAACAATTGAATAGCGCAACGCCACAGAGGGAATCTGATAACGCTGGCCAAATATTAGGGCCTGCTGTTCCTGTGACTGTTTGGACAGTGCATAGGCATTGGGTGGAGCGCTGTGTTCCTCGGCTGTCCACAACCAGTCCATGGTCTGGCTGCAGTGCGGGCAGCAATGCTGCCACTGACGGTTGATCAAATCCATCTCTGCGCGCATAACCGGAGTAACGACCGAGCTACAGGCAGCACAGCTATAGAGTCCCTCACCCTGAACAAACTGACTGCTGGCGACCACGACCTTTTTTATATCCAGATTTTGTTCAAGAATAATTTCATAAATCAGCGCGGTACTCACCCCGTTGGTATGCATAAAGTTTGACAGGTCAGGGAGATAGTCCTGGTAAGCAGCAAGGTGATAAATGCCATCTACATCTGTCATAGCCTTTTGCAAATCGGCCTTATTGCGCACATCGCCGAGCATAAACTCGGCCTGCGGGTTAACCCAGGGAGGCATACCTTTAAGGTGCACCGGCTTTTTTAAGCAGTCGAGAATGCGCACCTGGTGACCATCCTTAATCAGGCGATCCACGGTGTGAGAACCTATAAATCCAGCGCCGCCAGTTACCAATATTTTCATCCCTGCTTCCTGTGGTCTTTTCTGCGTTAGCGCTCGCCATATCCCTGGGGCTTTAACTTATGCCAGGTCCATGCTGTGCGAACAATCTCATTGATATGGGTATATTTAGGCTTCCAGCCAAGCTCTGTGCGCAACTTGTGGGGGTTGGCAACCAACTCTGGTGCATCCCCAGGGCGGCGGGCAACAATTTTATAATTCACCCGGTGTCCGGAAACCATTTCGCAGGCGTCAATAATATCCATCACTGACTGGCCATGACCTGTGCCTATATTGAACACCTCCCGGCTGTTGGCACCTATGGCCTCCATAGCCAGTAGATGGGCGCTGGCCAGATCTTCAATATGCACATAGTCACGAATACAGGTGCCATCCCTGGTGTCGTAATCGCTACCAAAAACCTTGAGCTGAGTATCTGCCTGCAAAATATTGTCCAGCACCAGAGGAATAAGATGGGTCTCAGGATGGTGATATTCACCGAATTCGCCATCTTCAGAGGCACCTGCCGCATTAAAATAGCGCAGCAGGGTAAAGCCTATATTATAGGTTTGGGCAAAGTCTCTGATCATCCATTCCACGGCAAGCTTAGTGCGTGCATAAGGGCTGCAGGGGTCTTGCTCTGCATCCTCGGCCATGGGGCTACTGGGATTTAAACCATAGGTGGCACAGGTACTGGAAAAGAGTAATTTTTTGACTCCGGCAGCAACCATTGCATTGAGCAATGACAGGGTGCCACCGATATTATTGTCGTAGTGATAGCCTGGGTTGCTGACCGATTCACCCACATTGGTAGCTGCGGCAAAATGCATCACCGCATCAATATTGTGCTCACGCAATATCTGCTCCAGTAGTTCTGTATTGCGGATATCGCCTACTACTAATGGGGCACCATTAACTGCCTCCGGGTGACCCTCCACCAGATTATCGTAAGCAACTACCTGATGGCCGCTAGCCATCACATATCGCAAACAGGCGCTGCCCACATAACCTGCCCCGCCTGTAAATAGAATATTCACTTAACACTCCTTGTAGCTTTTAATCCTGCAGTTGTTCCCTATATTCAGTACCAATAAGTTATTTGTATCTGTCGCTGATAAAAATAATTCTGCTGCCGCGGCAATCTATCTCAAAAGGTAGCTCTCGGGGATTACCCAGAGCGTCGCGTATCGCCTGGTGTTTTTCCGGAGGCGCAACCAACAGTAAAAAGCCGCCACCACCAGCGCCAAGCAACTTTCCACCCTGAGCCCCTGCTGCAATCGCCGCTTCGTACCAATGGTCAATGGTGCTGTTGGAAATACCAAAACCGAGGCTTTTCTTTAACAGCCAACCCTGATGTAAAAGATCGGCAAACTCATCAATAGTGTTCCCGCTGCCGCTGGAAATCACCGACTTCATCTCCAGGGCAAGATCACGCATATGGCATAAAATAGTAAATTTGTCTTTTTTGTGGGTGCCTGCACTCTGCTTGATCAAAATATCATCGGCACTGCGTTGCTGTGCTGTGTACAGCAGCAATGTGTGAGACTCTAATTCTTGTAGAGTTTCGGGTCTGTAAGGCACAGGCTCCACATGCACTGAGCCATCTGGATTGAAGGCAATAAAATTAAGGGAGCCATAGGCTGCAGCATATTGATCCTGCTTGCCAATAGGTTTTTTTAGTCGATCTATCTCAACCATACAGGCCTGTTCGGCAAGCTGCTGTGGGCTGGTAATTTGCCCCTTGTAGGCATACAGCGCGTTAAGCATGCCAACCGCCAGGCTGCTACTGGAGCCCAATCCAGTCCCAGAGGGTACATCTCCAATAGTGGTGATTTCCAAGTGCTTGCCCAGCTCGGTCATACGCAACACTTCCCGGGCAATGGTGTGCTGGATATCATCAACAGAATTGGCAATCTCGGTTTTGGTATAGGCAATTCGAGTGGAGGCTTTAAAGCGCGGACTGACGGTAACATACATATGCTGGTTAAGGCCCACAGACAAAACAGCCCCGGCTTCCCTCTCATAGAACGATGGCAGGTCTGTGCCACCGCCAGCAAAACTGACCCTGTAGGGGGTCTGAGATATAATCACTGTGTCTGCTCCTGGGCAATGGCCTGCCTGAATTTCTCTAACAGAGGATCCAGAGACTTGGTTATATCAAAGGTCTTTATTACCTTCTCTCTGCCCTGCTCTGCCAGCTGCTGGCGCAACTCCAGGTCATCCGCGAGGTGGGTAATAGCTTGGGCCAGGGCCACAGCATTATTGGGCTCTACTAACAGACCTGACTGCCCGTCCTCAATAAGATCGGGAATGCCCACCAGATCGGTCGATATAACAGGAACACCGCAGGCCATAGCTTCCATCAGCATCTGTGGCAAACCATCCACATCACCATCATCAGCCCAGACGCAGGGCAGGCAATAGATATCGCCAGACGCCATAAACTCCGGTATATCTTCCTGGAGTATTGGCTTGCCCGTCAGAAATACCAGCTCGGAGAGACCGAGCTGGTCTATTTGCTCACGCAACTCAGAGAGCAGCGGGCCGCTGCCAGCTATGGTGCAGGTAAATGATTCATGTCCTACCAGCTGCTGGCAGGCCTCAATTAAATATCTGAGACCCTTTTTCTCTACCAGTCGGGCCGCTGAAATTATTCGCACTGGGCGCTGTTTAGTTTCTCCAGCCTCTCCTACCTCTGCAACTGTGCGCTTAAATAGTGAGGTGTCTATGCCGCAGTAGGCAATAATTAGCTTGTCCGGATCGGCACCCTCTTGAATATAAAAGTCGCGATGAAAACTCGAGATGCAGACAATAAAATCAGCGCGGACAATTTTATCTTTCAGGGCGCAGCGCTCGCGAAACAGATCTGCGGCATGACCGGTAAAACTGAAGGGTTTGTTCAGTAACCAGGCCCCATACATGGCCACCGTGCCGCAGGAATTAATCCACTGGGAATGTATTAGTGAGACTGGTTTTCCCAGCAGAGATTTGGCCCAGATGCAGGCTACTGCAAAATGCAAAATAGATTTAAGGCGCACGGTAAATGACTCTTTGCGACCAAAAATACTATTGAGCAATGCAAACCAAAAATGCTGGCCAAAAACAAAGGGGCCAGAGAAGACCGCAGCCAATAAATTAACCGGCGAAATTGGATAAATAAATTTGGTTTTTTGGTTGATCTCATTAACCGCGGGCGACTTGAAATAGGTTTGTCGGGGCCCATGCAGTGAATGCAGAACAAATGGAATACTGTGCTGTGATAGTTGAGTCAGTTCATTGCCCACCCAGGCATTGCCGACTCCGTTACTGGTAATATAGTGAATCATGCTAATCCTTTAGCCATTGCATCTGTTAACCGTGCCTGTACTCAATAATTTTGGCAGTCTTGCCAAATACTTTATTTTTATAATATTTTAAAACGCCCTGGGCCTCAGGGAATTTGGCCAGAGCAACAAAATAGCCATAGAGAAAACACTGTTTTACCGAGTTGCCCAGCGGCATTTTTGCGCAGGCGGATTTCTGGACTACCCGCACGTATAGAGACAACAAGAACAGCATGGCCGAATAGACAAAAATATTCGATGCAGCAGGCAAACTGATGGTTATTAGCATAGCGCCAAACACCAAAAACAGAACTGGCAGCGCAATACCGTAGAACAGGCTGCTGAGAACCTGACGACGCCTGTACAAACCTCTACCTGCAACCCGGTTGTGGCGCTGCAAATCATAACCCTGAGCATAGGCATGGCCGCACCTGATTGAGCGCAACCACCACTGGGACAGCTTTTGCATATTGGCATCATGGGTGGTCATGGGCTCGTCAAGACGCATAATGGACAGCCCAGTGGCGGTTAAACGCCGACCTAGCTCAGCTTCTTCTCCAGCGATCATGCAGTTATTAAAACCATCAACCATTAACAGTGGGTCTGTGCGGTACATGGCATCGCCTCCACAGGCTTCAACTTCCCCGGCTAGGGCCTGCCATTCCATATCAATCAACTGGTTGTAGACACTGGCGTCGGGGAAGCGCTCGACCCGATTACCGCAGACGGCCACGACCTGAGGATGCTGCTCAAGATAGTCACGGGCCATAGTCAGCCAGCCCGGAGCAACTTCGCAGTCTCCATCGACAAATTGCACCAGGTTGCAATCGGGGTGTTGATCGGACACATACATAAGGCCAGCGTTTCTGGCACGCGCCATGGTAAACGGCTGATCCATGGCCAACTCAACCACCTGCACCTCAATCTGCCGGGCATAGGCGACGCTGCCATCGCTAGAACCAGAGTCCACATAGACAATTGGCCCTGAGTGTTGGGCCTGTAGGGAGGCGAAACAACGCTTAAGGCGATCGCCCTCATTGCGACCAATCACCACTACAGCAACTTGATGGTTGTCTGACATTAGCAAGAAGTCTCGGAGGCTATTGCTGTGTCCAGCCGGTGGCCAGCACAGGCAGCAATATACTGGGTGGTGACATGCATCAGACTCTGGTGAGCGTCCTCAGCCATGCCGTAATTCTCTACCGGGATCCATACACAGTGGCGAGCAATCTCTTTAAGTCTGCCACCTTTAAAGCCCACAAAGGCAATGGTGGGCACCCCGCGTTGATTCGCATATTCACAGGCCGCCACCACATTGGGGGAGTTGCCACTGGAACTGACTAACAGCAGAGCGTCGTTGCTCCCAAGATAGTATTTTAGCTGCTCACTAAATACCGCCTCATAGGCAATGTCATTACCCAGAGCAGTCAACATGGCCGTGTTGGATGATAGTGATATGGATTTAATACTGGGCTGATCAGGTTTATAGGTGCCCTTAGTAACATCGCAGACAGTATGGTCACCAATGGCTGCGCTGCCGCCATTGCCAGCCACCCAGAGCGTACCCTGATTTTTCGCAACCGCTAAAAATACCTCCAGTACAGGCTCCAGGCTGGACTTGTCAAAGTCTTTAATTACCTGAATGTACCGCTGGTAGTAATCTTCTACAAAGTCTGCAAAGTCCATTTAATATCCTTGATTCCCTAATCCTTTTAGAGCCTTATCGCTGGTACAACAATCAGCCTAGGCGGTTGGTGCTGCCCTCTTCCTGTGTCTGTATTTTTTCCATATGGGCTGCTGCTGTTGATCCAACTGGCTGGTTGCTTGACGCTTGCCCAAAAACAGACATCGCCACTGATAGGCGCGAATAAATTGACTCAGCTCGGCGTCATGGTACTGAGGAGCCCTTTTAATCATGCTGCGCAAATAGCCCCAGAACATAGCAGCACCGCCGAGGATATAAGGCGCCTCGAGCATGCGGTAAATTGAGG
>CAJQKW010000038.1 GCA_905478975.1 uncultured Pseudomonadales bacterium | reverse complement strand
GCGTACATTCCATTCTCAAAGAAATGTCCCTTGCTCCAATCGGTTAAGGGGTTATCAACTAGGTCAGCCTGTTTTATATCGAGCATCGTCAGCGCCGCATCGTTGGCAACGATTTCATGGAAGGATCTGTGCCACAACATGACCGGCTGATCCGGGAACAGTGCGGTGAGCTGCTGGCGGAATAATTCCCCGTGCCACAGGGGGTGATAGCCCCAGGCAATAAAGGGAACACTCTCATCACTGTGCTCGGCAACTAACTGCTTAAGTCGTTTGAGATAAGCCTCAGGGGTTTTGGCGCCGGGGAATTCGCCAGTGGGCAGGGACCAGTCATCGGGGGCAATAAAGGGAAACTGGGTCAGTATCGCTGGAAGGGAAGGGTGTACATGGGGATCAATAAAACCGGGCATCATAATCTTGCCCTCAAAGCGCCGGTCGAGACGCGCATCTTTTTGATCGGTCCAGCTGCTCAGTGACTCCAGTGAACCCACTGCGACAATGCGGCCATTGGCCACAGCCACGGCGGTGGCCTCGGGCAGAGCCGCTTCCATGGTAATGATTTTCTTCGCGGTATAGATAACCAACTCGCCACTGACGCTGTTGGCCTCTATGCTTGGGGCACTAAACGCAGAGGGACTCGCAATGAGAAAATTGAGCAGCCAAGCGCAGGTGATTATTATGGATCTCATGATATTCCCCGGTTGTAATTATTTATTGTTATAGGACGCTAATCTGATAGGTAAAATAGCGATTTTTAACCTAAGATGATACTTCAAAGTTTGATCAGCAAAATCCAAAAAATTAAATAACAGAGTTTTCCAAGAGGACTAACGGTATGAAAACCAGAGCAGCAGTGGCATTTGGCCCAGGCAAACCCTTAGAAGTTGTGGAGGTGGATCTCGACGGCCCACGCGCCGGCGAAGTGCTAGTGGAGATTAAGGCCACAGGGGTTTGCCATACCGATGCCTTTACCCTCTCTGGTGATGATCCCGAGGGCGCTTTCCCCGCTATTTTGGGGCACGAGGGCGCAGGTGTAGTGGTTGAAGTGGGCCCCGGGGTTAAGAGTCTGAAACCCGGCGATCATGTGATTCCGCTATATACCGCTGAGTGCCGCGAATGCGAGTATTGCCTAAACCCCAAAACTAACCTCTGCCAGGCAGTGCGATCGACTCAGGGGCAGGGTCTGATGCCCGATGGCAGCAGCCGTTTCTCCTTTGAAGGCAAGCCGATTCTGCATTATATGGGTTGCTCTACCTTTTCTAACTACACCGTTCTCCCCGAAATCTCTCTGGCCAAGGTGCGCAAAGACGCGCCCTTCGACAAGATCTGTTATATCGGCTGTGGCGTGACCACAGGTATTGGTGCCGTGGCCTTCACCATGAAAGTGGAAGCCGGCTCTACAGTAGCCGTATTTGGTCTTGGCGGTATAGGCTTAAATGTCATTCAGGGTGCCAAGATGGTCGGTGCCACCAGGATAATCGGTATAGATCTCAACCCCGCCCGAGAAGGCTTGGGCAAGCAGTTTGGTATGACCGACTTTATTAACCCCAAAGACGTGGATAACGTCGTCGACCATATTATTCAGATGACCGGCGGTGGTGTGGATTACAGCTTTGAATGCATTGGTAACGTCGACGTGATGCGCCAGGCGCTAGAGTGCTGTCACAAAGGCTGGGGCGAAAGCTGCATAGTCGGGGTCGCTGGTGCCGGCAAGCAGATTACCACTCGACCATTCCAGCTGGTTACCGGTCGATCGTGGCGGGGAACTGCCTTTGGCGGTGCCCGGGGTCGCACCGATGTGCCGCGCATTGTCGACTGGTATATGGATGGCAAAATCAATATTGATGATTTGATTACCCACAAGATGCCCCTGGAAGACATTAATAAGGCCTTTGATTTAATGCATTCTGGCGAGAGTATTCGTTCGGTCGTGGAGTTTTAAATGGCGCTTAAGTCAATAGAGCAGATTGGTGCAAACCAAAGCTTTGGTGGCCAGCAGCTGCGTTACAAGCACCAGTCTGTAGTTCTAAACTGCGAGATGACCTTTAGTATTTACCTGCCACCTCAGGCAGAAAAAGGGCCAGTTCCAGTCCTCTATTGGCTGTCGGGACTAACCTGCAATGACGAAAATTTTGTCCAGAAAGCCGGAGCCCAACAGCACGCGGCAGAACATGGCGTCGCCATAGTCTGCCCAGACACCAGCCCCAGAGGCGATGGCGTGGCGGATGATCCAGAGGCGGCCTACGATATGGGTTTGGGAGCCGGCTTTTATGTCAATGCCACCGAACAGCCCTGGGCCGAACATTATCAGATGTATAGCTATATCTTGGATGAGCTACCGGCGCTAATTAACCGCGAGTTTCCGGTGGACGGTCAGCGCAGTTCAATTTCAGGGCATTCCATGGGCGGTCATGGAGCCTTGACCATTGCCCTTAAAAACCCTGAACGATTCAAGTCAGTGTCGGCTTTCGCCCCCATCTGTTCGCCGCTGAATTGCCCCTGGGGTGAAAAAGTGCTGAGCAATTACCTGGGTGATGATCGGCAAGTTTGGAAACAATATGACACGATTGATCTGGTAGGCCAGGCTAAACAGCATTTGCCTGTGTTAGTGGATCAGGGGGATGCCGACAATTTTTTAAGCGAGCAACTGAAGACGGAGCTTTTGGTTCAGGCAGGTCAAGTGGCTGATTACCCCATGCAAATTAGAATGCAGCCGGATTATGATCATAGCTACTTTTTTATTGCTACGTTTATAGGGCAACATATCGCCTTTCACGCCCGGGCTTTGGCTTAAGCATCAGCCTTAATAAGCAGTCCTTATTAGGTAAATAAGAGTCGCTTGGGTAAGACAGAACAGGGTAGTGATAGTGCTAGACTGCGTCGGTTGGCGGGCCGGGTAATAGTGTCGACGCGAACAATAACCACAGGAGTAATTGAGTTGGGTATCAGCCAAAGTGAGCAGCAATCGATCAGTGATTTAGTCGGGCAATACAAAGCCTTGCCTGGTGGGTTATTGCCCCTGTTGCATGCCATACAGGCGGATGTAGGATATGTCCCTGATACAGCGGTTCCTATTATTGCCAAAGGCCTCAACTTATCCCGCGCTGAAGTCCATGGCGTGATCAGCTTTTACCATGATTTCAAGACCAGTCCAGTCGGCCGCCATACAGTGCAAATCTGCCGCGCTGAAGCCTGTCAGTCTATGGGTTCCCGCCAGTTGGAAGCCCACGCCAAGCAAGCCCTAGCTGTCGACTACGGTGAAACCACCACCGATGGAGCCATTACCCTAGAACCGGTGTACTGCTTAGGCAACTGTGCCTGCTCACCCTCAGTGCGCATCAATGATGATATTTTTGCGCGAGTGGATGCAGACCGCTTTGATCAACTAATCTCTGACCTCACATCAGCAGAGGGGGTCGCCAAATGATCTTTTATATTCCCCAAGATACCACCGCGCTGGCACTGGGTTCGGAAGCCGTGGCTCGGGCATTGCAAACCGCAGGTATAGAGCCTATTCGCAATGGCTCCCGCGGACTATTTTGGTTAGAACCCTTATTAGAAGTAGAAACAGATAAGGGCCGTATTGCCTTCGGCCCGGTTTCTGCTAAGGATATTCCGAGCATTATTGATGCACTGGAATCAGATCCCACTAGCCATGACCTCTATCAGGGCGAAGTGGCAGATATTCCCTATTTAAAATCTCAGCAGCGACTCACCTATGCCCGCGCCGGTTTGGGTGATCCAGTTTGCTTGGATAACTATCAGACATTAAACGGCTTTAAAGGCCTTGCAAACGCACTACAGATGACCGGCCAGCAGATTGTTGATCAGGTTAAAGACTCAGGTCTGCGAGGTCGCGGGGGTGCAGCATTTCCTGCCGGTATTAAGTGGCAGACGGTGCATGATGCAGGTAAAAGCGCCGCGGCGGATAAAGAGCCCTGTCAAAAATACATAGTCTGCAATGCCGACGAGGGTGATTCTGGAACCTTTGCCGACCGTCTAGTAATGGAGTCAGATCCTTATCAGCTAATTGAAGGCATGATTATCGCCGGGTTAGCCGTGGGTGCGACTCAAGGTTATATCTATCTGCGTTCGGAATATCCGGTCGCGCACAAACTATTAAATATCGCCATCGACCGTGCTATCGAAGCTAACTTTCTCGGCGAAAATATTCAGGGCTCCGGCAAAACCTTCCATCTGGAAGTGCGCCTGGGTGCCGGTGCCTATATCTGTGGCGAAGAGACCTCATTGCTAGAGAGCCTAGAGGGTAAGCGTGGAATGGTTCGCGCCAAGCCACCGCTGCCGGCCATCGAAGGTTTGTTTGGCATGCCAACCGTGGTCAATAATGTGCTCACCTTAGCGGCGATTTCAAGCATTCTGGAGCAGGGCGCAGCAAACTATCAGAACTTTGGTATGGGTCGCTCAAGAGGCACCTTAGCCATTCAGCTGGCAGGCAATATTAAACGCGGCGGTCTGATTGAATTAGCCTTTGGTGTAACACTGCGTGAAGTGGTGGAAGATTACGGGCAGGGCACCTATAGCGGCCGCCCCATTCGCGCCATTCAGGTGGGCGGACCCCTGGGGGCATTTATGCCCGAGTCCCAATGGGACACTCCCATGGACTACGAAGCCTTTGCCGCCATTAAAGCGATGATTGGCCACGGCGGTATTGTGGTGTTTGACGATACTGTTGATATGGCTGCTCAGGCGAGATTTGCTATGGAATTCTGCGTTGTAGAATCCTGCGGCAAATGCACACCTTGCAGAATTGGCTCGGTACGGGGTGTTGAAGTTATTGATCGAATTGTTGCAAACGAAAACCGCGACAATAATTTAATTCTGTTGCATGAGCTTTGCGACACAATGGAATTTGGTTCTCTGTGCGCCATGGGGGGTATGACACCTTACCCAGTGCGCAGTGCGTTGGCCCATTTCCCCCAAGACTTTTTATTACGCGACTCTTTATTACAGGACGCTGCGGGCGCTTCATTACAAGACTCTTTATTACAGGACTCTTTATTACAAGACGCCGCAGGCTCTTCATCACGAGACGCTGCGGGCGCGGCTCAGGGAGAAAATTAAATGTTGGAATTCTACGAACCCCAAGCAGATTACGGCACCCCAAAAAGTATCAGCAGCACTATGGTCACCCTGCGTATTGATGGCGTTAGCGTCACAGTGCCAGAAGGCACCTCAGTGATGCGTGCTGCCGCCGAGAACGGGGTAAAAATTCCCCGTCTCTGCGCCAGCGATCAGCTTAAATCCTTTGGCTCTTGCCGCATTTGCCTAGTCGAAATTGAAGGCCGTCGAGGATTCCCCGCTTCCTGCACCACCAACGTCGAAGCCGGTATGGAGGTCAAAACCCAGTCCGAAGCCATCGGCAAACTGCGTCGCAATGTGATGGAACTGTATATCTCCGATCACCCACTGGACTGCCTAACCTGTCCAACCAACGGTGACTGCGAACTGCAAGATACCGCCGGTGAAGTGGGCCTGCGTTCGGTGCGCTACGGCTTTGAGGGCGAAAATCATTTAGTCGCCGAGAAAGACGAATCCAATCCCTATTTCACCTTCGACCCCTCCAAGTGCATTGTCTGCTCACGCTGCGTACGCGCCTGTGAAGAAGTGCAGGGCACCTTTGCACTGACCATTGATGGCCGTGGTTTTGAATCCAAAGTCAGCGCCAGTCAGGCGGAAGACTTTATGGATTCCGAATGTGTCTCCTGTGGTGCCTGTGTTAATGCCTGTCCCACCGCAACCTTGACCGAAAAAAGTATTATTGAAGCCGGTAAGCCTGAGCACTCAGTGATTACCACCTGCGCCTATTGCGGTGT